>WRFE01000057.1 GCA_009778965.1 Candidatus Endomicrobium labiotermitis
ACAGAATTATGGAAGAAGAAAAACTTCCCGTAAAAGAAGCGACAATAAAAGCAATGGAAGAAGTTTCCGGTCCGGTTGTAGCGATAGTTTTGGTTTTATGCGCCGTGTTTGTGCCTATAGCTTTTATGGGCGGTTTCACGGGCGTTATGTATAAACAGTTTGCTATTACCATAGCCTGTTCGGTAGTTGTTTCCGGTATAGTGGCGCTTACTTTAACGCCCGCTTTGTGCGCTATGCTTCTAAAGCCGGAAGAGAAAAAAGAAAAAGGATTTTTTGCGGCTTTTGACCGTATGTTTGAAAAGATTACGAATTTTTATACCGGAAAAGTTGCTTATTTTGTGAGACATATTACAACAGCGATAGTTGTTGTTTTAATAATATGGTTAGCTGCAGGATTTATGTTTAAAAAAGTTCCCGGCGCCCTTTTGCCTGTTGAAGACCAGGGCTATATAATGGCTGCGGTAATGGCAGACCCGGCTGCCCCTGTTTCAAAAACAAGAGAGATAGTAAGAAAAGTTGAAGAAATTGTTTCATCAATCCCCGGCGTTAAAGAAGAACTTAACTTTTCAGGTTTTGACATAATAAGCGGCGCGGCGCAAAGCAATTCCGGCGGATTTTTTATAAGGCTTGATCCTTGGAGCGAAAGAAAAGGCATAAGAAAATCAGCAAGGGGAATAATTTATCAAATAGCTTTGAGGACTTCAAAAGAAATACCGGAAGCGTATGTTATGCCGTTTAATCCTCCGGCTATTATGGGCTTAAGCACAACAGGCGGGCTTGAAGGTTATATACAAAGTAAAGGCGGCGGTTCGCTAAAAGATTTGGCTTTAAAAACGCAGGAAGTTATAAAAGAACTTTCCGCCAGACCTGAGCTTACAGGAGTCCGCACTACTTTTAACGTTGCCACGCCTAAATACAAAATGAAAGTGGACACTGTAAACGCGCATGCCAAAGGCGTAACGCTTGATAATTTATACGCGACAATGGCGGCGACTTTCGGGCAAACATATATAAACGATTTCACTAAATCCAACAGAAGTTTTAAAGTTATGATGCAGGCAGACGGCGATTTCAGGGCAAGACCCGAACATTTATCGGAAATTTTTGTGCGGTCAAGTAAAGGAAATATGATTCCGTTATCTAATCTTGCGGTTTTAGAAAAGACCTCGGGACCCGATATGGTTGAACATTTTAACTCTTTCCCTTCTGCAAAAATTTTGGCAAATCCTGCCACGGGTTATTCCAGCGGTCAGGCTATAAAAGCGGTTGAAGAAGTTTGCGCTAAAGTTTTAGGGGCAGACTATGCGCTTGCGTGGACAGGTTCAACGTACCAGGAAAAACTTTCTTCAAGCAGCGCTTCATCGGCTTTAATTTTGGGTATAATTTTTGTTTTCTTAATACTTGCGGCGCAGTATGAAAAGTGGAGTCTTCCGCTTGCGGTTCTTTCCGCTCTGCCTTTTGCAGTATTCGGAGCTTTGCTTGGCATTATGGTAAGAGGGCTGCCGAACGACATTTATTTTCAGGTGGCGCTTATAACGCTTGTAGGTTTAGCTGCGAAAAACGCCATATTAATTGTAGAGTTTGCTTCGGAGCTTAATGTAAAGCATGGGCTTTCTTATGAAGAAGCCGCGGTAAAAGCGTCAAAAATGCGTTTCAGGCCTATAATAATGACTTCGCTTGCGTTTATTTGCGGATGTATTCCGCTTGCCATAAGTTCCGGTGCGGGCGCGGCAAGCAGGCACGCGATAGGCACTGCAGTTGTAGCCGGTATGTTGGGCGCAACGCTTATAGCGCCGTTCTTTATACCGTACTTTTTTGCTCTGATACTCAAACTTGCGGACAAATTAAGTTTTAAGAAAGCAGCACGATAAGCTTATAAAAACCTCTCCCCTTGCGGGAGAGGGACTTGCGAAGCAAGAGGGTGAGGGGTTGTAGTTGGTAAAGCTTTAACGGCAACCCCTAACCCTGCCCTTCCCCGCAAGGGGGAAGGAAATATAGTCCATTTTTACAATTGCCGTCATTGCGGTCGCGAAGCGAGCCTGTCCCGTAAGGTCTTAATACGGGAATCCGCAATCTGATTTTTAAGAATGAGATCCTGAATCAAGTTCAGGATGACAAATCTTGGAGAACCAAAAATGAAAAAATTAATATTGTTTTTTTCAGCATGTCTTATTCTATCTTCATGCGCAGCGGGCAAAGATTATGTCCGTCCGCAGACTGATTTGCCTGACGGCGTTTCTTATGTTGTTTCAGACAAATGGTGGGAAAATTTTAATGATGAAATCTTAAATAAACTGATAAGGAAAGCGCTTGCTCATAATCAGGATTTAAGGCTTGCAATCGCAAGAGTCAACGAGGCGAGAGCGATTGCCGGAATTACGGACGCGGCAAGAATGCCTGCCGCGGGCGTATCGGCTGACGGAAGCAATACAAACAACAGAGAAAGTTATTCTTTAAGCGCGGGAATATCATACGAACTTGATTTGTGGGGAAAATATAAAAGACTGTCCGAATCAAAAAGAGCGCAGCTTCTCGCGTCGCAGGCAAGTATGGATACTGTTATAATCGCTTTAACTGCCGATGTTGCAAGAACTTATTTCGCTTTGCGTTCAAATGACGCGCAGCTTGTCATAGCGCAGCACACGTTTACCTCAAGAGCTCAAACAGTTGATATATACCAAAAAAGACTGGCGGCAGGATTGGTTTCTAATCTTGATATGCAAAGAGTTATAGCGGAAATGTATTCGGTAGAAACCAGCGTACAGGGTATTAAAAAGGCTATAGGCGAAACTGAAACGGCTTTGTCGGTGCTTATAGGCGCTAATCCCAGAGAAATAACCGGCGGGAATATAGAAAGAGGCGAAGAAATTGAAAATATTGTCGTTATACCGGGAATTCCCGAAGGCATTCCGTCAAATCTGCTTGAAAGAAGACCCGATATTATGCAGGCGGAACAAATGCTTATTTCAGCCAACGCCGAAATCGGCGCGGCAAGGGCTGCGTTTTTTCCTTCAATAACGCTTACCGCGGGATACGGTTACGCGAGTTCTTCTCTTGCTAATTTATTTACAAACGGAATATGGAATTTTGCCGGATCGCTCGCGCAGCCTGTTTTTCAGGGCGGTAAATTGAAATCGCAGGAAAAACAGGCTCAGGCAAAGTATGACCAAATGCTGGCGGCTTATAATAAAACAATACAAGTCGCTTTTAAAGAAACGCTGGATGCTTTGAATGCCAATAAAATTAACAGAGAAACAGTAACTTCTATAGAAAACCAAAGGGAGTCTTTGCAGCAAGTTTATTCAATAGCTTTTCAAAAACATGAAGCCGGGCTTATAGGGTTTCTTGACGTTTTAGACGCCGAAAGAAGTTTTTTAAGCGTTGAACTTTCTTATATTAAAGCAATACAAAACCAGCTTAATGCTATTGTTGACGTTCACAAGGCGTTAGGCGGCGGCTGGAGTAAGTTAACTTTGCGGGAAAAAGAGCGAAGCGATCCGATGGAATAATTCAGAATAGTTGTCTTTGTCGTCATTGCGATGAGCGGCAAGTATCGCGAAGAAGCAAGCCAAATTTGTTTTGTAAGTAGTAAGTCTGTCATTTTGCGCGAAGTCGCAGAATCTATAAAATTTATAGATTCCGGAGTGACAATATTGGATTTTTCGTCAATGATGCAAAGCGTCAGTTGTTAAAGGGGGTTGTATATTATGCACGAAAACACTAAATGGCAGGCAATACTTATAATTCTTGCGGCTATCGTAGGTATTTTGGCGGCATTTCTTATTAAATTTCCGGATGAAAGACAAATAAGCAATCCGGCAGCGCCGGAGCAGGTTAAATATGAAGATACTACTCCGCAGCAAATGGCTTTTGACCAAAATAATCTTCCGGATCAAAAACAAAATGATATGAATCTGGAAATAAAGAAAGAAGACGCAGCTTTTGATAACGGCACAAATTTAAGACAAGATGAGACGCTGCCTCCTCCTCCAACGATAATCGAGGTAATCGAGAGGGATGAATAAAACGTAAATTATCTTTAAATAAAAAAACTAAAGGAGTATACAAGTGAACGTTGCGAAAAAAATTATTTCTAAACATTTAGTAAGCGGTAAAATGGAAATCGGGAGCGAGATCGCTTTAAAAATTGACCAGACATTAACTCAGGATGCTACCGGCACAATGGCATATTTGCAGTTTGAGGCAATGGGCGTTCCCAAAGTAAAAACTGAACTTTCGGTAAGTTATGTCGACCATAATACTCTCCAGTCGGGTTTTGAAAACGCCGACGATCATAAATTTTTGCAGACTATTGCCGAAAAATACGGAATAATTTTTTCTCCTGCGGGCAACGGCATTTGCCATCAGGTTCAATTGGAAAGATTCGGCGTTCCGGGAAAAACTTTGATAGGCTCGGACTCTCATACTCCCACGGGCGGCGGTATAGGCATGCTTGCTTTCGGCGCCGGCGGGTTAGATGTTGCATGCGCTATGGCAGGACAGCCTTTTTATATAACGATGCCTAAAATTATAAAAGTGAATCTTCAAGGAAAACTTCGCGACTGGGTGAGCGCGAAAGATATAATTTTGGAACTTTTAAGGCTTGAAACCGTTAAAGGCGGACGCGGAAAAATATATGAATTTGCGGGTGAAGGCGTAAAAACTCTTAGCGTTCCCGAAAGAGCAACCATAACAAATATGGGTACGGAACTCGGCGCGACAACAAGTCTTTTTCCGTCGGATGATATAACGAAAGATTTTCTTGAACGCCAGGGACGCAGCAGCGCGTGGACAGAAATAGTTCCCGACGCGGACGCATTATATGACGGTGAAATTGTTATAGATTTATCTACGCTTGAACCGCTTATAGCCCAGCCTCATATGCCTGATATGGTTGTTAAAGTTAAAGACATAGAAGGCATAAAAGTTGACCAGGTCGGCATAGGTTCATGCACAAATTCGTCTCTTGCCGATATGCTTTTGACGGCGGAGACGTTAAGAGGCAAAAAGATAAATAAAGACGTAAGTTTTATGGTATCGCCGGGCTCAAGGCAGGTCTTGGCAATGCTTAGCCAAACCGACGCTATGTTTAACATTATTGAAAGCGGCGCCAGAGTTTTAGAAAGCGCCTGCGGTCCGTGTATAGGCATGGGACAAGCCCCGAAAAGCGGCGCGGTATCTCTTAGAACTTTTAACAGAAATTTTGAAGGACGCAGCGGAACAAAAGACGCGCAGGTTTATTTATGTTCTCCGGAAGTCGCGCTTGCCGCGGCTTTAACGGGTAAAATTACAGACCCGTCAAAATATTTCGGCAAAAAGCCGCAGATTCCGATGCCGGAAAAGTTTTTGGTTGACGATGCGCAGTTTCAGCTGCCCGCATCAGACGGTTCAAAAGTGGAAGTGGTAAAAGGTCCCAATATAGTTTCCTTAAAACAGTTCACGTTTGATTTAAAAGATAACGCTACTGTTGCTTTAAAGGTTGGCGACAATATATCGACAGACCATATTTTGCCTGCAGGCGCGAAAATTTTGCCGTTCCGTTCAAACTTGCCGAAAATTTCGGAATTTACTTATGGCGCGGTTGACGCCGATTTCGCGAAAAGAGCAAAAACCATTAGTGACGGAATTATCATCGGCGGAGAAAATTACGGGCAGGGCTCTTCAAGAGAACATGCCGCGCTTGCGCCAAGATTTTTAAATATCAAAATAGTTCTTGTAAAATCTTTCGCCAGAATACATTTGGCAAACTTAATAAACTTCGGAATAATTCCGTTGACGTTTGATAATCCCACAGACTATGATTTAATAAAACAAAATGACAATTTAACTTTTGAAAACGCGGCGAATATTCTTAAGTCAGGCAAAGAATTTGTCTTAAAAACAGCAGACGGTAAACAAATAAAAGCGAACTACGATTTAACGCAAAGGCAAAAAGATATTCTGCTTGCCGGCGGACTGTTAAACTGGATTAAACAAAATTCGTAAATTTGTCATCCCCGAGTGTCTTAATCGGGGATCCATTTTACTATTGTCGTCATTGCGGGCTTGACCCGCAATCTCTTTTAACAATTAACGTGGATTCCCGACAACGAATCTCGGGAATGACATACGGAAGGAATAAAAATGAAAGACAAATCGTTATTGAAAGTGTTTAAAGAAATTATCAAAACTTGTAATTTTGTAAATCTTTCTACGGTTAATGCAAAAGGCTTTCCCGAAACGCGCGCTATGCTTAATTTGAGGAATCTGGAAATGTTTCCGAAGCTTCAAAAAAACTTTACGGACGATTTTAATTTTTATTTTTCGACAAATACTTCTTCCGAAAAAATAAAACAGATAGATTCAAACAAAAACGCTTCGGTTTATTTTGTTAAAGAAAACAGTTTCGGCGGTTTACTTTTCACCGGTAAAATTGAAGTTGTAAACGACATGAAAATAAAGCGAAGCTTTTGGCAGGACGGCTGGACAATGTATTACAAAGGCGGGGTTGAAGACCCTGATTACGCGATACTAAAATTTAAAGCTGAAAAATACAAATACTATAACGGACAATTTGAAGTTGTTGCAGGAAAAATATAGAAAGAGTGAAAAGTTTAGAGTGAAGAGTGGAGATGTTGTGTTTTCGCATAGCGAAAACTAAAAAATAGATTTCGGCTTTGCCGAAATACAATAATTTAACTCTTTACTCTTCAATCTTCACTCTGTAGTTAAAAGGGGAGTGTAATATGGAAAACATAATCAAACAGACAGTTTTACTTAAGGCGATTTCAGCGAAAGATGATGCGCTTTTGCTTAATTCCGTTACCGCGGAGCAAAAAAATAATATGCTTGCCGCTATGGCTGCTGCTTTGGAAAAAAACGCGAAAGAAATACTTTTTCATAATGAGATAGACGTGACAGCGGCAAAATCCGCCGGACTTTCGCCAGTCTTAATAGACAGGCTTATATTAAACGAATCCAGAATTAAAGCGATGATACAAGGCGTAAAAGACGTCATAGCTTTGCCTGACCCTGTCGGGACTCTTGTTGAAGATTTAAAATCGCCTATAAAAGATTTGGATGTAAAAAAAATCAGGGTTCCGCTTGGTGTAATTATGATGATTTATGAAGCCCGTCCTAATGTTACCGTTGACGCGGCGGCATTATGTCTAAAAGCGGGCAATGCGGTTATTTTAAAAGGCGGCTCGGAAGCGTTGAACTCAAACAAGTTTCTTGTAAAAGTAATCTCGGAAGCAGGCAGACAGGCAGGTATGCCGGCGGGTGCGATACAGTTTATAGATACTGCGGACAGAGCGGCTGTAACCGAACTTCTTAAGCTTGATAAATATGTAGATTTGATTATTCCGCGCGGCAGCGAAGAACTTGTAAATTCCATACGCAAAAATTCGTTTATTCCGGTTTTATCGCACGGCAAAGGTTTGTGTCATACGTATATAGACAAAGACGCGAATTTGGATATGGCTGTAAAAATCGCAATAAACGCGAAATGCCAGCGTCCTGCTGTTTGTAATGCTATGGAAACTTTGCTTGTCCATAAAGACGTTGCGCAGCAAATATTGCCTAAACTTTGCGAATTATATTACGAAGCCGGTGTGGAAATAAGAGGCTGCCATGTAACGTACGGGCTTGCCAAAAATATTATTCCCGCAAAAGAAGAAGATTATAATACTGAATATCACGATTTAAAAATTTCAATAAAAGTTATAAATTCTTTGGAAGAAGCTATAGCGCATATAAATGAGTACGGCTCAAAGCATTCCGACGCGATAATCACAGAAAATAAAGATAATGCCGACAGATTTTTGGCGCAGGTTGATTCCGCTGCGGTTTTTGTGAACGCATCTACAAGACTTCACGACGGTTCTGTTTTCGGGCTGGGCTGCGAAATAGGTATTTCAACCCAAAAACTTCACGCCCGCGGCGCGATGGGAATAAAAGAATTAACAACGACAAAATATATTGTTCATGGGAAAGGAAACGTAAGAGAATGAAGATGAGATGATGGGATGATGAGAAGATGAGTAAAGACAAAGTCTTTGCCCAACATCTCAACCTCTCATCTTCTCAACATCTAAAACCGGAGGTTTTATGTCAGGAATTGCGGATATCAGCGCTTTAAATGAAAAAATTACTCAGGCAAGTATTTTTACTTCAAAAATCCAATCGGAAATTTCAAACGTTTTGGTAGGACAGAAATATGTTTTGGAAAGAATGCTTATAGGTCTTCTTTCCGACGGTCATATACTTCTTGAAGGCTTGCCTGGGCTTGCCAAAACCCTTGCCGTAAAAAGCCTTGCTTCTACAATCAGCGCGGAATACAAAAGAATACAGTTTACTCCCGATTTGCTTCCCGCCGATATAGTCGGAACTTTGATTTATAATCCTCAAAGCGGTGAGTTTAACGTAAAGAAAGGACCTGTTTTTGCAAATATAATTCTTGCCGATGAAATAAACCGCGCGCCCGCGAAAGTCCAAAGCGCATTGCTTGAAGCCATGCAGGAAAAACAGGTTACCATAGGCGATACTACTTATGAACTGCCAAAACCGTTTTTGGTTATGGCGACGCAAAACCCTATTGAACAGGAAGGCACCTATCCTTTGCCCGAAGCGCAGGTTGACAGGTTTATGCTTAAACTTAAAGTAAGTTATCCCGACAAAGCCGACGAAAAAATCATACTTGAAAAAATGACGCAGACTGTGCAGAAGATTTCTTCCGTTGTAAAGCTTGAAGAAATACAAAAAGCCAAAGATTTGGTAGAGAAAATTTATGTTGACGACAAAGTAAAAAATTATATAGTCGATTTGGTTTTCGCATCAAGAAAACCCGAAGATTATGGTCTTAAAGATTTAAAAAATTTAATAGCTTACGGCGGTTCGCCAAGAGCCACAATAAATCTTACTCTTGCCGCGAAAGCTTACGCATTCCTGCAAGGCAGAGGATACGTTATACCCGAAGACATAAAAATAATCGGCAGAGACGTTTTAAGGCACAGAATTCTTGTTACCTATGAAGCCGAAGCAGATTCAATAACTTCAGACCACATAATAGATAAAATATTCGGCGGCGTAGAAGTCCCCTAAATTAAATACAGATTGAAGAGTTAAGAGTGAAAAGTGAAGAGATAACAGCTAAAGCAGTATCTCAACTCTCCACTCTTCAATCTTTACTCTTTTTTGAGGTTGTATGTTAGACAAAGAAATCTTAAAAAAACAAATACGAAAACTTGAAATAAGGTCTAATAAACTCGTTAACGACGTTTTTGCGGGACAGTACAAAAGCGTTTTTAAAGGGCAGGGGATCGAGTTTGCCGAAGTCAGGGAATACCAAATCGGCGACGATTTCAGAAGCATTGACCGCAATGTTACCGCGCGTCACGGAAAACCTTATATAAAGCTTTTTGCCGAAGAAAGAGAGCTAAGCGTAATTTTTCTTATAGACGCTTCGGCTTCGCAAAATTTTACAAGCACAGATAAAATGAAATCGGAAATAGCGGCTGAAGTTGCCGCTGTTTTGGCGTTTTCTTCATTAAAAAATAATGACAGAGTCGGTATGATTTCTTTTACCGACAAAATTGAAAAAATAGTAACTCCCAAAAAAGGCAAAAACAACATTTTAAGAATTATTAATGATATTTTAGATTCCCGCCCGTCCGGTACAAAGACATCAATATCTAAAGCGTTAAAGACGCTGAACGAAATATGGCGTAAAAAAGCCGTAGTGTTTTTAATTTCTGATTTTCAGGATGAGAATTACGAAAAAGATTTGGCTATTACCGCGAAAAGACACGATATTATATGCATTAAAATAAACGATAAAACGGAAGTTGAACTTCCCGATGTCGGGCTTGTGGAAATTATGGACCCGGAAACGCAAAGCATGTTTATAGCGGACGCGTCTTTTTCCGGAAAAGATTTTAAAGAAAAAAGCGAAGCTTTTGAAATTAAAACCGACAAACTTTTTAAAAGATTAAAAATAGACGCGATAAATCTGAATACAAGCGAATCTTATATAAAGCCGCTTATAAAGTTTTTCAGAAACAGAGAAGCTAGAAAGGCAATGAGGGTTTAAGGATACACCCTCACCCTGCCCTCTCCCTGGCAATGGAGAGGGAGAAAAACAGAGTAGTCGTTTTCCTCTCCCTTGTCAGGGAGAGGATTAAGGTGAGGGCGTACAGTACTAAAATGTTTAAAAAAATAATCTTACTATTAACAATAGCTTTTATTTCTTCGGCTGCTTTTTCCGTGGAAAAGGTTGCTGTTTCTTTGGATAAAGAAGCGGCTTTTGTAGGAGATATAATAAATTTTAAAGTTACCGCGGAACTCCCGTTAAACGCCCAGATCAGCGCGAATCAAAAAATGAGCTTTGATAACTTTGATATTAGAGAATACGATATTAAACGTCTGTCAGATAATCCGAATGTTTATGTTATAAATTTTAAAATAGCCGCGTATAAAACGGGAATTCTTGAAATAAACCGCGTAAGTATATTTTACCTCAACCCTGACGGAACAGGCAATTTGTTTTATACTCCCGAAGCAAAAGTTGAAATTAAAAGCGTTTTGGGAGATGATCCGAATCCTGATATAAAAGACATAAAACCTCTTTTAAAGCTTAGTATTAAATTTTTATATGTGTTTTTTATGATTATTGCTTTTGCGGCAGCTGGCGTTTTTGCGTTCTTTCTGTATAAAAATATTATGGTGGTAAGAAAACTTAAAGAGATTGCCGCTATAGACCCAAGAGCAAAGGCGCTAAACGATTTAGATGAACTTTACGTTTCGGGAACAATAGAAAAAGCGGGCGTGAAAATTTTCTATTACAAAATGTCCGAGATTTTGAGAAGCTACGTTTCTAAGCAGTATAAGTTTGACGCTTTGGAAATGACTACCTCCGAATTTTTCGACAAAATGAAAACAATGCTTCCGCTTGAAATAAACATAAACGAGTTTAAAACCTATTTGAAAGTTTTTAATCTTGCCAGATACGCTGGTTTTAAACCGGACAAAACGGAAGTTGAAAACAATTTTAAATATACAAAAAATCTCCTGGAGAAATTATGAGGTTTGCAAATCCTATATTTCTTGCTATATTTTTGCCGCTTTTGGTTTTGGCATACTTATATATAAACGTTTTCAGGAAAAAATCGTTTTCGTCTTTCGCGCGTTTCCCGAAAAGTTTTATTTTGAAAAGCAGTCCCAAAGGTCATAAAGCTTTTTTATATAGCATTTTAAAGTATTTAAAATATTTTGCGTTAGTCTTAATAATTATAGCTTTGGCAAGACCGCAGGAAGGCAAAACTTTCGCGCAGTCGCAAGATATGGGTATAGATATTATGATTGCCCTCGACGTGTCCGGAAGTATGAGTTCAATTGATTTTAAACCGCTGGACAGAATGCAAACCGCCAAAAAAGTGACAGAAGATTTTATAAGAATGAGAAAATATGACAGGATTGGTCTTGTGCTGTTTGCGGGTCTTTCTTTCACGCAGTCTCCTTTGACTACTGATAAAGATTCTCTTATAGAATTTGTCCGAAACGTTAATATCGGCGACACGGGAGTTGACGGTACGGCAATCGGTTCCGCGATAATGACAAGCGTCAACAGGCTGAAAGATTCCGAAGCGAAAAGCAGAATAATTGTTCTTATTACCGACGGCGTCAATAATATGGGTGAAATTGACCCTATAACAGCGTCAAAAATTGCCGCTTCCCATGGAATAAAGATTTATACTATAGGCGTAGGAAGCCCTGAGGGCGCGGTGTATATTGTTAATGACCCGTTTTTCGGCAAAAGAGAAGTAAAAAATCCTAATGACAGGGTAGATGAAAATACTCTCAGGGAAATAGCTCTAAATACCGGCGGGGAATATTTTGCAGCGACAGATACTAAAACTTTTGAAAACGTAATGAGGCAAATAGACAGTCTTGAAAAACATGAGATAAAAACAACGCAGTTTACGCATTATAATGAACTGTATAAATATTTTGTTTTAGCAGCTTTTTTAATTTTGCTGCTGGTAGTGTTTTTGGAAAATACTTATTTGAGGAAATTACCTTAAGGAGCAGAATGTGGGAAGATGGGAGGTTGAGAAGATGAGCAACAGCAACGGCTTGAACGGACAGAGCTCCTCTCAGCATCTCCCCTTCTCATCATCTCAATATCTAAATTATGTTTGCTGATAAAAGCTATCTATTATTATTGTTGCTATTGCCTATTTTAGCCTTTCTTTGTTATGTGTTTTATAAAAAAAGGAAAGAGGCTTTAGACCTGCTTATTTCGCGCGTGAACATTTCGGCGTTAAGTAATGTAAATATCAGGGTTTATATAGTGAAATATATTTTCATAATAATAGGTCTGGCATTTCTTATACTTGCCATTGCCCGCCCGCAGTACGGCGATAAAGTGCAGGAAGTTGTCAAAGAATCTTCGGAAATAGTTATAGCACTTGATATATCAAAAAGTATGCTCGCGCAAGACAGCAAACCAAACAGGCTTGAAAAGTCAAAATCAATGATTTTTAGGATTGTTGAAGAAAGTGCTGGCGAGAGAATCGGAGTAATAGTTTTTTCGGGAACTGCTATGTGGCAGGTTCCGATGACTTATGATTTTCAGGCGTTAAAAATGTTTATGCGCGGCGTAGAAAATATACAGCTTCCTTTTGGCGGCACGCAAATAAGCGACGCGATTAATTTAGCTGTAAAAGCCGTAAGTTCTAATCCGGCAAGCAGCAAGATTATGATTTTAATAAGCGACGGCGAAGACCATGATTCTAAAATTAAAGAAGCGATAAATAACGCTAAAAGCGCAGATTTAAAAATATTTACAGTAGGCGTAGGCACAATACAGGGTTCTCCTATTCCGGTAAGAGATCAAAACGGCGAAATTACCGGTTATATTAAAGATAAAAGCGGCAACATTGTAATGACAAAAATGAATCCTGCTTTATTAAAAGCCGTAGCGGAAGGAACCGGCGGCAGATTTTTTGATGCTTCCGAAAAAGATGTTTCTCTTGAATTAGTCCGGCTTATAAAAGATACGGAAAAGAATAAATTTGAAGCGCAGGAACATAACGCAAAAGCGGACAGGTTCCAGATATTTTTGTTTTTGGCGCTTATAGCTTTTTTTATTGAGCTTATGATACCGGTGACAAGAAAGGCAGAAGATGGGAAGATGAGAAGTTGAGAGGTTGGGAAATCAATGCATGTTAGTTGTGTTGTTTGTCACCCTGCGCGAAGTCGCAGGGTCTATAAAATATAGATTCTGCGACTTCGCGCAGAATTGTTCCTTAAAAAGAATATATAATTAAGCGTATAAGGGCGTTGGAAGAACGACGCAGAATAGGG
>WRFE01000058.1 GCA_009778965.1 Candidatus Endomicrobium labiotermitis
ATAGGAACATTGGAGTATAATGAAGCGTTATCACTGAGGAGAGCGAATACAGTATTTGAAGAATTGGCAAGATTGGGAATAGACGCTGAAAAGATGGAGAAGACAGGACATGGTAAATCCAGACCTATAGCGACAAATGAAACAGAAGAGGGCAGAGCGCAAAACAGAAGAGTAGAGATAGTAGTAGAATAACAAATAACAATTAACAAAGTACAAATAACGGCGGTTGCAGACTTCAAATTGCCACCGTCGTTGTTTTTTGCCGTCATTGCGGACTATGAGCCGCAATCTCGTTTTATGCATTATAGATTCCGGATCAAGTCCGGAATGACAAACTTTTCTCGATAAAAAACTGTAAAAATGATATAATAGTGACGACAATTAAGAATTACAAATTCAAATGAGATAAATTGTTTTTTGTATTTGATTCGTAATTTTGGATTTGTAATTATCAATAAGGATTGTATAAAAATGTGTCTTGCGGTCGTAGCAAAAATAATCAAGATTAATACGAAAGATTCAGTCGTTGCGGATTTTGGCGGCGGCGTAACTTCCGAAATAAAAATAACCCTTTTAAGCGGCTTAAAAATTTCGGACTATGTTTTAGTCCACGCAGGTTTTGCCATAAATAAAATCACTAAAAAAGACGCTTTGGAAATTATGAAAGCTTCTAAAGAATCGGGACTTATATAATGAGTAAAAGAATATGCGTTTTTTGCGGTTCAAACAATGGAAAAGACAAGATTTTTAGAGAAACTGCTATTGAACTCGGGCGGCTTATAGCTTTTGAAAAAATGGAACTTGTTTACGGCGGCGGAAAAGCAGGGCTTATGGGCGCGGTAGCGGATTCTGTTTTGGAAAACGGCGGAAAAGTTATCGGTATAATTCCTGATTTTTTAAAAGCCCGCGAACTTTGCCATACGCGTCTTTCTGAACTTATAATTACTGATACGATGCATGACAGAAAAAGTAAAATGTACGCTCTTGCCGACTATTTTTTGGTGCTGCCCGGCGGTATAGGCACTTTGGATGAGTTTGCCGAAACTCTTACATGGTCGCAGCTGTCAATTCACGGAAAACCTTGCGGTTTGCTTAATGTAAACGGATACTACGACTATCTTTTGAAATTTATGGATAATATGGTAACGCAAAACTTTTTTGAAAAAGAAAATCTGGAACATTTAATCGTAGATACCTCATCCGAAAAAATTTTAGAAAAATTCCACAGTTTCAGGAAACCGGCGTGAAAAAAATGTCTTGACGATTCCGCCCTCACCCTGTCCTCTCCCTGGCAAGGGAGAGGGGAAACAGAATTTTTGTCTTTCTTTCTTCTCCATTGTCAGGGAGAGGATTAAGGAGAGGGAGGCAGTTAAACAGGAAAGCATTTGTGAAAAAATTTAAAATTATGGAAGTCTGCGGGACGCATACCGCTGCAATCGCGAAGTTCGGTCTGCGCGATTATTTTGACGGCGTTGAAATGGTTTCAGGTCCGGGTTGTCCAGTATGCGTAACTCCTTCTAACAGACTTGAACAATGCGTTTTATTATCAAGAAACAAAAATATAATCATCGCGACTTTTGGCGATATGCTGCGAGTCCCGTCAATTACTTCGTCTCTTGAAAAAGAAAAATCAGCATGCGCTGATATAAGAATAATTTATTCCGCGTTTGACTGTCTGAAAATCGCTGCTGAAAACAAGAATAAAGAAGTTGTGTTTGCGGGCGTTGGGTTTGAAACCACGGCTCCTTCTGTTGCCGTTCTTATAAAAGAAGCATATAAGAAAAAAGTTAAAAATATTTCAGTGTTTTCAATTTTAAAAAGCGTTTTTCCCGCTTTGGAAATTATAGCCGGGTCCAAAGATTTAAAAATAGACGGCTTTTTGCTTCCCGGAAATGTTGCTGCTATAACCGGTTCGGATGATTTTAAATTTTTAAAAATGCGGAGCGTTGTAGCAGGATTTTTTGAAAAAGAAATAATTTCAGCGGTAAATATTTTGAAAAGTCTTATAAAAGACGGAAAGAACGAAGTTGAAAACGCTTATGGCTATGCTGTTTCGGCAGCCGGAAATAAAGAAGCAAAAAAGCTGTTAAAAGAAGTTTTTGATTTGAAAGATGATTATTGGCGGGGATTCGGAATAATAGAAAAAAGCGGTTTTAAAATAAAATCAAAATATGAATATTTTGACGCAGATAAGAAATTTGAAATAAAGCCAGTTCCTTATAAAAAAGACAAATGTTTTTGCGGTGAAATAATGAAAGGAATTATAACGCCGGACAAATGTCCTATGTTTGCGAAAAAATGCGTTCCTGAAAATCCGGTAGGACCGTGTATGGTTTCTTCGGAAGGGATTTGCGCGGCATACTACAAATATAGAAGATAAGAGGGTGAGAAAGTAGTAAGTTTATTAATTCCCCTTTAAGATAAAGGGTGGACGCGAAGCGGACAGGGTATGTGACCATGAGGAAAAGTAATGAAATTAAAAAATGATCTAATAACTATGGCGCACGGCGCCGGGGGGAAGGCTTCAAAAGAACTTGTTTCTAAAGTGTTTAAAAAACACTTTTCAAATAAAATTTTGAACTCTTTAAATGACGCCGCGGTTTTTAATATAGGAAATGCCAGAGTGGCGTTTTCAACAGATACTTTTGTGATAAATCCGATTTTTTTTAACGGCGGAGACATAGGAAAACTTGCGGTATGCGGGACAGTCAATGATATTTCCGTTATGGGCGCAAAGCCTGTGGCAATGTCTGCTGCTGCTGTTATAGAAGAAGGATTCCCTTTAAAGGATTTAGAGAAAATAGTTAAGTCTATGGCTCAAACCGCCAAAAAAGCAGGAGTAGATATAGTTACCGGAGATACTAAAGTAGTAAAAAAAGGCGAAGCTGACGGAATTTTTATAAATACAAGCGCAATAGGTATAGTAAAAGACGGCATTAGTCTTTCCGCGGAAAATGCCAAAGACGGGGATTCTGTTATAATAAGCGGAAATATCGCGCAGCACGGTATATCGGTTATGCTTTCAAGGGATGATTTTGGTTTTAAACATAATATAAAAAGCGATTGCGCTTGCTTAAATGTTTTAATCTCGGATATTTTAAAAGCTTCAAGCGGCGTAAAAGTAATGAGAGACCCTACAAGAGGCGGTGTTGCAGCTGCTTTAAGCGAAATCGCCGAAAGTTCAAACGTGGGAATTATAATTGACGCTTCTGTTTTACCTGTAGCCAAAGATGTTGCCGCGGTTTGCCGCGTTTTAGGTTTTGACCCTTTATATGTAGCCAATGAGGGTAAAATTATTTCTATACAGAAAGATACGGAAACTACGAAAGTTTTAAACGCTTGCAAAAAAAATGTTTTAGGAAAAAATGCGGCTGTTATAGGAAAAGTCGTGAAAAGTCCGAAAGGCGTATGGGTAAAAACCTCTTCCGGAAGTTTAAGAAAAATCTTAAATTCAGATATGGAACAACTGCCGAGAATTTGCTAAACCGCACCCTCACCCTGCCCTCTCCCTGACTAGGGAGAGGATAAAGGAGAGGGTTACGAATTACGAATAAAAAGGGAAAATAATGAGAGTTTTACTTACCGGAGCGAACGGTTTTGTCGGCAGTCATATAGCCGAAGCTTTAGTTGCGGCTAATTATCAGGTTACCTGTATAGTCAGAAAAACTTCGGATTTAAAATGGCTTAAGGGGCTTTCCGTTTCTTATATTTACGGCGATTTGAACGATCAAAATTTTTTAGAATCAGCCGTAAAAGACATTGACTCGGTAATTCATTGCGCGGGTGTAGTAAGGGCTATGAATAAAGAGGGCTATTTTAAATCCAATGTTGAAAATACAGGCAAATTATGTAAAGCAGTATTGAAGTCAAACCCTGCTTTAAAAAAGTTTATCTTCATATCAAGCCAGGCGGCTATGGGTCCGAGCGATTCAGGTAATGTAAGAAAAGTAAGCGATAAAGAAAATCCGGTATCTGATTACGGTTTAAGCAAACTTGAAGCTGAAAAAGAATTGAAAAATCTGCTTAACGGAAAATTTCCTTTTACCATATTAAGACCCGCGGCGGTTTACGGTCCCAGAGATAAAGACATTTTTATATTTTTCAATCTTGTTCATAAGCATTTACGTCCCGTGACAATTGAAAAAAGGCAGCTTCAGCTTGTGTATGTAAAAGACGTTGCTGAAGCGGCTGTTTTGTCCCTTGAAAATTCTAAAACCGATAATAATACTTATTATCTTGCGGATGAAACTCCTTATACTTGGTCAGATGTAAGCCGTATTATAGCGAATACTATGGGCAGAAAGACTATCCCACTTCTTCTTCCGGATTTTGTGTTTAAACTAGCGGGTGTAATAGCGCAGTCGGTTTCTTATCTGGCAAAGAAACCTGCGGTTTTAAATAAGCAGAAAATTGCCGAAATGCTTCAAGAACGCTGGACTGCTGATAACAGTTTGGCAAAGAAAGACCTGCCTATAGAGTTTGCCAAACTTGAAATTGCGTCTAAAATAACATACAATTGGTATTTATATAATAAGTATTTTTAAATATAGCAAAGGGGTAATGCATCGAAATGAGCGCAGATATTTTTGAAAAATGTTTTAATTTTCACGGAGCCGAAGAATTAAGGAAAGTTGATCTTTATCCGTATTTTCATAGAGTAGAATCACAGCAGGGACCTGAAATTATGATTGACGGCAACAAAAAGGTTGTTGTCTGTTCCAATAATTACCTTGGGCTGGCAAACCATCCTAAAGTAATAGAAGCTTCCTGTGAAGCGGCAAAAAAATACGGAACTTCATGCACAGGTTCAAGGCTGCTTAACGGAACAAACGATCTTCACGAAAAAGTGGAGAAAAAGTTCGCAAAACTCGTAGGCAAAGAAGCCGCGATATTGTTTACTACCGGACATCATTCAAATTTAGGAGCGCTTTCCTGTCTTGTCGGCAGGGGCGAAGTCTATATAACCGATAAACTTGACCATGCGTCAATTATAGACGGCTGCCGTTTGTCTTTTGGCGGCGAAATGGCGAGATTCCGCCACAATGATATGGCGGATCTTGAAAGAGTTCTAAAGAAACACGAAGGGAAAGGAATGCTTGTGGTAGTTGACGGTATTTTCAGTATGGAAGGCGACATTGCAAAACTGCCTGAAATTATCGAACTTTCAAAAAAATATAAAGCAAGATTATACGTTGACGAAGCGCATTCTTTGGGAGTTATAGGTAAAGACGGCAGCGGTACAGGTCCTTATTTTAATATGCAGAATGATGTTGACGTAGTTATGGCTACGGCTTCAAAATCTTTGGCTTCCATAGGCGGATTTATAGCAAGCAATAAAGAAGTTATAGATTATGTAAAGCACGCCGCAAGGTCTATGATTTTTACGGCAAGTCTTCCACCCGCTTGTGTGGGAGCAATAGATGCTGCGATGGATATTATGATTGCCGAACCGGAAAGACGGACAAAAGTTATGGCGAATGCGAATAAAATGAAAAAAGAACTTCAGGCTATGGGGTATAATACAAATCATTCCGAATCGCCTATAATACCTTTAACGGTAGGAGCCGATATAATTGCTTTTAAAATGTGGAAAATGCTTTTTGACGAAGGCGTTTTCACTTCTCCGGTGGTTACTCCAGCGGTACCGGAAGGGCAGGCAATAATAAGAACGTCGTACATGGCAACCCATACTGATGAACATTTGGATTTTATTCTTGATAAATTTTCAAAAGTGGGAAAAGCTCTGGGAGTAATTTAACGGCAAAGTTCAAAGAATTCTGTTTGTTGTCATTCCGTTGAAAAACGGAATCCAAGTTTTCTAATTAATAAAGTTCAAGTTTAAATACTGAGGTAGTATGAAAATACTTAAAGCAGAAACTTCAAAACAATTCAGGCAGTTTATCCGCTTCCCTTGGAAAATATATGATAAAGAAAGTCCGTGGGTTCCGCCTTTAATTTCCGAAATGATTGATATACTTTCCGAAGACAAAAATCCTTTCTGGCTTCACGCTAAGCGCCAGCTCTTTCTTGCTTATGATGAAACTAATAAAGTGATAGGAAGAATTGCGGCTATAATAGATTATAATTATATAAATTTTCAGGATGACAAATGCGGATTCTTTGGTTTTTTTGAATGTATAGACAACTCTGATGTCGCGAAAGCTCTTTTTGACGCGGCAAAATCATGGCTTAAAGGTAACAGCATATTTAGAATGATTGGTCCAATGAATCCTTCTACAAATGACGAATGCGGTTTTTTGTCAGAAGGTTTTGATATTTCTCCCAGTATTATGATGACTTATACTCCCGAGTATTATCTGAATCTTGCGGAAAAATCCGGCTTAAAAAAAGTTAAAGAGCTTTATGCTTATGATATGGATGTTATAGGGGATTCAAGAGTCGGAAGGCTCGGACGCATAGTTGAAATGGCAAAAAAGAAATTGCCGACCTTAAAAATAAGAACTCTCAATAAAGCCACTTTTAAAGAGGATTTAAAAGACGCGATATCAATATATAACCGTGCTTGGGAAAAGAACTGGGGTTTTGTTCCGTGGACTGATGAAGAGTTCGCGGCAATTGCTTCTAAACTTAAAATGCTGGTGGATCCCGGTTTGATTATAATAGCTTCGGTCGCGGGTTCTCCCGTAGGAATGTTAATTGCTTTGCCGGATTATAATCAGGTTTTAAAAAAACTGGATGGCAGCCTGCTTCCGTTCGGGCTTTTTAAGTTTATGTATTACAAAAAAAAGATAGACAGTTTAAGGCTTATGGTAATGGGCGTTATAAAAGAATACAGGCATAAAGGCATTGAAGCGATAATGTATGAAACAGGGCTTAAAAACGCTTTGAAAAGCGGTTATAAACACTGCGAACTTTCGTGGGTTCTTGATGACAATGTTATGACGCAGCGTACCGCGGAAATGATGAACGGACGGATATATAAGAAATACGCAATATACGAAATGAGCTGATATTTAGAAGAATAGAAGTTGAGAGGTTGAGAAGGTGAGCAAAAGCAAAGCCGCTGTCCAACTTCCTACCATCGCATCATCTCATCTTCTGTAGCTAAAAAAACATTGATTTTATATAATAAAGTTTGTAAAATTAGTATTGCAAAAACGGCGTAGAAAAACGCTGCAATTTTATTTCGGAGGACTCAAAAATGGCAACAAAATCTGTTAAGAAAAAAGAAGCGCAGGAAACTATATCTCAACCTGCGGAAACTAAAGTAAAAGTTTCTGCGAAAAAAAAGACAGTGAAGAAAGCAGCCGCAAAGAAAACCGCGGTAAAGAAAACTGTTAAAAAAGCAACAGTAAAAAAAGATGCGGCTGTAAAAAAGACCGTTATTCCGGTTAATTTAAATTTTGACGGCTATTTAGTCGTAGATCATCCCGTTGATATGGAAATTATTTCCGGTCAGCATTATGCAATACGCATAGGCGCGTCGCAGGACGGCTATGTTGAAATATCTTTTAATAACGGTGAATGGATTCCGTGCAGATTCGGCGGCGGGTATTGGTGGTTTGACTGGGTATATTTTACTCCCGGCGATTATTCCATTGCCGCAAGACTTGTCGCTCACGACGGAAATACTGTAGCGGAAACAGCTCCCAGGAAATGCGCGGTATGTTAAACAGAGAAAAATCATCCGTAGACTCTTTTTTTGAAAGTTTTGGCAGATTTTGCTTTCTTTCAATAGTTGCTAGTTCTGCTATATTTTTAACGATGACCGTTTGCAAACACAAAAGAAATAAGAAAGACGATTATCAGGACAGACTGAGAAAAGCCTACGAAGGACTTTCTCCCGAAGAATACTAGTTTTTAATAGAAACCCACATTTGTCATACCGGCGAAAGCCGGTATCTATGTTGTCTTAAAAATGGATTCCGTTTTTCAATGGAATGACACAGTCCTAAGGAACAGGAAAAATATAATGTATTTAAAGAAAGTTGAAATATGCGGCTTTAAATCTTTTGCCGACAGGACAATTTTGGATTTTGAGCCCGGGGTAACGGCAATTATAGGTCCCAATGGGTGCGGAAAATCCAATATTTCCGACGCTGTACGCTGGTGTCTTGGCGAGCAGAGGGCCAAATCGATGAGAGGCTCGCAGATGCAGGAAGTTATATTCGGCGGGACTCAAACCAGAGCCACCACGGGTATGGCGGAAGCTTCTCTTACTTTTGACAATTCACAGAATGTATTGCCTATAGATTACTCCGAAGTTACCGTTACAAGAAGGCTTTTCAGAAGCGGCGAAAGTGAATATTTTATCAATAAAACCCAATGCAGGCTTAAAGACATAAAAGATATGTTTTTGGATACCGGTATCGGTTCCGACGGCTATTCCATAATAGAGCAGGGGAAAGTTGATTTTCTTACGACCGCTAAACCCGAAGACAGAAGAGATCTTTTTGAGGAAGCCGCGGGCGTTGCAAAATATAAAGTCCGCAGGGAAGAAACTTTAAGAAGGCTTGAAAAGATAGATGTCGATATGAACCGTCTTTCGGACGCTTTAGAGATACACGGCGGTCAGATAAAAGCCTTGGACGTTGCGGCAAAGAAAGCCAAACAGTATAAAAAATATCAGGAAGAGCTTGCGCAATATGAAGTCGCGGTTTTTGTCCGCCAGTTAAAATACGGCAACGAAGAAATAGGCCGTTTAAAAATAGAGCTGGATCCTAAAATAAAGGAATTTGAAACCGGCAATACCTCTTTAGCGCAGACAGACGCAGGAATACAGGAAATGCGTTTAAATCTTGACGAGAAAAACGAGCAGTATGTAAATCTCAACAGGGAATTAAGCGATATAAAAACCAATATAGCTATTTCGGATAATACCATACAAAATTCAACCCAAAGAGAAAATGAAATCCGTACCGAACAGGAAAGACTTTCGCAGGAGCTTATAATAAATCAGGAAAAAGTTTTACAGTACGAGAATCAGTTAAATTCTCTTGATACCGATGACGGTTCACTTTCCGTTGAAGCGGACAATCTCGAAAAAGTCTATAAAGAAAAAGAGTCTCAGTATAATCTTGTAAAGTCAAAACTTTCGGACGCCCAGACCAGAGAAAGTTTAATACGTTCAAGGCTTTCCGAACTTGCGGATGAAAAAGAAACACAGATTAATTTAAAAGCCGAACTTTCCGAAACAAGAATACATCTTGATGCTGAAACTTCGTCTCTTCAAAGAATTATATCAAGACTTGAAAGCGACATAGAACCTACAAACCAGGAAATCGCGAAAATAGAATCCGAACTTACCGCGGCAAATGAATCTTTGCAGCGTTTTGAAACGCAGAAAGAAGAAATAAATAAAAATGTTATTGAAAATGAATCAAAAATTAACGCGATGGAAGACAGTCTTTCTGAGTTTAAAGAAAAACTTGCTTCGAACGAATCCAGAATAGAAACCTTAAAAGAATTTGACCAGCAGGACCCCATACGTTCTTCAATAAGAGCTGTTTTAAATTTAGGCGTTGCAAGAGGCCCGGTAAGCAGTCTTATAGATTCCGACGATGATAAAGACGAGCTTATTGCTTCCGCATTAGGCGAAAAGCTTAATTATCTTGTTTGCGACAGCACGGAAAATGCCGAAACAGCGATACGTTTTTTAGAAGAAAACGGTTTAAGCAGGCTTTCATTTATAGTTTCGGAAAAAATCGCTGATATGCATTCTTCTCCCGTAGGTCTTCCTATGGGATATACCGAGCTTATAAAATATATAAGGTATTCTCCCGAAAACGAAAAAATAATAAAGTTTGTCTGTTCAAACGCTATAATTTCAGGAAATAAAATATACGGCGGCGTGGTAGTTCAGGGCGGCGGAAAACATACTTTTGAAAAACCCGTTCTTGTGGAAGAGCAGATAAAAAAACTTCAGGAAAAGTCTGAAGAAATAAGACAAAATATAATTTCAACGCAGGCAGAAATAGAAAAAATCAGCGATTATCAGATAAATTCAAAACTTGAAAAAGAGCGTTTCGGTTTTGAAGCGGTGAAAATCAGAACGCAGGTTGAAAGCAGACATGCCCAGATTGAAGAAAAACGCGGCGATATAAAAAATACCGTTGAAGAAATAAACAGACATAAAGAAGAGATTACAGCTAAAAACGCGGAACTGGAATCTTTTAACGACAAAATATCTGTTTTTGACGGTCAGCTCGCAAGAATTGAAGATGAAGAAAACGGAATTTATTCAGAACTTAAAAATATTGAAAACGATATAATATCTTTGAGAAAAGAAGAAGAACTTGCCGCTCCTGTTATGATGGACGCAAGAAGCGTCTGGGACAAAAAAGTCGCGGAACTTGAAAATAAACATAAAGGCAAGCAGTATATTTTAGACAATATAGAAAATATTAAACATCAGATAGAATATGCCGTAAACAAAACCGCGGAAGACGAAGCCAAACTTTCGGAAATTTTGACTCTTGTGGAAACCGAAACAATAAAAATACAGCATTTGTATGAGGAACAGGCAAAAAAAGAATCTGAAATTCATCTTTCTCTTAACGATAAAGAAGGTCTGCAGGAAACCATAGATTACAAAACAAACGAATGGCATGAGCTGAGAAACAGGATTGACTTGTTAAAAAATGAAATGGACTCTATGCAGCTTGATTTGAAAACTTTTGATTACCAGAAAAGTGATTTGGAAAAACGTCTTTTTGAAGCTTGCGGAAAAAATTACGAAGAAGTAAAGAATGATTTTGACGACGTGGAAATAAATGACGAAGAAATCTCAAGAATTAAAAGAAAAATGGAATCTTTGGGAGCGGTAAATCTTGCGGCTCAGGAAGAATATGACGCTTTGGAGCAGAGATATAATTTTCTTTTAACCCAGCAGCAGGACTTGCTTAAAGCCAAGGATGACTTGCATGAAGTGATAAAAAAGATTAATAACTCTACCATAGAAAACTTTAAAAAGACTTTTGACGTTGTGAGAGGAAATTTCAGAGATCTTTACCGCAAGCTTTTTGGCGGCGGGGAAGCGGACTTAATGCTTACCGACGAAAACAATCTTTTGGAAAGCGGCGTAGATATTTACGCGCAGCCTCCGGGGAAGAAACTTCAGAATATTTCTCTCTGCTCAGGCGGAGAAAAGGCTTTAACCGCCGTTGCTTTGCTTTTCGCGTTCTTTATGGTTAAACCTTCTCCTTTTTGTATACTCGATGAAGTCGACGCGCCTCTTGACGATGCGAATGTCGGCAGATACAATGCCATGGTTAAAGAGTTTGTGTCAAAAACGCAGTTTTTGGTTGTAACTCATAATAAGCGCACGATGGAAATGGCTGACATTCTTTACGGCGTGACAATGGAAGAACACGGCGTTTCAAAAATAATATCTGTAAGAATGAATAAGGCGGAAGAATCGCAGCAAGAAGCCTAAAAACGGCAATTAATAATTAGTAATTATTCCCCTTTAAGATAAAGGGGTGGCGGCGAAGCCGGCGGGGTATGTGAAGACTCAGGCAAAGGCAACCCCTCACCCTCAATCCCTCTCCCGCAATGGGCGAGGGAAGTAACGTCAAAATGAATTTCTGCCGAGTTGATGACAAAGTTTATACGGGAATATAAATGACAAAAATCAGTTTGCTTAAATGCAGTGATTATAATAAAGCAAATCCCGCCGTTAAAGAAGCGGTTAAGCTTCTCGGCGGGATTTCTAATTTTGTAAAGCCCGGTGAAAAAATCCTTATAAAACCCAATCTTTTAAGTCCTAAATATCCGGAAAGAGCGGTTACCACTCATCCTGAAATAGTAAGAGCCGTGATACAGCTTGTAAAACAGGCAGGAGCAACTCCTATTGTCGGGGACAGCCCTGGCGGAGCCTTGCGTGACATTAAAAACTTGTGGAAAGTTACCGGGATGGAAGAAATTTGCAGGGAAGAAAAAGTCGAGCTTGTAAATTTTGAGGCTGCCGGATCTAAAGAAATCGATATAAACGATAAAAATATAAAAAAAGTCAGTTTTTCAAATGTAGTTTTGAACTGTGACGGAATTATAAACCTGCCGAAACTCAAAACCCATTCTCTTATGACTTTTACGGCGGGCGTTAAAAATCTTTACGGATGCATACCGGGTTTAAGAAAAGTTGAATATCATAAATACGCTTCGAAAAATAAAGATTTTGCCGATTTGCTTACCAACATTTATTTGTTTTTAAAAGATAAAATAAGATTCACTTTGATTGACGGTATATACGGAATGGAAGGTAACGGTCCGTCGGGCGGAGATGTCCGGAAAATGGAAATTATAGCCGCTTCAGCCGATACGGCGGTTTTAGACGCTTATATTTTAGACGCTTTGAAACTTGATGTTTCAAAAAACAATGTCTCAAAAAATCTCGGGATAAGCAAAAAAGATATAGAAGGTTCGTCAATTATAGGCAATGATATTAAAAGTTTTGATTTTAAAAACTTTAAATTTCCGAAAATAAGAATTCTTGACTATATTCCGAAATCTCTTGTAAAAACTCTGGGAATCTTTTTGTGGGTTAAAGCTAAAATAAATGAAAAGAAATGTCTAAAATGTATGCTTTGCGTAAAATCGTGTCCTGTTGACGCGATAAAAGTTGAAAACGATAAGAAATATCCGTATGTTATAAACTCCAAATGTATAAGCTGCTTCTGTTGTCATGAAATGTGCCCTTATAAAGCGGTTGATTTTAAAAAAAGTTTTCTTGCCGGTTTGTTTATTAAGGAAGATTAATGTTAAAAAAAATTCAGCACTATATTGAATATTTCACGTTGAGAATTATTGTATTTTTTATTTGGCTGATGCCGCGGAAATTAGCGCATAAAATAGGGAAAGTTCTGGCTGTCTTTGCTTACTATTTTATTCCGGTAAGAAAAAAGTACGTTATTGACGCTCTCACATTGTCTTTTCCTGATAAAACCTTAAAAGAAATAAAAGCTATAACTAAAAAAATTTACATGAACTTTGCCGGAACTTTTATAGACATAATGTTTTTCCCGAAAATGTCGGATGACAAGATAAAAAAACTTATGTTTATTGAACCCGAAGATGAAAAAATATTTAAAAGAATTCACGAAAACGGCCAAGGCTGTATTTTAATGTCCGC
>WRFE01000059.1 GCA_009778965.1 Candidatus Endomicrobium labiotermitis
AACAAAAAAGAAAATGAAGGAAGGCTGCGTCTCGGAATACAAAGCAAATTTTTATTATTTGAAAAAAACTACGGCAAACAAGCGCCGGAAAAACTGTATAAAACCGATATCGCCTTTACAAAAGGTTTAAAAATTTTAAGTTTCGGTCTTTTAAGCAAATGGGCAAAAAGAAGAAGCACAATTATACAGGAAGAATATGAAAAATTTAGAACTTCACGCAAAAGATAACAATAACCAAGATATAGCCGTCATTTATCAAGCCTACGGCAGACAAGGCTGGGAAGACTTTGATAAAAGATTTTTTGACAGTTATAAAACGCATTATGCCGGAGTTAATCATAAACTTGTAATAGCAGCAAAATGTTACGATAAGAATCCTGAAGGTTATGCTGCGTTAAAATCATACGCGCAACAAAACAATGCTGAAATATTAGACTTGCCGGATGACGGTATGGAGTTTGCAGCATTTTACAGAGCCGCCAAACAACTGGATTACAAATACATATTTTGTTTTGTTAGCTCGGCATATGTTTTAAAAGACAATTGGTTAAGATTATTCTCGGATGCAGCTGAAACAAATGAAAATTGCAAATTATTCGGCCCTACAGGCTCTTGGGAAACAATACTACCAGGTATTTTTACAAGAGTAAACAGATTTATAAACAAATTCAAAAAATCCGCTGACAAACCCGTGAATTTACTTCCTGCGGAATATAAACGTCCAAAAATTAAATTCAGCCAAGTAATAAGAGCAATATTTTCCCCTTTGCCTTTTCCGAACCCTCATATAAGAACAAGCGCGTTTTTCATTGAAAGAGAAATATATATTCAATATATAGAAAAATACGGTTTCCCGAATAACAAATATGAAGCAATGCATTTTGAAAGCGGCCATAACGGCTTAACAAATTTTATCGTTAAAAAAGGTTTTGATATAGCTGTAGTTGGAGCCGACGGTAAAGTATATAATCCGAAAGACTGGGATAAAAGCAATACTTTCAGGCAAGGCAATTTGGAAAACGCTGTTATCGGAGACAAAAGCCGCGATTATTTAAAATTTGACACTCAAACAAAGCGTTTTTTTGAAAAACTTTCATGGGGAAAAACGTTCACGAGTAATAATGTTTTGTTTTTCTGCCAAGGGTTTCATATAGGAGATTTTATCTGGGCAACATCTGCTTTTGCCGTTTTAAAAAAGACATACCCGCAAATTAGAATAACCGTGATAGCGCCAAAAGAAATAAAAGAATTGACAGACAACAACCCAGTGATAGACAATATAATTTACGGTTTATATTATGAAAACTCATTAAAATATAAAATTAAAAACCTGCTCAATTTTATAAAGATTGTCCCGCAAATTTTTTGGGGAGATTTTGACGATTGCATTATTTTGTTTCGTTCAAGAGCCGCCATATTGCTTGCAAAGATATGCCGTATACCTAATATTGTCGGAGGAAATTTATATTACAGAACTGTAGATTATGCTGCAGAACCGCTGGCAAAATATTATTCACACACATCCGAATTATATGACGTTCACGTTGCCACGGCTTTTCAAACAATAGTCAAGTCCTATTATAATATATATAATAATTCAATACCGGTAATACCCGATATAAAAACTAAATCCGGATATTCGCAATCATTAATCAAACGCAAAGACAAAATAAATATAGCGATATGCATAACAAAAGAAAAAAATATTGATGAGATTATACCGGTCGCGGATTTCGCCGAGGCCATCAATCATTTATCCGAAAAATTTAATCAGGGGATAGATTTTTATACGATCGGTTCAAAAAAAGATTCTGCGACGGCTACGCTTCTTGCGGAAACAGCGGCAAAATCGTCATTTTTTAATTTATGCGGAAAAACGACGCTTCTTGAACTTACAGCTTTTTTAAAAGGAATTGATTGTTTAATTTCCGTTGATACCGGAGTAGTACATTTAGCAGCTACACAAAATATTCCAATAATAACGTTGTACGGTCGTAAATACCCGCCAAAGCGGATAACACCTATGACGAATAAAGCGTACGCGCTTTATTCAAAAGATACCAAAATAGACGCCAAATATATAATCGATACAATTGAATCGATTTTTAAAAACAGGATTAATTAATATGAACAAATTTATAAACTTTATAAGAAACTCCGTAGAAAACGCAAGATTTTATATTTCAAGAAATTTTTTCGGACAAAATAAGCATAATTCGTTAAAACGCTTTCTTAAAAAAATATTCTCGGTAATATATCTGACAAAATTCATTCCTGATTCAAAATTAAGACATTTGGAAGTCCATATTACCGAACACTGCAACTTAAACTGTGCGTACTGCGACCATTTCTGCCCGATTGCAAAAGAAGAATTTCTTGACGTACAAACCTTCGAAAAAGATATGAAGCGCATGTCAGAACTAACGGACAAAAATATAGATGAAATAGTTTTGCTCGGCGGAGAACCTTTGCTTAACAAAGATGTTAATTCATTTATGGAAATTTCACGCAAATATTTTCCGAAATCCTCAATAAACATAACCACAAACGGACTTTTACTCTTAAGCATAAGCCATTATTTCTGGGAAACCTGCAAAAAATACAATATAGATATTTTAATATCTAAATATCCTATAGATTTAAATTGCTCCGCAATTGAACAAAAAGCAAAAGATTACGGAGTCAACATTATATGGACAGAATTAAAAACTATGTGGCATACTCCATTAAATATAGAAGCAAACGGGAATAAAACTTTTAATTTTATGAATTGCATGCATTCAAAATGTACTTTCTTGCAAAAAGGCAAAATATATATGTGTCCGCGTTCTGCATTAATAGAAACTTTCAACAAACATTTCAATAAAAATATTCCCGTTTCAGATAAAGATTACATAGACATTTATAAAGTTAATAACATTTCCGAAATTCTTAAATTTATATCGAACCCTGTCCCTTTTTGCAAAAACTGCAAACCGCTGGGAATAACTTATGGGCATAAGTGGAAAAAATCCGAAAATAAAATCGGAGAATGGATATGATTTGTGCAGTAATTGTTTCTTATAATTGCGACAAAGTGTTTAGATGTTATAATTCCATTGTTAATCAAGTTGATAATATATTAATTATTGATAATGCCACTCAAGATTCCAAAATAATTTCAGAATTAAAAAATCTTGAAAATGCTAACAAACAACTAAAAGTTATTTATAATCCCGACAACTTTGGCATTGCAAAAGCTTTAAATCAGGGTCTTGATTATGCGTTGTCTATAAAAGCCGAATGGCTTTTAACATTAGACCATGACAGCGAAATACCTGAAAATACAGTATCTAAACTTTTTACGGATTATGACAAACTTACGGAAACAGAGAAAAATCAATGTGCTGTTATAGCGTTGAAATATATTGAAAGAAATATCGACACACATGGATTGCCGCGTCAAGGCTCCGCCTTTCCTCGCAATGACGGACAAGCAACAATCCATTTATCTTTCAAAAAAATAAAATATGCAATGACTTCTGGAAACTTTGTTAAAGTATCAGCCGCACAAAAAACTGGCGGCTTTGAAGAAAAAATGTTTATAGATCAGGTTGATAATGATTTTGATTTCAGACTAAGGAAAAATGGATTTACTATTTTAGAATCGAAAAATCATTATATTTTACACGAGATAGGCTTATCGCAGAAAAGATCCGGATTTACAATAAGAAATTATTCCCCGCTTCGCAGATATTATCTTTCCCGCAATTGCGTTTATATTTTAAAAAAACACTTCTTTTTTGACACTTTAAACGTTTCAAGAATCTTTATAGGCTCAATTTTTGGCGGAATTTTTAAGATAACATTTTTTGAAAGCGATAAAATAAACAAATATAAACATATATTTCTGGGAATTAAAGACGGAATTTTTAATAAGTACGGGAAAAAGGAATAGATTGCGGATCTGGTCCGCAATGACACAACTAATGCTGTCATTCCGGACTTGATCCGGAATCCACGTTAGTTAATCAAAGGAAATAAAATGAAAACCTTCAGAAAAGAACTTGTATTTAACGTTGCAAAAAGAGTTGATTTTATAAATATTACGGATGAAGTTCAAAAAGCTATAACCGAAAGCGGTATAAAAGAAGGGCTTGTTTTAGTTAACGCTATGCATATAACGGCATCGGTATTTATAAATGACAATGAATCCGGGCTTCATAATGATTATAAAAAATGGCTGGAAGAACTTGCTCCTCACGAGCCAATATCACGATACCAGCATAATAATACCGGAGAAGACAACGGCGACGCGCACTTAAAAAGACAAATTATGGGCAGGGAAGTTACCGTAGCGATAACAGACGGCGAACTGGATTTTGGTCCGTGGGAACAAATTTTTTACGGTGAATTTGACGGTATGAGAAGAAAAAGAGTTTTGGTAAAAATTATAGGCGAATAAATTTATAGACTCTGCGACTTCGCGCAGAGTGACAACATACTGCAAATAATCAATTAAAAATAATATATTTTCTGGCGAAGAAGTTCCATAAATAAGTAACAAATGCCGTGAAGAATTTTGAATACATATAATAGAATCCCAGCTTGTCGGTAAGAGTCCATAGCATAAGATTATTGATTATCAGACCTGCTATTCCGATTGCGGCAAAAACTAAAAACTCTGCTTTTGTATTAGAAATACTGCTTTTAGCGAATATAAATTTTTTGCTCAGAATATACGCAGTAATCAAACCGGCAATAAAAGATATGGTAGCCGAAAGAATGTAATACACGCCTACAAAATCCGTCAATATGAAAAGCAGCGAAAAATCAACAAATAACGCCATGCCGCTTGCAAAAAAGTATTTTACAAACTGCACATAAGTATTATTCCCGACTTTTAAAAAATTATTTAAAAAGCTCATTTTTTCTCTTCGTGATAATCAGATTCCGTGTTTACCTGCCAAATATTATCCTTTGTTTTAATTCCGTTTATAATATTCTCAACTGCCGTCATAGCGGTAAGCATGGAATGATCCATATTATTATATCTGTGCATCCCGTTTCTTCCTACAAGAAACAAGTTTTCGTATTTATCAGTAAAATCTTTTATAGTATTAAATCTATCGTATGTACCGAAATACGCGGGATAAGCTTTCGGTACTTTAACCATACATTTATCCAAAATATTTTCTTTTTTGATTATATTAATTTTTTCAAGTTCGTCCGCGGCAAAATTTATAAAATCTGTCTCTTTCATATTCCAAAAATCATCGCCTTCGGTACAAAAATATTCCAAACCGATCCATACGGTGTTTTCAAAATCTTTTACCAGATAAGGGCTCCAGTTATTAAATATCTGCAAACGTCCGATTTTAACGTCTCTTTCCTGTATGTAAATCCAAAGATCCGGAACAATGTTTTTGTATGACGGTATTTTAGTATCATTCTTTATCTCAAGATTTTTCATCAAAAGTCCTACTGTTATAAAGTCCCTGTATATAAGCCCGTCAGCAGTTTCCTTAACGGATTCGTCTTTTTTATCAAAAGACTCTACAAGTTCCCTTACCGGCATAGTCGAAATAAAATATTGTCCTTCATAGTCTTTAACTTTTCCGGAAATATCTTTTGCCGATACTTTTGTTACAGTATTATTCTCGGTAGAAATTCCGCATACGGTTTCTCCGAAAATTATCGTTCCGCCTTTTTTCTTTATTTCATCCGCAACGGTTTCCCAGAAATGACCGGGACCATACTTAGGATAGTAAAACTGCTCTATCAAGCTTGTTTCAACGTTTTTTTGAGATACTCCCGATGATTTTTTGCCGAAAATCTTTTTTAACGCTTCACTTAAAATTTTTATTATTGATAAGCCTTTGATTCTCTGTGCGCCCCAGTCCGCCGGTATCTGGTCAGGATACACGCCCCATACTTTATGCGTGTAATCTTTGAAAAATGTCAGGTATAATTCGTTGCCAAACCTGTTTATCATAAAATCTTCCAAAGATTTTTCTTCTCTTTTTATAAACATTGAGTAAATATAACTAAATCCTGCCTTAAATAAGCGGACAATTCCGAGATTTTTTATGGTATTCCAGCTAAGCGAAACCGGATAACTAAAAAACTTTCTTAAGAAAAATATTCTTGATAAACGGTTTCTTATCAGCATTACCCTGTCTTGTTTTTGCGGGTCGTTCGGTATATCTGAAGAAGAAAATTTTATATTTCTATTAAGAAGTATGTCGTCAATAGAGGGCGACGTTTGCGGAGGCATAATATCCAGCCACCAGTTCATTACTTTATCGGATTTTGAAAAGAAACGGTGTCCGCCCATGTCCATTCTGTTGTTCTTGTAATTGAAAGTTTTAGATATACCGCCGATTTCATTTGAAGATTCTATGATTATCGGTTTTATATCAGTTTTCATAAGAAGTTCATATGCCGCGGTTAATCCCGCGGGACCTGCACCTATAATAACGGCTTGTTTATTCGGCATAATAACCTCTCGGAAAATATAATTGTATTGTATAGTATAAAATTTAGTTTTGTCACCCTGAGCGAAGCCGAAGGGTCTAGATGTTTCGGCTACACAACTACGTTGTTCCGCTCAACATGACAAATGTAAAACAAATTACTGCAAAGCTGAAAAATCTACAAAACCCGCGAATATGTTTTTTACAGAATTTAAAAGCGCGATTCTGTTTTTCTTTATACTTTCGTCTTCAGCCATTACCATTACTTTTTCAAAGAAAGAGTCTATATAAGGTTTTAGCTCAAGAACTTTATCAAAAACAGCATTATATTCATTTTGCGAAAGATATTTATCAACTTCTGTTTTAACTGATTTAGACTCGACGTATAAAGCCTTTTCGGCTTCGTCTGAAAGCAAAGCTTCGTTTACGTCAGCCGGAATTTCAATATTTTGCTTTTTAGCCTGAGCCAAAATATTGTTTATTCTTTTAAAAACTTCGGAAATCGCGGCAAAATCGCCTTTGGTTTTGGCATTTCTAAGCGACTCGATTTTTGGTTCCAGCGTTCCAAAGCTTCTAAGCTTCTCGGTTTTCGCGGCGTTTGTTATGGCTTTGATTTCCCCGTGTTCATACCCCTGCGACTCCAAAATGCTCTCTATTCTTTGCCAGAAAAAATTAAAAAGCCTCTGATGAGCGTCTTTTGCTTTAGGGTTGGCTTTCACCTTTTCAGGCAAAAACTCAAAAGATTTTTCGACTATGGAAGCGACGCTGTCCTTCGGGAAATTTTCTTTTATCATTCTGATAAGAGCAATCCCCGCCCTTCTCAACGCATAAGGATCTGCCGAACCGCTCGGCTCCAAACCTATTGAAAAATTTGCGGACAAACTGTCTATTTTATCCGCCAAAGATATAAGCAAAGCAATTCTGTTTTCCGGAAGCTTACCTGACGCCGAAATCGGCCAATAATGCTGTTCTATCGCATCCGCGACTTCGTCTTTTATTCCGGATTTTCTAGCGTAAATTTTCCCCATAACGCCTTGAAGTTCGCCGTATTCAAAAACCATCTCGCTTACCAAATCCGCTTTTGAAAGCATAACGGCTTTTTCCAAATCGTCCGCGTTTATGCCTAAATTGAATTCTTTGTTTATAAGCTGCGTTATTTTGTTTACACGTTCGACTTTTTCATAAATAGTTCCGATTTCTTTATGAAATACGATTCCTTTCAATTTTTCTATATTGCCTTCAAGCCCTTTTTTCAGATCGTTTTTATAAAAAAATTCAGCGTCGGCAAGCCTTGCGCCTACAACCTTTTCATAACCTTCTCTTGCAATTTCCTGATACTCTGAAATACCGTTTTTTACATCTATAAAATAATTTGAGAATATACCCTGTTTGTCTAAAACAGCAAAACATTTCTGGCTTTTCTTAATGCAAACCGTAAGAGCTTCCGGAGGAAGGTCAAGATATTTTTTATCAAATTCGCACAAAACAGCCGTAGGATATTCCACAAGATAATTTATTTCGTCGACAAGAGATTCATCCTCTATAACGCTTCCTACTGTTTTAACTGTTTCATTGACTGACTTTTTTATCGCCTCTTTTCTCTCGTTTTGATCTGATATAACCAGTTTATTTTTCATCTTAACAAGATAATTTTCCGGCAAATCTATTTTTATCCTGCTTTTGTCTATAGCATGAAGCCCGATAGTCCAATTATCAGATTTAACACCGGCTATTTTAAACTTAATGACTTTTTTTCCGTAAAGAGCAATTATATTTCTTACGGGTCTTGCGAATTTAAACCCGCTTTCTTCCCAAACCATATTTTTGGGAAAATGAATGTTTTTTATTATTTCAGGAAAAATATTTGAAAGAAGTATTTCGGTTTTTTCGCCTTTAGTTTTTTTAACAAAACATAAACGGTCGCCTTTATCGGAGTTTTTAACAGTAAGTTTTTCCGGAGTAGTACCGTTTTTTGAAGCAAAACCTATCGCAGCCTGTGTAAAATTTCCGTTCGCGTCTTTTGCCGCCTGAACGGAAGGACCTAAAATTTCTTCGGTTTTATCGGAACTTTTAGAATCGAGATTTTCCACAAACAAAACAAGCCTTCTGGGAGTAGCATAAGTTTTTATCGCGCCGTATTTAAGTCCTTCATTGTTAAAAGACTTAACCGCAAATTCTTCAATCTGTTTTAAAGCCGGCTCTATATAAGACGCCGGAATTTCCTCCGCGCCGATTTCAAGCAATGCATTTTTAATTTGTTCTGTCATTTTTTATTCCTCTTTCATTATCTGCCATTCTGCGCGAAGTCGCAGAATCTATGAATTTATAGACCCTGCGACTTCGCGCAGGGTGACAACTCTTCCTAAATTTTACTTTGTAGTTCTAAATAACCTTCCGCAACTGCTTTTGCTATTGTTCTTACTCTTAAAACATAAGCCACGCGTTCCGAAACGGATATTGCTCCCCTTGCCTGAAGCAAATTAAACAAATGAGAACATTTCATTACAGCGTCATAAGCGGGAAGAGGCAAATTGTCCGCCACAAGTTTCTGGGCTTCTTTTTCCCAATCGTTAAAATGCCTTTTGAGCATCTCGGTATCGGCTTTTTCAAAATTATAACAAGACCATTCTTTTTCGTCTTCCAAATGAACGTCGCCGTAAGTTACGTCGTCAGTCCATTGCAAATCATACACGTTATTTTTCTTTTGCACATACATTGCAAGTCTTTCAGTTCCGTAAGTTATTTCAACGGAAATAGGGTCAAGATTTATACCGCCGACCTGCTGAAAATATGTAAACTGGGTTGCTTCCATACCGTCTATCCAAACTTCCCAGCCCAGTCCCCACGCGCCGAGAGTTGGAGATTCCCAATCGTCTTCAACAAATCTTATATCATGTTTTTTAGGGTCAAGACCTATGGCTTTTAAACTTTCAAGATACATTTGCTGTATATCTTTCGGAGCCGGCTTCATAATAACCTGATACTGGTAATAATGCTGTAATCTGTTAGGATTTTCGCCGTATCTGCCGTCTGTAGGTCTTCTTGAAGGTTCTACATAAGCCACATTCCACGGCTTCGGACCTAATGCTTTTAAAAAAGTGGCGGGATTAAAAGTTCCCGCTCCTTTTTCCAAATCATAAGGCTGCCATATCAGGCATCCTTTTTTAGCCCAAAATGCGTGAAGCTTCATAATAATGTCTTGAAAATTCATAATTTCTCCAAAAATTTAACAAATGTTTTTTAGAATGACAAACAACAATTAACGTATTTTAGCAAAAAAATGACATATAAAAAAAGAACCCTGCAGGCATTATAACGCTTGCAGGGTTCTTTTGTAAAAAACTGATTATTTATAATTCTGTTTTATAAGTTCGGTATTCGCGGTAATATTCAGTTCAACTCTTCTGTTTTTCGCTCTGCCTTCTTCTATAGAATTGTCGGCAACCGGTCTGGTATCGCCGAAACCTCTATATGATATTCTGTATGTTTTCAATTGTTGTCCCAAAAGAAAATCATAAACCGCTTTTGCTCTTTTTTCCGATAATGTCTGGTTAGAAGCTGCATTTCCTGTATTATCGGCATGACCTTCGACAATTATTATATTTTCGGGATATTTCTTCAAAACTCTGTTTAAATCAGACAATGTCTGAACTGAAGCAGAAGTTAATTCCGAGCTTCCTATACCGAACAAAATATCATTTTTCAAAGTAACGACAATTCCGTCATCTGTCTTTGTAACAGTTGCTATCGCGGCAAGTTCTTTCGCCTGTTTGTCAAAATAATTTCCGACAACTCCGCCAACCAACAATCCGCTGCCTGCTCCTATCAATGCTCCTGTTTTCGCATCGCCTCCGGTATTATGAGCAATAACTCCGCCGGCAACTCCGCCAAGAACCGCGCCAGCGCCAGCGCCTATAGCCGTATTTTTTCCCGGGGTAGTGCACGCCGCCATCAACAACGCAAGACCAAAAACCGCAAACGTCAATTTCTTCATTTTACTTTCTCCTCTTATAAAATTTTACTGCATTACTTAGAATTATATAAAAATACCTTTTTATACGCAAGGTTTAAAATTACACTTCTCTGGATATTATCTCGCCTATATCGCATATCATCGAATTTATTCTTGCGTACTGATCCAGAATATCCATATGGAATCCTGAAGTTTCTATGGATTCCTGCAGATTAGCGTGAAGCCTTGCAATATGTTTTTGCTTGAGTTCTGAAGTTAAAAGACGCACGCGTGCTTTTAAAGCCGCAACTTCTTCGGCAAGAACTTCATCTTCCGAAGAAAAAGCGTTCATAACTCTGACCATATTTTCGCAAACGACTCCGTGAATTTTCTTGATATCCTCAAGACCTTCTTCGGAAAAACGCGAAAAACTTCTTATCTTTTTTCTCGCCGTATACATAAGATTTCTGTCAATAATGTCGGCAATTTCATCGAGATTATCCAAAACGTAAAGAAGCTGGATCTCTTTCTTAGATTGTTCCGAGCTCAGTTTACTCTGACCGATTTTTGCAAGATACGGAACTATTTCTTTATAAAGAATATCCGTTTTAAGAGCTTTATTTGAAATACTTTCCGGAATATCTATATTTCTTGTTTTCAAAGCCTTTACTGAATTAGTAAGCATTTCGGAAACAAATTCACCAAGCCTCTGAATTTCAAGCTTTGAAAGAACAAGAGCTTTATTGACATCATGTTCGGGATTTTTAATATCTATATAAACTGTTCCAAAAGATATCTCGCTGTTACGGAAAGGATAAAAGAAAAACACTATTTTTTGAAAATATTTTAAAAACGGAAGTAAAATAAGCATATTTAAAACCACAACCAACGTGTGCGACATCGCAATTTGTCTTCCGATATCCTGGGTAAAAAACAAAGTTTCAGTAAACCCTTTTATAAAAACAAGCCAAACGCCTTGACCGTTAAAAGAAACTATCTGTAAAAAAGGAAAGACTAGAATAACAGCTATAGTCTGATGAACTATTTGCCAAATTACCGCTCTTTTCGCGCTTCTGGGCATCCTTAACGCGCCGATAACCACGGTAATACATGTACCGATTTGAGAGCCTAACGCAAGGCATATCGCCTGCTCTAAAGTTAAAATACCTGAAGCCGCTAATGCTATAATTATACCTACAAAAGCGCCGCTTGATTGTATTATAAGAGTCATCGCTACGCCCGCGCTTATAGCAAAAAGAGGAGATTTTATTGCCGCTATAAAATCAAGAAAAACCGGATTAAGCGTAAGCGGAATCATAGCGTCGGACATCAACTTCATTCCGAAAAATAAAAGACCAAAGCCGAATATCGCGTCGCCGACTTTCGACAGCCTTTTTCCTCCGGAAACAAAAGATATAACATAACCAGCGGCGATTATAAGCAAAGCGTAATTTACAAGCCTGAAAGCAACAAGCTGCGCCGTAATCGTAGAGCCTATGGAAGCACCCAAAGACACAGCCATAGATTGGTAAAAAGACATTATTCCGCCGCTTATCAGACTTATAGCAAAAAGCATGGTGGCGGAACTGGACTGATTTAAACAGGTAAGAGAAAAACCTGAGATTACCCCGCGGATTTTTGACGAAGTGGCATAAGTAAGAATACTTCTGAATTTTTGTCCGGCCGCTCTTTGCAACGCATCATTAATAAAGGTCATTCCGAAAAGAAGAAGCGCCAGACCGCCTGCAAGATTTAAAAGCATCATCACAAGCCAATTTTTATTAAACGCGCGCGTATTAAAAATTACGCTTCCGGGAACATCGTCTGAAAAAGCAACAACATTTATTTCTTCGGAAGCAGTTTTGCCTAAAACCAATTTGGTTTTCGCGTAACCGTCTTCATCTGTAAGAGCTTCAGACTGAGAAACATAGCTTGTATTTTTGCCAAGCCCTTCGTTTGCGGAACGTATTTTTGAAAATTTAACGGCAACGCCTTCGGCCGGAGAGCCGTCGCTGTTAACAATACGTACAACATATTCGTTTTTTAAAGGATAGCCTCTTATTCCCGTCTGGTCATCGCCTGATACGGAATACAAAGTCTTTTCCATAGCAAAAACGGAAACTGCGGAAATGAAGAATATAAAAAGCAGCGCAATTATTTTGTTTTTCATTTGTTATTTATTAACGGGATTATCATTTAAAATGCAATTACCCAAAGCTGTCACCCTGCACAAAGCTGCAGGGTCTATAATTCATAGATTCTGCGACTACGCGCAGAATGATAAATTAAACTTTCTATTTAAGATTCGTTTTATCAAAAGCAAAAGGCATCAAATCTGAAACGTTTAAAACAATCAGCTTGTCTTCTCTGCCGTTTATTATGATGTCGGCATCAGGAGCAAGCTCCAAAATCACCTGTCTGCACGCTCCGCAAGGAAAAATTTCCGGATTCTTACTCCATATCGCGACTGCTTCTATTTTTCTTTCACCGTGCGAAAAAGCAT
>WRFE01000060.1 GCA_009778965.1 Candidatus Endomicrobium labiotermitis
ATTTAGCTTTAAGTTCATTTTTTACTCTTTCCTGAAAATAAGTCTGCTATAAAATTTACGGCAAACGTAATAATAAACAAAACAAGTCCTAAGGCAAACAGCGCCCTGTAATGCATTCCGCCTTTTACCGTTTCGCCCATTTCAGCGGCAATTGTCGCAGTCATAGTTCTGACAGGCTCGAAAATGGAATGCGGTATGTGAGCGGCATTTCCGGTTATCATCATAACAGCCATAGTTTCTCCGACAACGCGCCCTATTCCAAGCATAACCGCGGCAATAATCCCCGGCATAGCAGCTTTTAAGACTATGCGGCGTATAGTCTGCCATCTGGTCGCCCCAAGAGCTAAAGCTCCTTCTTTATATGACCAAGGCACCGAACGAATCGCATCTTCGGATATAGTAATTATTGTAGGCATTGCCATAAACGCAAGCATTACCGCGCCTGAAAAAGCGGTAAGTCCGGTAGGAACGTCAAACATAGTTCTTACAAGCGGCACAAGCGTAACCATTCCTACAAAACCTATAATTACGCTGGGAACAGCCGCCATAAGCTCGATAAAAGACTTCAAAACATCTCTAACGCCTTTGGGAGCAATTTCAGAAATATATAATGCCGCCATAATACCTATCGGAACAGCTATTACGCAGGCTCCGACAGTTACAATAAACGAACCGAATATCATGGAAAGTATGCCGAATTTTGCTGGATCAGACGTAGGATACCACAATTTTCCCACTATAAAATTTATAACGCCGTATTCCTTAAAAAAAGCAAAACCTTCTTTAAGCAAAAAGCCGAATATCAGCACAACAAAAACTATCGACAATATTCCGCAGATAAAAATTATAGCTTCTATTATTGAATCAATTGTTTTTCTCATCATTTGCCTTTTTGGTTTATCGGTACGAAATCAACTTCTTCGACAATCGCCTGTCCTTCGTCTGATAATGCGTATTCTATAAATTTTTCAACGACGCCGCTGGGCTGGCAGCTTGTATAAAGAAACAACGGTCTTGATATGGGATATTTTCCCGTCATTACATTTTCAACATTAGGATAAAAATATTCACTGTTTTCATTAACCGCGACAGAGATTGCTTTGACTTTATCGTTTATATAACCCATCCCTACATAACCCAAAGCGTTAGGATTTTGATAGACTTCATCATATATAGCATGTGAAGACGGCATAAGCAAAGCGCGTGGCGCGAATTCTTCTTTTGATTTTTTATCGTTATGCCTTAATACATGCTCTTTAAAAAACATATGCGTACCGGAATTGCTTTCACGCGAAAGAATAACTATTCTTCTATCCTCCCCGCCGACTTCTTTCCAGTTCGTAATTGTTGCCATAAAAATATCCCGCAGCTGCTCCAAAGTCAGCTTATCTACGGGATTGTCTTTATGTATAAGTATAGCCAAACCGTCAAGTCCAACCATAAATTCAACAGGATTTATGTCTTTCTCCGCCGCTCTGACAATCTCTTTTTCTTCTATTTTTCTGGATGACATCGCTATATCGCAGGTTCCGTTTATCAAACCGGCAAAACCGGTACCGGATCCACCGCCTGTAACGCCTATATTATAAGATGGATTTTTCTCAACAAATCTTTCAGCCCAAACCTGAACAAGGTTGACTATAGTATCCGATCCTTTTATTTGCATAGACGCCGAATAACCCCTGTTATCTTCTGTAGGCCTTGAACAGGAAGATATCATAAATGCAAGAAAAAACAAAAAAAATATATTAAATATTTTTTTAAACTTCACTCTTTGCTCTCCGCTTTTCAATTTGTTTTTAAAATTATTCCCACTCGATTGTAGCCGGCGGTTTATTTGATATATCGTAAACAACTCTGTTTGCGCCTTTTACTTCATTTATGATTCTTGACGATACTTTGCCAAGCAGTTCATAAGGAAGTTTTACCCAGTCAGCCGTCATAGCATCTTCGGAGTTTACGGCTCTTAAAGCTATTACATGCTCATAAGTTCTTTTATCGTTTTTAACGCCCACGGTTTTTACAGGCAGTATTATAGCAAAAGATTGCCAGATTTTCTCATACAATCCGGCTTTTCTTATTTCCTGCATAAAAATAAAATCGGCTTCTTTTAAAACCTGCAGTTTTTCTTCGGTTATTTCGCCTATGCATCTTACGGCAAGTCCCGGACCCGGGAAAGGCTGTCTTTTTAATATCTCATCGGACATACCAAGTTCTTTTCCTAAGACTCTGACTTCATCCTTAAACAAAAATTTCAGAGGTTCGACAAGCTTCATTTTCATTTTTTCAGGCAAACCGCCGACATTGTGATGGCTCTTTACCGCGACTTTGCCTTTAACCGGAACGCTTTCAACTATATCGGGATAAATAGTTCCCTGAAGAAGAAAATCTATTCCTTTTAATTTACGCGCTTCTTTATCAAATACTTCTATAAAAGTGTGACCTATTATTTTTCTTTTTTGTTCGGGATCCGTTACGCCTTTAAGCCTGCCGAGAAAAGTTTTTCTCGCATCAACCATAATAAGATTTTTGCCGAACTTTTTTCCGAATATCTTTTTTACTCTGGCGTTTTCGCCAAGTTTCTGACAACCATGGTCAACATAAACGCAAGTCAGCCGGTTTCCTATGGCTTTATGAACCATGACAGCAGCAACAGACGAATCAACGCCACCAGAAAGCGCGCACAAAACTTTGCCGCCGCCGACTTGGTCTTTAATTCTTTTAATTTCGCCGGCAATATAAGCTTTCATCGTCCAGTTGCGTTTTAATCCGCACTCGCCGAATATAAAATTTTGAAGATTCTTTTTGGAATTTTTTACTTCAGGATAAAAGCACGAACCTTCAATAACCGGAACGCCTAACGTCCTGACTTTAGGGTCAGGTCTAAGCGAACCTTTGGAACTGCCGGAAAGGATTATGCCTTTTAAATCTTTTAAAGACTCTATAGTACCTAAAGATTTATTACCCGGATATATTTCACAATAAACTTTCTCTTCCCTTATACGCCTTGCTATAAGCTGCGTATATGGAGAACCAAAATCTAAAACTAAAATCATTTGATTTATTTTCCTTCCGCCGGAGCCGGTGTGGCTTCAGCGACTGCCGCGCTGCCGTATTTATTAGGTTCTGCTGCCGGCAATACGCAAAGAATAATAAGAGCTATCCAGCCTAAAAGAGGAATAATCGCTACCAGCTGCAGCCAGCCGGTTTGGTTTATATCATGAAGTCTTCTTGCAGTAATTGCTATAGAAGGAATTATCAAAGCCAGCCATACAAGCAAGTTCAAAACTCCGCCTGAAATCATACCTAAAAGCAAGTTGATTACAAAAGAAATCAAAACAAAATACCAAAACTGCGCTCTGCCGGTACGTCCGGTGAAATCCACATACTGTTTCGTGAGGATGTTCCAAAAATTGACCTTAAACCATGCTATAAACTGATCCATTTGCTTCCTCCTTTTAATTGACTGCCTTTTTATTATACTAAATTTTTGCCGAAGTTATATCTTTTTGCGCCTGATATTTTCCTTTCCTGTCCGCGTAAGAAGTTTCACAAACTTCGTCTGCGCCTAAAAATAGAACTTGAGCTATCCCCTCGTTCGCATACACTTTTACCGGCAATGCCGTGGTGTTTGCTATCGAAAGAGTTACATAACCTTCCCATTCCGGTTCAAAAGGCGTGACATTTACAAAAATCCCGCATCTGGCATAAGTGGATTTGCCAAACGCAATTGTGACAACGTCTCTGGGTATTTTAAAATACTCAATCGTTTTTCCCAATACAATAGAATTTGGCGGGACTACTATGAAGTCTTTGGCCTTAACGGGTTCAAATAAAGTATCGGTAGATTGTTTTGGATCTAAAATAAAACCCTGGATTGCCGCGTCGCTATCGCTCCTCGCAATGACGGAGCCGCTGCCATTATTTGAACTTTGCATTACTAAAAATTCATCGGACAAACGCATATCATAACCGTAAGACGAAGTCCCGAAAGATATAACGCCTTTACCGTCTATTTGTTTTATTTGTCCCGGTTCAAACGGCGCTATAATTCCTTTTTCCAGAGCCATTCTCTTAATCCATTTATCGCTTTTTACCATAAAATACTTTTGTCCTTTTATTTTTCTTCCTTGTTATATATTCCCGGCTTTTTTTGGCTGGGAGATCTTAAATCCATTTGCGTAGGAGTAATGAATTTATATGAGTTACTCATTTTCCCAGGCTCGTCAACAACCATCACTTTCAGCGTGACAAAATTGTAATGGTACGGAGTATTGAGATGTATATAAGAATCATCATAAGTAAAATTCCCGTGATTGCGATATATCCAGTCAGGACTAGCATCATTGCGCGTATAGAATGCAAACTCATTCCCTTTAAATACAAATTTGGAATCAAAATAAGGATTATAATCTTTGTCCCTCAAACGAATCCATTCGCCCTCAAACGTAGAAACGGTTCCATCGCCTTGAAGAATTATAGGCAACTCAAGTCCTGAATCTCTGGATGTAGCCACAGAGGCTGCTGTTGCCGTCGAGATTAAAATCTCCTCATTATTTGAAACAGCCGCGGATGCTGCAGGTTTTGTTTTAGTGACGGCATCAAGGACTGAAAGACCTGTTTTTGCGGTATCTAAAAACGTCGCATTGCACCCCGCAAGAGCAAACAAAATAATTCCTAAAAAACCTGCAAACAAAATCTTTTTCATATAATTCCTTTTTTCATTGCCGTTAAAAAGGCGAAGTGTTTTTGTTTTTTGCTAAGAAAAACTGAGCGAAGTTTACTTAGCTGTAAAGCGTAAATGAGCGCAAGTTTTTAGACGCAAAAAACAAAAAGACAAGCCGCTATAAACTTACCAGCATTTAGAATAACCACAATCTCTACACACAACACACCCTTCGGAAAATGTCAGCATTTCGCCGCACTCAGGACACTGCGGGCATGAACCTGAAAAATTCTTGCTTGAATCGGAAGAATACTGCGCCGCAGAAGCTTGAACCGGTACTTCAACTTCGGCAAAAGGCTCGGAATCGATAATTTCTCCCGGAAAAAGCGCAGGCATTTGTTTTTCTTTCGCATAAGATTCAAGAGCTTTTGCCACCGCGTCTGCACATGACAATATTGCTCCGCCTTCCGCCAAAGTAGGAGAAGGACATCTTATGCCTTTTAACTGGCTTATGATTTCCTGCTGGTTAACTCCGGAACGCAATGCCAAAGATACCATACGGGCAACCGCTTCAGACTGGGAAGAGGTGCATCCGCCGGATTTTCCGAGCTGCGTAAACAATTCGCACGCGCCTTGTTCGTCTTCATTTATTGTTACATACATTTTTCCGCAGCCTGTATGCATTAAGAAAGTAAATCCCACTGTTTTTTTAGGTCTGGTTCTTGGCTTTTTTTCCTTGACTTCTTCCTGAGGCTGCTGCGCGGCTTCTTTTTTATTGGCAAGGTTTAAAACCTGCAAATCTCTTGAGCCGTCGCGATAAACTGTTACGCCTTTGCAGCCCATTTTGTATGAAAGTATATAAACTTTTCTGACGTCTTCTTTAGTCGCTGAATTAGGGAAATTTACGGTTTTTGATACAGCGTTATCCGTAAATTTCTGAAAAGCCGCCTGCATTCTTATATGGTCTTCGGGAGTAATATCCTGAGCGGTAACAAATACTTTCTTTATTTTTTCAGGAACTTCTTTAAGTCCGCGTACGCTTCCTTTTTCGGCGATTTTATCCATAAGTTCAGCGGAATAAAACCCCTGTTCCTTTGCTAATTTTTCAAAATACGGATTTACTTCGTACATTTCCGCGTTATCCAGACAGTTTGCTCTTTTATAAACAAGCGCGAATATCGGTTCAATACCGCCCGAAGCGGCGGCGATAATTCCTATTGTGCCGGTAGGAGCAATGGTTGTGGTAGTAGCGTTTCTGACAGGTTTTCCTTTACCGTAAATACTGTGTTCAAAGTTCGGGAAAGCGCCTCTTTTAAGGGCTAATTTTTCTGACGCTTCATGCGATTTTTCCTGTATAAAACCCATAAGTTTTTCGGCAAGCATTAAAGAATCGTGCGAACCGTAAGGAATACCCAAAGTTAAAAGCATATCAGCCCAGCCCATAACGCCAAGCCCGATTTTTCTGTTGGAACGCGTAATCTCGCCGATTTTTTCAATAGGGTAATTATTCATTTCTATAACGTTATCCAAGAAATGAACAGCTGTTTTAACAGTGCTTTCAAGCCTTTCCCAGTCAACCTGACCGTCTTTCACAAAACGGCTTAAATTTATCGAACCCAAATTGCATGATTCATAAGGAAGAAGCGGCTGCTCGCCGCAAGGGTTAGTAGATTCAATAAGCCCGACTTCGGGAGTTGGGTTATAGTCGTTCATTTTGTCTATAAAAACTATTCCCGGCTCACCGTTTTTCCAAGCCTGGTCTACTATTTTGCCAAAAACTTCTTTCGCGTTAAGCTTTCCGGCCGGTTCTTTAGTGCGCGGATTATAAAGGGTATAATCCGTTTCTTCTTCCAAAGCGTCCATAAATTCTTTTGTTACGGCTACGGAAATATTGAAATTGTTTAAGCTGTCATTTTTATCTTTGCATACAATAAAATCTAAAATGTCCGGATGATCCACGCGAAGCATACCCATGTTAGCGCCGCGTCTTGTGCCGCCTTGTTTAATTGCTTCGGTAGCGGCGTTAAACACCTGCATAAACGATACGGGACCGGAAGACACGCCGCTGGTGGTTTTTACAGTGTCCGATTTTGGGCGAAGTCTTGAAAAAGAAAACCCCGTTCCGCCGCCTGACTTATGTATAAGAGCCGTATTTTTTAAGGTTTCAAATATAGATTCCATAGAATCTTCTATAGGAAGAACAAAACACGCCGAAAGCTGCTGCAAATGTCTGCCGGCATTCATCAAAGTCGGAGAGTTAGGCAAAAAATCAAGGGATGACATAGCCGTATAGAATTTCTTAATCACATTTGACAAATCCGCGTCTTTATCGTGTATTTTATCAGCCTGGGCAATATTTTCAGCCACCCTGTAAAATAAATCTTCCGGCTCTTCAATTATATTGCCGTTAGCGTCTTTTTTTAAGTATCTCTTTTGCAGAACCGTAAGCGCGTTTTTTTCCAGTTTTGCGCTATGTTCGGAAATCAGTTCTTCTTTAATGTTTTTTGCCATTTCAACCCTCCGGTTAACAAAAAGAAAAGAATTAAAAACAAACAAAGCAGCGGCAAAGCCGCTGATGTTATTTTTAATTCTTAGCTTTTAACTGCCTTTTTATATGTTCTTTTTTAAGTTTCTTAAGTTCTGCCATAAAAGTATCTATATCGCCGAATTTTCTATACACCGAAGCAAATCTTATATACGCGACAAGGTCAACGTCGTAAAGTTTGTCCAGAATTTTCTGTCCTATAACGTTTGACGGTATTTCCATAACATATTCCGCCGTCAACTCGTTTTCTATTTCGCCTACCATTTTATCTATTGTTTCTACGGCAATAGGGCGTTTGCGGCACGCTCTGTCTATTCCGTTCCAAATCTTTGTTCTGTCAAAAGGCTGTCTGCTTTGGTCGGACTTAACAACCATAAGGTTTATTTCTTCAGGTCTTTCAAAAGTGGTGTATCTCTTTTTGCAGCCGGCGCATTCTCTGCGGCGCCTTACGGCAGACAAATGTTCAATCGGTCTGGAATCAAGAACCTGATCTTCAAAACTTCCGCAAAAAGGACATTTCATTTTTTTGCCTTAATTTTTTTAATTTCTGCCGACCCGCAAAACTACCGGTAGTGGCGTTGGTAATATTACAACATACGCGTAGATTTGTCAACAATTATTTTCAGAGAATTTTTCAAAGAAGTATTTTCTACCGGTTTGGTTTTAAAGGTTATACAAAACTACAGGTTGAGGTGTCAAGACAAAAAACACAGAAGATGAGATGATTAGATGTTGAGAAGTTGAGTAACGACACCGTCGTTTTTTCTACTTCCCTTCTCATCTTCTCACCTTCTCATCCTCTTATTTGTTGTCTTTAGAAATGAGGTATTTCAAAATGAACGGAGTTACGAAAGTGGTAAGCATTATGACCGCGACTAAAGCGCTGTAATCATCACAGCCAAAAACATTGTTCTTTAAGCCTATGCCCGCAAAAATCAAGCCTACTTCTCCGCGCGGAACCATTGAAACTCCTATGAGAAGTTTATTGACTCCTTTTTTAAAAACTACAAAACCTGCGGCTGTTTTTGATATAAGCGCGACTGCAAATAATACAGCTGTCAAAAGAAGAATTGTTCTGTTTGCTTCAATAAACGGATTAAAAACAGATACGTCAACCTGCGTTCCCATCAAAACAAAAAATATCGGGACAAAAAACACGTAAAGAGGCATAACTCTTTTTCTTATTTCTGTCTTATACTCTGTAGAAGAAAGCACAAGACCGGCGGCAAACGCTCCGACAATCGGCGCAAGGCCGACTTTTGACGCAACAGCGGATATTATTAAACAAAAAGCTACCGCCATTATAAAAACAACCTGATCCTGCTTCATTTTGGAAACATATTTAAATAGAGTAGGCGCGATAAGCAGACCCGCTCCGACAGACACAATTAAAAATAATATTGCCATTCCGCTTACTTGCGCTATTGTACCTGCGGTAACAACCCCTCCTGAAACAAGTTTTAAAACCACGGCAAGTATAGCAAGCCCTATAACGTCATCAATGACTGCCGCGCCCAAAACAATTTTGGCTTCCTGCGTTTCTATTCTTTTTAAGTCCATAAAAACTCTTGCTGTTATTCCTACAGATGTTGCCGTAAGCACAGCTCCAGCAAAAATAGCCTGAGTACTGCTAAAACCGAATTGCAAAAACACATAATAGCCAAAAATGTAAGGTAAAATTACCCCTACAATGGCAACAGCGGCGGCCCATCCGCCGGCTTTCGCGAATTCTTTTATGTTTAAAGAAAGCCCTACCTCAAAAAGCAAGATAATCGCGCCAATTTCTGCTATACCCGCCAAAACCGGCGTTTCAGATACAAGTCCTAAAACACTTGGACCTATTATTACACCCGCAAGAAGTTCGCCGACTATCGCGCTTTGTCCGCACCTAACGGCAACCTCTCCAAAAAGTTTTGCAACAATAAGTATAATGGCGATAGCCATTAAAAAAATATAAATTTCGTGCATTTTAATATTCCTGTTCAAATAACAAAGTTCAAATTTGGAGTTTTCGCAATTAGTTTCGGATTTGCCGAAACACGACAATTGTTATTTGTTAATTGTTATTTATTTTTATGATTTTTCCAAGGTTTTCCGCATGGGAATGCGGTTTCTCGGCAACCGTCTCTAATGCAATCGGGACCCGCGTCAGTAAAAAGTATAGGAGCTTCTTTGCGGGCAAGATTTAACATTCTGCAAGCCATGTCTCTTATTTCCCATTGTGCGCGGTTGCAGCATCTTAAAGCGAAAAAATGCCTTAATTCTCTGGCATTCATTGTTATTATTATTTTTGTGGCGGATGCGTTAGGCAAAATATATCTTGCGTCTTCTGCGGGTATTCCGGCATCTAAAAAATCTTTGTAAAGCTTTTCAACGTCTTTTAAAAAACTGTTATATTTTCGAAGCATAACTTCTTGCTTTTTTATTGTGCCGGGCGTTACAAACTCCACCCCGTTTTTAAATTTCACGTATCTCTGGCTTTGCACGGAAAATGACGCTATTCTGTGCCTTGTAAGCTGGGCAAGCAGCGCGCGGGAAACGCCCTCTATACCGAAAGAAAACGACGCGTGTTCCAAAACGGAATGATGTCCTGACGAAATAACTTTACCTAAAAGTTCTTTAACTTTTTCTTTGGTAAATTTTTCGGTAATTTCATCTATGCCTGCCGCGCTGTAGCAAAGCCTTGCCGCTATAGCACAGGTTTTTTCAGGATCATTGGTATATTTTAAAAGTTTAACTTTCAAAGGCTCCGCCTTTTTAGAAGGTGAGATGTTGAGAAGTTGGGAGGTTGAGTAAAGAACACAACAATAAAATCTTTGTTGTTGCTCATCTTCTCATCTGCCCAACTTCTAATCTTCTGCTTTTATTAGAACCACTTAACGCCTTTTTTGTGCACTTCTATAGTTTCTTCGCGTTTGCGGCCGAGAGATATCAAATCTATACTGGCGCCTACAAGCTCTTCAAGACGTTTAATGTATTTTTGCGCGTTTATCGGAAGTTTCTTAAAATCGGTTATGCCTTTAACTTTTCCGTTAAAGCCCGGAAATTCTTCATAAATAGGCTGGCAGCCCGCCTGAATTGTTCTTGACGCCGGGAATTCTTTGTAAATTTTACCTTTATATTTATAGGCAACGCAAATTTTAATCTTTTCTATATCTTCCATGCAGTCAAGTTTTGTAAGTATCAAATGTCTTATGCCGCTTACTCTTACGCTGTGGCGCACAACAACCGCGTCAAACCAGCCGCAGCGACGCGGTCTTCCGGTAGTGGCTCCGTATTCCCCGCCTTTTTCTCTTAAGTATTCGCCCATTTCATCAAAAAGTTCTACTGCAAAAGGACCTTCCCCTACTCTTGTAGTATAAGCCTTTACGACTCCCAAAACTTTTTGAATATCAGTAGGTCCTACGCCTGCGCCTGAGCATACTCCGCCCGCGATCGGGTTTGACGAAGTAACAAACGGATATGTTCCGAAATCTATATCAAGCATTGTGCCTTGGGCGCTTTCATATAAAACTTTTTTATTCTTTTTCATCGCGGCGGCAAGCATTAAACTTGTATCGGTAACAAAAGGCTTTAAGAATTTCGAAAGAGATTTATGGTCAGCCAATATTTCTTTTTTAAGCTGGGCAATATTTACGCCGCTTTTTTCCAAAACAGGCGCTTTTTCTAAAAGATTTTTATCAAGCAAATCAACAAATACGTCTTTTTCAATATAATCAACTACTCTTATGCCTATTCTTTTTACTTTATCTGCATAAGCGGGACCTATTCCTCTTTTGGTGGTTCCTATTTTAACTTGTCCCTGCTCAAGTATTCCGTCAATTAGTTTGTGGTAAGGCAAAATAACATGCGCTTGTTCGCTTATAAAAAATCTTCCTTTAACGGGAATTTTTTTCTTATTTAAAAGCTTTATTTCTTCTCTTAACGCTTTCGGGTCAACAACAACGCCGTTGGTGATTAAGCACATTTTATTAGGGAACAATATTCCTGAAGGTATAAGATGCAGAACAAAAGGTTTGTTTTGATAAATTAAGGTGTGTCCCGCGTTATTGCCGCCCTGATAACGGACAATATAATCGGCTTGTTTGGCAAGATAATGAACTACTTTTCCTTTTCCTTCATCGCCCCATTGGGTGCCCAAAACAACTAATGTTGACATTTTTCCACCTTCCATAAAATAACCGCTTAAACTATTATAAGTCTAAACGGTTGTATTTGAGATATGAGATATTCCTTTCGTAATACGCCCCCACGGGGATTTGAACCCCGGTCGCATGATTGAAAATCATGTGTCCTAGACCCCTAGACGATGGGGGCATAGTTAAAATTAAAGATGAGCCCGGTGTGGCTCGAACACACGACAACCTCATTAAAAGTGAGGTGCTCTACCGACTGAGCTACGGGCCCTTTAATTTTGAAAGGATTAAATTATTGAACTTTGCGGAATTAAAAAGATCGTCTGAATTTTGCTGCTTGTTTTATAAACAACCTGAATAATATAGAAAATTTTAAAAAATTTGTCAAATGACAAAAGCAATTTGTACTTCCGCTCTTTTGTCATTGCGAGGAGGAAACCTCGTTTCCGACACGGCAATCCAAGTTGTTTTTAAAATGGATTGCTGATGTTTTAGTTAATTTTCTGGATTGTTTCGTCATTGCATTCCTCGCAATTACGACAAAACAAAACCGGATATTTTAAAGGCAAAATAACGGCGATGCTAATTTAATTCTTAACATCGCCGTTGATTCGTAATTCATAACCCTCACCTTTATCCTCTCCCTAGTCAGGGAGAGGGCTGGGTGAGGGTGAATTCGTAATTGTCTTGCCTTACTCTACAAACACTTCCGTTCTTCTGTTTTGCGC
>WRFE01000061.1 GCA_009778965.1 Candidatus Endomicrobium labiotermitis
AAATCACTTCTTCCGGTAGCGACAACAGCCGCGCCGGCTTCTTTTGCTTCCCATGGCCAAATTTCCGGAACGGGATTTGCGCAGACAAATACAATAGGATTTTTTGCCATGCTTTTGATCCATTCTTTTTTTATTATGTCCGGTCCGGGAGTGGAAAGAGCGATTACCGCGTCCGCGTTTTCCATAGCTTCTTTAATATACCCCTGAATATTTCCGGCATTGGTTTCAACTGCCATTTCCCATTTTTCAGGATACTTATCTTTAAGCTCTTTTCTTCCTTTATGAAGCGTACCTTTTGAATCGGTCATTATTATATTAGCGGGATTTGCGCCGTGAAGCATTAAAAGTCTGGCTATACAAATATTCGCAGAACCCGCGCCTATCATAGCTATTCTAACTTTTCCGATTTTTTTACCAACAACCTTCAATGCGTTAATAAAACCCGCGAGAGTTACAAGAGCTGTTCCTTGCTGATCGTCATGCCAAACCGGTATACGGCATTCTTTTCTCAATGTGCTCAGTACCGGAAAACATTTCGGCTGTTCGATATCTTCAAGATTTACTCCGCCGAAAGAAGGCTGCAAAATTTTTACTGTTTCTATAATCTTTTTTTCATCTTTTGTGTCTAAACAAATAGGATATGCGTCAACTCCTCCCAAATATTTATACAAAAGCGCTTTCCCTTCCATAACAGGCATTCCTGCTTCGGGTCCTATATCGCCAAGCCCTAAAACTCTTGTACCGTCGCTTACCACGGCAACGCTGTTCCATTTATTCGTATATTCATAAACAAGCTCGGGATTCTTATATATATCGGTACATACTGCTCCGACGCCGGGACTGTACCATATTGAAAAATCATTAAAATCTCTTATTCTGCATTTCGGAACAACTTCTATTTTCCCTTTATAAAAAGGATGAAGTTTTCTTGCAAGATTAGACGGCTCCTGCGCCGCTTTCAAAAGTTTTTTGACATCTTGTTTTTTAACCATTTTCACACCTGTTTTTTATTCGTAATTGCCGTTAGATAGGGTAATCCCACGAAAGATATCTTCTTTGAGCTGCAGAATCCCCTGTTTTAATATAATACGCATCACTTTTATTGATAACATAAGTTGCATACGGAGCGCCGCTTACCGTAAACTGCCCGACTCCTTCGTCATTCGAATAACTAAGAGAAACTTTATACGGGGCAAGAGCGCCTGTTCCCTGAACTATCATATCGCCGCCTTCAATTATAAAATTAAATTTAGGTCCTGCGAAATAATCTTCGCCTTCATGAGCCATCTTAATTTTACCTCTTAAATCATAGAAATTAACGGTAAACGTATTATTTGTATAAGAATTTGAAGCATCTATCACAGAGAAATAAATTGTTCCGCTAATGCTTGCTCCTTTTTGAGTATCGAAGCCTTGCAATTCATAAGTAAGAATCATTGTAAAACTTTCACCGGAAATATCCGTATTTAAAAATTTCATATGCATTTCCCTTGCCGCTTTCCAATTACCTCCGGTTGCTCTTTTAATAACAGACTGTCTTCTTTGCTCATTTGTGGTATACCCTATAACCGTATAATCATTTATATTCGTTAAAGCCGGATTACCCTCAGCAACATTTTGTCTATACCAAAAATCAAACGAACCCAATGCGGTTGAATGTATAATACCCGTGGTATTAGCATTTGAGAAAATTAAAGATTCGACATATTTTTTGTCATTGCCGAATCTGACTTTGGCAACATTGTCTTCTGAAAGATATCCATCGGCAAGATCAAAGAAAAGCCTGATATAATAGTCTGCTTTTTTTACGGCAACAGCAGTTATATCGTAATTATTGTCCGGTTTTTGCGCCGGAGGAACAGGAGGATTTAATATATCATTTTTCGAGCAGGCGCAAATTATAACAACAGAAATAAGCAAAACAAAAGTTAAAAGCTTTTTCATTATTTGCTCCTACTAAAAATAAGTTTATACTATCTTTGCGCCTGTAGTATTATCAAACAAATGAGTTTTTGCAGTATTAAACACAAGCTCTATTACCTGATTAGTTTTTGCCTGATTGTGAGAATCAACTCTGGCAACCAACTCGTTTTTACCGGTATTTAAATGCAAATAAATTTCACTGCCCATAGGTTCTACAACTTCAACAGTCGCGCTAAAACTGTTTACGGACGCTTTATTTGCTGAACTAAAGAAAAGTTTATCATATATATCTTCAGGTCTTATTCCCATTGTAACCTTTTGCCCTAAATAAGGCGCCACTTTTTCTTTCAACTCTTCAGGAAGCTTATATTCAAAAGTTCCTTCATTTAAAACCAAATCCCCGCCTTTATTTAACACGTCAACTTCAAAGAAATTCATTGCGGGACTGCCTATGAAGCCTGCCACAAATTTATTTGCAGGATTATCGTAAAGTTCAATCGGACCGGCAATTTGCTGTATTATTCCCTCTTTCATAACACAAATCATATTGCCCATAGTCATAGCTTCTGTCTGATCATGAGTAACATATATCATCGTGCTTTGAAGCCTTTCGTGAAGTTTTTTAAGTTCGGCTCTCATTTGTCCTCTGAGTTTTGCGTCAAGGTTTGAAAGCGGCTCGTCAAACAAAAATACTTTAGGCTTACGCACTATCGCTCTGCCGACAGCAACTCTCTGCCTTTGTCCGCCGCTAAGCTGTTTAGGGCGTCTTTCAAGCAAATGTCCTATGCCTAAGATTTCAGCGGCTTCATTTACGCGCTGCTGTATTTCTTTTTTGCTATAGCCTCTGAGTTTTAAACCAAAAGCCATATTATCATAAACAGTCATATGAGGGTAAAGAGCATAACTCTGAAAAACCATCGCTATATCACGCTTTTTCGGAGGAATATCATTGACGCGCAAACCGTCTATAAAAATATCTCCTTCAGAAATTTCTTCAAGACCCGCTATCATACGCAAAGTGGTCGTTTTTCCGCAGCCTGAAGGACCGACAAGAATACAAAAAGATTTATCGGGTATCTCAATATTAAAATTTTTTACGATATCTAAATCGCCGTACCGCTTCCAAACGTTTTTCAAAATAATGTTTGCCATTTCCCCTCCAAGCTATAAATCCAAATTTTATTGATTTTTATATAAAAAACATCTGTTTATTTTATACTTTTGAGAGAGTTCAGTCAAGTCAAACTAATCTTTTCGTTTTATTTATTTAAAACGCCGAACGCATTCATTAGAAATTTTTAAAACAATTTGCGGAACTTGCGGCAAATAACGACTTTTAAGGTTGCCGCTTCAGACAGTCCTCAATTGTAATTTTAAAAATTTCTAATTCATAAGACGCGCTAATGCGTTTTGAAATAAACAAAACAGGGTATTAACTACAAAAAAACTTAAAACTATTTTATTTTCGACTGCAGCAAACAAAACCAGATTTTTAACGGCAAAGACACAAATATTACATTGATAATTTACTTTTTAACAATGCCGATTTAAACTGCATTTTCAGCTTTTTAAAAAAGAATTTTTTTGTTTTTACTTTTTTTAAAATATTGTTTGTGTTTTCAAAATCGCCGTTTTTCAGGTAAGTTTCAGCGATGTCCAAATATTTTTTGTTTATAAATTCTTTTAAATATTTTTTGTCGTTATCAAAACAAATCCCTGAAGAGTTGATTTTTTCAAGCGTATTTATAAATTCGTAATCTATAACTTCAACCTGTTTATTGCTTAATGTAGGCGCGCCGTCGCGATGCCAAATAGCGCAAACTTTACTTGTAAAAGCTATTTTATATTTGGCGGCAGCCCTTGCCCAGAGCTCTATGTCTTCCCCTTTTTGTATTGTTTCGGAAAACATTCCCACAGAGTCGTAAACCTCTCTTTTGACAACAGTTGAAGACGGAAGCAAAGGATGGTAGCCGAGAGCGGTTTTAAAATAGCTCGGCACTATGCCTGTCCACGGAAATTTAGGGAGAGAAGTATATTTAGGTATGAAAGATTTATCTTTTTTTAAAACCCTATACGCAGTCGCATAAAGACCTGCCTGCGGAAAATTTTCAATCATATCTGATATTGTTTCCAAAAAATCAGGCAAATATTCGTCGTCATGATCCAAACAGGCTATATAATCATACTTTGCGTTTTTTATGCCTGTATTTCTTGCCTTGGTAACGCCGAGATTTTTCTGATTGATAATTTTTATTCTTTCATCTTTAATACTTTCTACAACGGAAAGAGTCCCGTCGGAAGATCCGTCGTTAACAATAATAATTTCAAAATTAGGAACGGTTTGATTTAAAACGGAGTCAATTGTACGCTTTATATACTTTTCAATATTATAAACGGGAATTATTACGCTGAAATTCATATTATTTCCCCGAATTTGTTTATTATAGCCTCATTATCTATATTGTTTATATCGTTTTCCAGAGTTCCGTTTTTCGTGTCAACCGATATTTGCACAGCGTCAGCATAACCCGGAGCCCAAACTTCATTAATTTTTTCTCCATGGCTCGAATAATCAAGATACAAGGCTATCATTTTTTTGCCGAACGCAGCGGCAATATGAACGATAGACGTATCGGGCGTCAAAACATAATCGCAATATTTTATATACGCCGCGCTTTCAAGTATGGAACCGGTTTCCAAAATCTTCGCGCCTTTCAAACCTTTCAACATCCCGGCGGATTTTTTTTCGCATATCGCGTATATGTTTACGTCAAATTTTTCTTTAATACCGTTTATAAGACTTTGCAGTTTATCAAAAGAAAAACTTCTGTGTTTGCTTGCCGCGAAAGGATTAATGATGAGATTACTTTTATTTGCAGAGAAAAATTCTTTTGCCTTTTTTTCAAGATTTTCATCAATACAAATATCGTATTTTAAAGATGCTGGTTTTACTCCGAGAGTTTCCAAAAGGATTTCATATCTTTTAGAAATATGAAGTCTGTTAATATCACAGTCTATAGACAAATCATATATATTATAATCTTTCTTATTAAATCCTATTAAAAAAGCCGGATTTATACGCCTTAGCATAAGCAAATGTTTAGGCCTGGGTCTGAAAACAAAAAAATCAACGGCAAGATCATTTTTTTTACAGATATTAGGCGTTTCGACTATCTCATCCACATTTGGATTATTTTTAATTATTTCTTTATTGTCTTTGCAGCACAAAACGGATATTTTAATAGCGGGATATTTTATTTTCAATTCTCTGAAAACTAAAGTCAAAACCACCATATCGCCGATTTTATTGTCGTTTCTCAAAAATAAAACAGATTTTATATTTTTGATATAAAATGTTTTATTTGATTTTTGTTTTTTATCAAACAAAAATTTGGCAAGACTTTTTCTTAAGGACGTTAAAGTGTTTTTTATTTTCATATCACTATTTATCGGCTTCGGCAAATAAAATTGTTTCAAATTCGCTAGCCGAAAAATGGTCCACGTAAAATTTATAGCCTAATTTTAAACTATTTATATATTCGGGCACCGAATAATAATGTTTGAAGTCATGATAAATGCATATAGCAAGTTTTGGTTTAAATTTTGTAATTACATTTTTAGCGCCGTAAAGAGCTTCAAGTTCCGCGCCTTCAATATCAAGCTTTATAAAATCTATTTTTTCAATTTTATTTGACTCGACAAAATCGTCTATAGACAACGTAGATACTATATCGTTATATTTTCCATTTTTTTGCATTGATACTTTTGTCCCTGCTCCGCTGCCTGAGACATAAAGTTTCTCTTGCGAATTCTTCCATAGAGCATTTTGTACTATTTGTATCTGCGGGGCATACTTAGGATTTTTTGAAAGATTTACTTTCATTGTTTCTAAACCTTCTTTCAAAAATTCAAAAGAAAATACTTTTCCCTCTTTGCCTGCTTCATGCGCAAAATATAAAGAAGTATCCCCGACATAAGCGCCGCCGTCAATTACATAATCCCCCGCCGAAACTTTTATTTTTGGAATAGTGTGTCTATATTCGTATTGTTTCATTATAAATTCCATGAATACGGCATAAGTAACTTTTTCATAAAGTTCTATATTGTATCCATAGTCTTTAAGATTATAAAGAACAAACTTTTTTCCTTCTATCGAAACTGTAGGAGCATTTTTCAATTGCGAGTCTAATTCATAATATTTTTGCCATTCAGAGGCTTTTTCAACAGGCAATATCATTCTGTGACGTAAAACTTTCATTGCTACAAGCTTAACAAACAAATCTTTTGAATATTGATCATTAAGCAAATTATATATCTGCTCCAATTGCGATATTTTCACTTCTTTTTCAATATCGGCAAGAAACTTGTCTTCTCTTGATTGAAAAGTAATGAATGGCAAAAGTTTCTCAAAAAAACATTTAATTCTTTTTCGCAGGCTTACGTCAAAAGACACCCTCGGAATCACATCCCTGTTAGGGTAGCAATTATTATAATTTATATGTATTTCATTTTTTAGGCGTAACAAAAACTCGCTCATTAATAAGCGTCCCTCTTTTAAATGTTTTCAAACGTTTAGTTTTAGCAGTAAGTTTTATTTAAGCTTACGTGCCTGATTGCCAGCTGGCAAGATATTTTTTTTGTTCGGCAGTCAAAACGTCTATTTTTATTCCCATAGCGTTGAGTTTAAGCCTTGCTATTTCTTTATCCATGGCTTCCGGAATAACATAAACTTGTTTTCCGAGGTTTTTATAATTTTTCAGCATATATTCCGCGGACAACGCCTGATTTGCAAAAGACATATCCATAACGCTTGCGGGATGACCTTCGGCTGCGGCTAAATTTATTAAACGTCCTTCGCCGAGAACACATATTGTTTTGTTATTTTTCAAAGTATATTCATCAACAAAATCTCTAACGTTCTTAACGGATTTTGACATCTGTTTTAACGCTTTAAGATTTATTTCGTCATTAAAATGTCCCGAATTACATACTATTGCTCCGTTTTTCATTAAAGGGAAATGCTGTTTATCTATAACATTTAAGTTTCCGGTTAAAGTCACAAAAATATCGCCTTTTTTTGCCGCTTCTTTCATCGGCATAACTTCATATCCGTCCATAGCCGCTTCAATAGCCTTAAGATGATCAACTTCCGTCACTATAACATGGGCGCCCATTCCTTTTGCTCTCATTGCAAAACCTCTGCCGCACCAGCCATAACCGACAACGACAACAGTTTTCCCGGAGATTAAAATATTTGTGGCGCGGACAATTCCGTCAATCGTAGATTGTCCCGTACCGTATCTGTTGTCAAAGAAATGTTTTGTAAGCGCGTCATTAACGGCTATAACCGGATAAGCAAGAACTCCGTCATTAGCCATTGCTCTTAAACGCACCACTCCGGTAGTAGTTTCTTCGGTTCCGCCGATTATATCTTTCAATAATTCTTTTCTTTTTAAAAGAATTGTAGTAACCAAATCAGCGCCGTCGTCCATAGTCATATTTGGTTTTATGTTTAAAATCGCGTCTATATGTTTGTAATATGTTTTATTATCTTCGCCTTTAATGGCAAATACCGGAATATTATGATGTTTTACAAGCGACGCGGCAACATCATCCTGAGTGGACAAAGGGTTTGACGCGCACAAATAAACATCAGCGCCTCCGGCTTTTAACGTAATGGCAAGATTTGCGGTTTCCGTAGTAACATGAAGACAACAGGAAATTTTCATATTTTTAAGAGGTTTTTGTTTTGAAAACCGCTCTTTTATCTGCCTTAAAACCGGCATTTCTTTTTCTGCCCAAATAATTCTTTTGTTGCCTTTATCGGCTAATTTAATGTCTTTTATATCGTATTTCATGTTATTCTTATCCTTTTGTAAATTATTTATTTGTTATTTCTTAACTGTTTTTTTAAGTTCTTCTACTTTATTCAACGCTTCCCAAGTAAAGTCTTTTCCGCTTCTGCCAAAATGCCCGTATGCCGCAGTCTGCGAGAAAACAGGTCTGCGAAGCTTCAAATATTCCGTAATTCCTTTAGGCGTTAGAGGAAATACTTTTCTTACAATCGGCTCAAGTTCCGGACCGGAAACTTTTCCGCTGTGATGCGTATCAACCATTACCGAAACAGGCTCGGCAACGCCGATAGCGTAAGCAAGCTGAACGGTACACTTGTCGGCAAAACCCGCGGCAACAATATTTTTAGCGATATGTCTTGCCATATAACAGGCGCTTCTGTCAACTTTAGTGGAATCTTTGCCCGAAAACGCGCCGCCGCCGTGAGCCGCCATTCCGCCGTATGTATCTACTATAATTTTTCTTCCCGTAAGCCCCGTGTCGCCCTGTGGTCCGCCTATTACAAATTTTCCGGTAGGATTTATATAAATTTTAGTATTTTTATCTATAAGTTTTCCCAAAACCGGATCAATAATTTTTTTGCGGATTTCTTGTTTAGATTTTTCAGTTATGCGTTTTCCGGTCTTATCTAAAATTTTCTCGGTATGCTGCGTTGAAAGAACAACAGCGTCTATTCTTTTAGGTTTCCAGTCAACATATTCTACGGTAATCTGGGTTTTGCCGTCCGGTCCCAAATAGGGAAGAATTCCTTTTTTTCTGACCTCGGTAAGTTTCATGGCAAGTTTATGCGCAAGCATTATAGGCAAAGGCATTAGTTCGGGAGTTTCTTTGCAGGCAAAACCTATCATAAGACCCTGATCGCCCGCTCCGCCCGTATCAACGCCTTGCGCAATATCCGGCGACTGCGAATTTATAGTATTTACTACAGCGCAGTCTTTATAATTAAATCCGAATTCAGGCTTATCGTAACCTATATTTTTAACCGCGTTTCTGACTACCTGTTGAATATTTACATAAGTGCTTGTCGTAATTTCTCCGCCGACTATTACCATTCCCGGGGAAACAAACGTTTCACAGGCAACTCTTGCTTTCGGGTCATTAGCTAAAATAGCGTCAAGAACAGAATCCGAGACTATGTCGCAGACTTTATCAGGATGACCTTCCGTAACCGATTCCGACGTAAAAAAATAACCTTTCTTACTTTCCATTAAAATTCTCCCTTCCCATTATTATAGAATCAAAAAGAACTATTCCTCCGGGTATTGTACTGTCATATCCGACTATGGTGTTTGAAAGCCGGACATTTTTTCCTATTTTAGAACCGCTCCATATTATAGTTTTTTCAATTACCGCATTATCGCCTATTTCACAGTTTTCGGTTATAACAGAATAGGGATGTATTACAACATTATTACCTATTCTGACATTTTTCCCGATAAAGCACGGACTATTGATTTTTACGTTTTTACCGAAAAGCTTTTTATCAGCCGACGAAGATATATTTACATTTACATTGCCGTCTAACGCGTCAAAAACGCCTTTTTTATATTCTAAAATATTTCCGATATCGGTCCAGTATTCTTTCATCACATAACCGTAAATATTTTTTTTATTTTTCAAAAACAGCGGAAATAAGTCCATGCTAAAATCAAAAAATTTATCTTTCGGAATATATTTAAAAATTTCAGGTTCAAAAATATATATTCCGGTATTTACCGTATCGGCAAAAATATCTTTCCATCTCGGTTTTTCCACAAAAGACTTTATTTTTCCATTTTTATCGGTTAAAGTTATTCCGTATTCAAACCTTGCGTCAATCTCTTTTAAAACTATAGTAGCTATGGATTTCTTTTTTTTATGAAATTCCAGGGCCTTTTTTAAATTTATATCCGTAAGACCGTCTCCGGACATAACGACAAAAGTTTCGTCAAAAAAATTCTCCTGCTTTTTTATCGCTCCCGCCGTACCGAGAAGTTTTTCTTCAAGCGAATATTTTATATTTAATCCGGTATCATTATCTTTAAAATAATCTACAATAACACCCGGACAATGGTATAAATTAACGCATACGTCTTTAAATCCGTATTTTTTTAAATTTTCCAAAGTGTGCTGCAAAGCAGGCTTGCCGACAATCGGAACCATGGGTTTAGGAATATCGCTGGTCAAAGGTCTGAGCCTTGTTCCTGCTCCGGCTGCCAAAACAAACGCTTTCATTTCAGCCCCTTAAAATATTCCAATGTTTTCTTTATTCCTTCTTCAATATTCATTTTCGGATACCAGTTTAAAATCTTTTCAGCTTTTTTTATGCTCATAAAACTTTTAAACAGTTCGCCTGTTCTTTTTGGTTTATATACCGCTTTTTTATCGGTTTTCGATAAGCGTGACATAATTTTTACTATATCATTTATGGATACTGCTTTGTTTGTAGCTATGTTTATTATTTGATTATCGGCTTTCTTCAAAGCGGCAATATTGGCATTTACAACATCTTTGACATAAACATAATCTCTCATCTGTTTCCCGTCTCCAAAAACCATAACAGCTTCGTTGTTTAACATTTTCGCTGTAAATATTGCTATAACGCCCGCTTCGCCTTTAGGATCCTGTCTTGGTCCGTAAACATTTCCATATCTGAAAATCGTATATTTCAGACCGTGAATAATACCGTAAAACTTTATATAAAATTCCACGGAATGTTTTGCTATGCCGTAAGGAGAAAGAGGATTCGGAAATGAATTTTCATCAGGAGCTTTGCTGCCGCACTCCCCGTAAATTGTGCCTCCGGACGAAGCAAACAAAATCTTTTTGACTTTATTTTCAACGCAGGCGTCAAGTATGTTAATAGACCCTAAAATATTTATATTCGCGTCATATTTCGGATCCGAAACAGATTTTCTGACGTCAATCTGAGCCGCGTTGTGAATTACTATATCGGGTTTTTCTTTTTTAAATATCGCTTTTATTTTTTTTTCGTCAATTATATCCGCTTTATAAAATTTCGCTTTCTTATTGATATTTTCTTTTTTTCCTGATGACAAGTTATCAATTATAACAGATTTATGTCCGTTAGCAATCAAAGAGTCGGAAATATTTGAGCCGATAAACCCCGCCCCGCCCGTAATCAAAACTTTCATTTAAATTCTCTCCCGCATTTTTAACGCTTAAGATATTTATTTAGATTTTTTCACAGTTTTTTCTTTAGCCGGTTCTTCTTTTTTTTCCGCGGCAGTTTCACCAAAAGCTTTAGCGCGGATTTTATTTTCTATTTCCGAAGCTATTGCAGGATTAGCAAGTAAAAACGCTTTCACATTATCTCTGCCCTGGCCCAATCTGTCTCCGTTATAGCTGAAAAACGCGCCCGCTTTTTCAATAATATTATCGTTTA
>WRFE01000062.1 GCA_009778965.1 Candidatus Endomicrobium labiotermitis
AAATATGAGCAGATAGGACGACTGGAAAATAACCGAAAGTTCCGTAAAATTCAATAAAAAAGATTCCAGAAGCGCGGAGTTTTTGATTTCAATTCCCGCGAATTCCGAAAAAACGGTGGCCTATACGGTAAAATACAGCTGGCAATAAATAATTTCAGGCATATAACATAAAAACGATGAGAAAATTTATTTTAAAATATTTAGCGGTATCTTTTATAATGGTTGTAGCATCGGTTATGCTATGGCTGCTTTTTGTTTATTTCTGGTTTTACGGCACGGTACAGAAATCTTTTACCCCTATGGTTTCCACGGTTCAAAACGAAGTTGTGTCTCCGGAACACGTTAACTCTAAAGATAAATTAAAATTGCTTTTTACGGAATTTGAGCAAAGCAAAGAAATTATTACTTATTCTTTTGTAAATAAAGACAAAAGCGTAAGTTATGCAGAGGGTTTAAGAAAGAGAGATAATATACTTTGGTGGCTTAACGTAATTTATCCCGTAAAGGCGGGTGATACCATAATAGGTTGGATTAAAGTATGGCCTTCTCCCGAAATAGTCGCGGGTTTTCTATTCTCAGAGAAAAATATTCTTATACTTTTTATATCTTTTCTGTGTTCCATTCTGCTTGTTTTTTGTTTAACCGCGGCATATGTATTGTTTAGATTTTTAGTGCCGTTGTCTGAATTTCGAAGTGTAATAAAAAACATTGCGGACGGAACCGCTTCTGATATAAAAATAAAGTATAAAAGCGGTTTGTGGAAAAATATGTATGAATCCGTTTTTAAGCTTAATTCGAAAGTTGCCGATGTAAATACGACTATTCAAATGCTTTTTTCAGTTTCAAAAGCTCTGACATCCAAAGTGGATATGAATAATATATTTAATGTGGTAATGAACATAATACAAAAAAAATTCCCTGACTCCATGTGCGCGATAATTTTGCCGGCTGAGGACGGGTCTTTAAGGATTACTGCAAAGCTCGGATATTCGCAGGGTTTCTCCAGAAGCATAAAAATTGCCGAAGGAAATCCGGTTGCGGATGCTTTTGTAACATCAAAAATGACTATTGTAAAAAATATAAATCTGATTGACCAAAAATTTGTAAAAGAATTTGTTTCCGAGGGTGCGCTGACCCAGATAAACGTGCCTCTTATTGATGAAGATAATACCGCTTTGGGGATATTAAACGTCAGCGGAAAGACAGACAATATTTTTGAGATTGACACTACGGATACGATTGCGATTATAGGTAAATATCTTTCGATAGCTTTAAGAAACGCTAAAATGTACGATAAGGTCCAGGAGTTAAATAAAAAGCTTGAAACGGAAGTGAATACAACATCAAACGAACTTATACAAACGAATGCAAAACTTATAAGAAAAGTCCGCGACATAAAAACTTTATCGGATATTTCAGCTTTTGCGTCCGCTAAATTCGATTTAGGCGAAATAATTCCTTTTGTCATACAAAAAATAATGGAACTTACCGGAATGGAAACTTCCGCTGTTCTTATTGAAGATCCCGTCACTAAACAGTTTTCATTTTTGAAAGGATCTTTTTCATTAGATCTAGAGCAACTTTCTGCGGTTAAATTTTCGGCTGAAAATTCGGGAGTGATAAAAAATATCAAAAAAAATAAAAAAACCGCGGTTTTTTCAAATGCCGCTGCAATAAAAAAAGAAGCTTCTGAATTTTCAAGTATTGTTTCAATGTCTTCCGCGATTTTTGCGCCTATAGAATCAGTCGGCGAAGTTACGGGAGTTTTGGTTTCCATAAATAAATTCGGAAATGAAATTTCGGATAATGATGTCAATATAATACAGCATATAGCGGTTTTATTTGACGGTATTCTCTCGAAAGTAAAACTCTATTCCGAACTTGAAAAGAAAGTCAGCAAACTTACTTTTTTACAGAGAGTATCTTCAGCTATAGCTGCTACTCCTAACTTGGAAAAAACGCTTGAAAAAATTATAGACGTTACCAAAGAAGCTTTTAAAGCCGATTTATGCGCGGTGCTTTTATATGATGAAAAAACGAATCTTCTTGTTACGCAGAAAGGAGCATTTTTCCCGGGCGGAATCGAAAAAATCATGCTTAAAATAGCCAAAGACGACGAAAATTCTTTATCGGCAAAAATTTTCAGGGAAGGAATTCCTTATTTAAGCGCGGACGCCACTGCGGATACGTCGATCAGGAGCCACAGTGCGAAAGAATGGGGTATAAAATCAATAATAATAGTTCCTCTTATAAGCGACGGTAAGGTTATAGGGGTTTTGAGAGTCGGAAAACAAGAACCCGACTTTTATAGCGAGGAAGATAAAAATTTAATAATAATGATTGCAAGCCAGGCCGCGAAACTTATAGAAAACGCCAATTTATACAGCGAACTGGCAGCGCGTAAAATGTAGAAAAGGCAGTTACAAATGACGAATTACAATTTACGAATCAACGGCGACGGCAAAGAATAACGGCGATTGTGATATGAGGCAAAGCCTTGCTTATTGATATGTGCGCAAAGCATATTCTGAAGTGATTAATTATTCACTATTAACTATTAATTGTTGTTAATAAAAGGAGCGGTAAATGGACATGCCTGATTTAAAAGTAATATCTGCAGATGTCAGGAAAGATATTATCAAAATGCTGGAACTTGCGGGTTCCGGACATCCTGGAGGCAGTTTGTCTTCAGTGGAGCTTTTAGTATCTTTGTATTTTAAACACATGAAATTTAATCCTAAAAACGCAAATGACCCCGACAGAGATTATTTTGTTTTGTCAAAAGGGCACGTATGTCCCGTTTTGTATGCGGTTCTTGCGCAGCTTGAGTGCATAGCACCTGACGAACTTTGTACTTTGAGAAAGGCAGGCAGCAGGCTGCAGGGGCATCCGGCAAAAGATAAAGAAATTCCGGGTGTTGAAATTTCGACAGGATCTCTCGGCTACGGTTTGTCTATAGGTGCAGGGATTGCGGTAGGAATAAAACAGCTTAAAAAGAATAATAGAGTCTACGTTTTAATGGGAGATGGCGAGCAGCAGGAAGGAAGCATCTGGGAAGCCGCGATGTCTGCGTCTCATTTCAAACTTAATAACCTGTGTGCGATAGTTGACGATAACGGTTTACAGATAGACGGACCGACAAAAAATATACTTAATGTAGAATCTATTGCCGATAAATATAAATCTTTCGGCTGGAATGTTGTAGAAATTGACGGGCATAATCTTGACGAAATAGATTCCGCGTACAAAAAAGCGGAAGCGGAAAAAGAAAAACCTACCGCTATAATCGCGAAAACAGTTAAAGGCAAAGGCGTTTCTTTTATGGAAAATCTTGCAGAGTGGCACGGAAAGGCGCCCTCAAAAGAGCAGATGGAAAAAGCATTTGCCGAAATAGACGCGGCTTTAGAAAAAAATAAATAAGCTTAGTTATATATTAGGAGAAAAAAATGATAGAAGTTTTTGGAAAAAAAGCAACGAGATTCGGTTTTGGGGAAGCACTGGTGGAACTCGGCAAAAGAGATCCGAAAATATTTGTGCTGGGAGCAGATACCGCTTCATCTGTGGCAATAAACGGTTTTCAGGAAAAGTTCCCGGACAGATTTATAAATGTCGGCATCGCGGAAACAAATCTTATAGGTATGGCCGCGGGTCTTGCTGTCGCGGGTTTTATTCCGTTTGCGGCGACTTACGGGGTTTTTGCTTCGGGCAGACCGTGGGAACAAATAAGGACTACGGTTTGTTATTCAAATCTTAACGTAAAAATAGGCGGTTCGCATTCCGGGCTTATGGTAGGCCCTGACGGCGCGACGCATCAGGCTTTGGAAGAAATAGCGATAATGAGATGTTTGCCGGAAATGAAAGTGATAGTTCCCTGCGATTTGGTTGAAACAAGAAAAGCTACTATGGCAAGCGCTTATATAAACGGACCTGTGTATATAAGATACGGCCGTGAACATATTCCGATAATAACAAAAGAGGAAGATGTTTTTGAAATAGGCAAAGCCAATATTTTAAGAGACGGGAAAGACGTAGCTATTATGGCTTGCGGAACAATGGTTTACGAAGCCTTGTCTGCCGCTGAAATTTTAGATAAAAAAGGCATAAAAGCAAGAGTTATAAATATTCATACCGTAAAACCCATAGATGAAAAAGCCATAATTGACGCGGCTAAAGAATGCGGCGCGATAGTTACCGCGGAAGAACATCAGATATTTGCGGGTTTCGGTTCGGCTGTAGCGGAAGTCGTTGTAAGAAATTGTCCCGTTCCTATGGAATTTGTAGGCATTAACGATACATTCGGCGAGTCGGGCGAACCTTACGATTTAATGGCAAAATACGGTTTAAAAGACGTAAACATAGCGCAAACGGTTGAAAAAGTTTTAAAAAGAAAATAACGTGGAAGATTTTTTCAAATAAAAACATAAAGAGAGCCGCTATGCTTAAAAGAATTGTTCTCATTGTTTTAGACAGCGCCGGGGTAGGCGAGCTTCCGGATGCCGAAAAATACGGCGATAAGGGAGCAAATACAATCGGTCATATTCTTGATTCTATGCCCCCGGATTTTTCTTTGCCTAATCTGGAAAAACTAGGGCTTTATAAAATCTTAAATAGAGAAACCAAGTTTTCTGATGAAGATATTATAGGCTGTTACGGTAAATCCGCCACGCAGTCTCCTGCCAAAGATACCACGGCGGGGCATTGGGAAATGGCAGGAATAATTTTAAACAAACCCTTTCCCGTTTACCCAAACGGATTCCCATCTGAAATAATAGAAGAATTTGAAAAGCTTATCGGAATAAAAACAATAGGAAACGTTGCCGCTTCCGGAACCGAAATAATAAAAGAGCTCGGTGAGCAGCATCAAAAAACGGGTTATCCGATAGTTTATACTTCGGCGGATTCTGTATTTCAAATTGCCGCTCATGAGAAAACTTTCGGGCTTGAAAAGCTATATGAAATATGCGAAACGGCAAGGGATATGTTAAAAGGCGATAATGCCGTAGGTCGTGTTATTGCAAGACCTTTTACAGGAACGCCGGGCAACTATATAAGAACCGCAAACAGGAAAGATTATGCTTTAAATCCTCCGGATATAACGATTCTTGACGAAATAAAAAATTCCGGCGGAGATGTTATAGGGGTAGGGAAAATTGAAGATATTTTTAACGGTATAGGTTTAACCGAAGTTATTCATACAAAAGGAAATTTAAACGGAATAGAAATTACTTTGTCCGAGATAAATAAATCTATCTGTAAAAAAACTTTATTGTTTACGAATTTAGTTGATTTCGATATGCTTTGGGGACACAGAAGAGATGTTGCTTCTTACGCTAAAGCATTAAAAGAGTTTGATAATTTTTTGCCTGAAATTTTAAACTCTTTGACCGAAAACGATATGCTCATTATAACAGCCGATCACGGCTGTGACCCGACTTATAAAGCCCATACAGATCATACAAGGGAATATACGCCGCTTTTGGTTTACGGAAAAATTTTGAAGAAAGGCGTAGATTTGGGTGTAAGAGAATCTATGGCTGATATTGCCGCTACTATAGCTGATATTTTCTCTCTTCCGGCTATGAAAAACGGGAAAAGCTTTAAACGTCAGATAACAATTAACAAATAACAATGGATAATTGTTGTGTTTTTGCTTTACGAAAACTTTTTAATATGTTCCGGTATATCCGAAACTCAAAAATTATTATTTATTAGTTGTTAATTATTAATTAACAAAGGCATTGCAATGAACCCTGTTATAAAAATTTCAAAAACAAAATCATTTTTAAAGAAAGTTTTGCGTAATAAAAAATTCAATCCCGAAATTGTAATTATAACAGGTTCGGGTCTTGGCGGTATTCGTAAAAAATTTGAAATTATAAAAACCGTTAAATATGAAAAAATACCGTTTTTTGCGAAAGCCACTGTAAGCGGCCATAAAGGCGAACTTGTTTTTTGTTCGTATAAAGGAAAGGATATAATTATCGTCAGCGGCCGCGTTCATTATTACGAAGGGCATAATGCAGGCGAAATAATTTATCCGTTAAGAGTTCTGAAAGCTCTTGGCGTTAAAACGCTTATATCTACAGCCGCAGTCGGCGCGTTAAATAAAAATTATAACCCCGGAGATATAGTATTTATAAAAGACCATATAAACTTTACGGGAAATAATCCTTTAATCGGTGGACATTTTGACGAATTCGGAAAGCGTTTTCCTGATATAGGCAGCGCTTATGACGCGGAATTAAGAAAATTTGCTTTAAAGGCCGCAAAACAAAATAAAATAAAATCCCGCGAAGGAATATATTTCTGTGTAAGCGGTCCGTCGTATGAAACGCCGGCAGAAGTTTCGGCTTTCAGAAAACTCGGCGGAGACGTAGTCGGAATGTCTGTTGTTTATGAAGTTATTGCCGCGGCTCAAATGGGAATAAAAACTTTAGGAATATCTTATGTTTCAAATATGGCGGCGGGAATAAATAAAGAAGCTTTAAGTCATGACGACGTGCTTGTTTTGGGCAAAAAAGCCGGAGCAGAAATTTCCGTAATAATAGAAGGCGTATTGGGAAAAATAAAATGAGAGCATACGACATAATATACAAAAAAAGAAACCGGTCGGAACTTTCAAAACAGGAAATAGAATTTCTTGTTTACAGATATAACAACGGCGAAATTCCTGACTATCAAATGTCGGCTTTTTTGATGGCCGTGTGTTTCGCGGGAATGACCGACGAAGAAATATTTAATCTTACTAACGCTATGGCAAATTCCGGCGATATTCTTGATTTATCGCGTTTTGACGCGCCTACGGCTGACAAACATTCTACCGGCGGAGTTGGCGACGGAACATCTTTAATTATAGCTCCAATTGTTGCCGCTGCAGGGATTTATGTTCCGATGATGGTCGGCAGAGGTTTGGGGCATACAGGCGGAACATTAGACAAACTTGAATCTATTCAAGGTTTCAGGACTTCCGCCGATAAAGACGAGTTTTTAGGATTTCTAAAATACGCCGGAGCGGCTCTTACCGGACAGACAAACGAGATAGCTCCGGTTGATAAAAAAATGTACGCATTGCGCGATGTTACCGCTACAGTAGAGTCAATACCTTTAATATGCTCAAGCATAATGTCTAAAAAAATAGCTGAAGGCGCGAAAACTTTGGTTTTAGACGTAAAAACCGGCAACGGCGCATTTATGAAAAACCATAAAGACGCGCGGGAACTTGCGGAAAAAATGATTGCCGTAGGCAAAAAATTTAAACGTAATATTTCGGCTTATGTTACCGATATGGACATGCCGCTCGGGAACTGCGCCGGAAATTCTTTGGAAATAAAGCAGGCGGTTGAAATTTTGAAAGGAAATTTAAAGAATGATTTATCGGAATTATCGATAGAACTTTCCGCGGCTATGATTTTTAACTCGGGCTCTGCCGCTTCTTTAGAGCAGGCTAAAGGTATTGCCGAAAAACAGCTCTCAAGCGGAAACGCTTTGGAAAAATTCAGGCAGATTATTAAAACGCAGGGCGGAAATCCTAAAGTGTTAGATAATCCCGATGAAATTCTTCCTAAAGCAAAAAAATCTCTGAAAATTTCTGTTGCAAAAACCGGATATGTCTCTTATATGAAAACAAGAGATATCGGAATCGCGGCTATGATGACAGGCGCGGGACGAGCAAAAAAAGAAGATAAAATAGATTACGGCGCGGGCGTGTTTTTTTATAAAAAAACAGGCGAATACGTAAAAGAGGGAGAAACTATAGCGGAACTTTTTTATAATGACGCTTCTCTGATAGAAGAAGCAGCGGCGCTTATGAAGGAATCTTATATAATATCGGAAGATAAGTCCGAACGACCGAAACTGATAAAGGAAATATTAAACTGATGAACTTTGAAAAAGAAAAAATCTGGAAGATTCCTAAAGATAACAGCGCGAAAATATCGGAAATTTCGCAAGTCCTGCCGTTAAATCCGAAAATAGTATCTATGCTTATAAACAGAAATGTAGATACCGCGGAAAAGATTGCAAACTTTCTTTACGGCGGCATAGAATCTTTGCATAATCCGTTTTTATTCAGGGATATGCAAAAAGCCGTCGAAAGAATAAGAAAAGCGATTGATTTACGTGAAGAGATTTTAGTTTACGGCGACAGGGATGTTGACGGCGTTACCGCCGTAAATGTTATTGTAAACACGATAAGACTTTTGGGCGGAAATGTCCACTGGTATGTTCCCGCAGACCAGGGTTACGGAATATATAAAGATATTCTTACTAAATATGCCGCAGAAAATGTAAAACTTTTAATAACCGTTGACTGCGGTATTTCCGCTGCGGCGGAAATAGGATACGCGAAAGATTTGGGAATGGATGTTATTATTACGGATCATCATGAACCTCCTTATGAGGGCGTTCCGGATGCGTATGCCATTATAAATCCTAAAATTAATGATGCTAATTATCCGTTTAAAGACCTTGCCGGATGTTCCGTAGCGTTAAAAACCGCGCAAGCCTTAACTGCGACTTTTACCCGAAGTTATAATAAAGATGTCTTGATATGTTTTGCGGTAAAAAACGGCGATGATTTTTCCGGAAATTATCTGAAAATAAAAAATGATTTGGAAACGGAAATAAATGTTTTTAATTCCGCTGCAGAAATAAAACAGATTGTAAAAAATTCGTTCAGGGTATATACTAACAGCAGTGAATTGAAAAGTTTTTTTGTCAAAGCTGACGCTTTGCTTAAGGATAAAATAGAGGTTGTTCTTGCTGACGGAGAAATAAAAGATATCAATGCGCTTTTGCGTTTTTACAAAATAAATAAAATAAAAAATGAGGAAAGAATAAGAGATTTTTTTGAGAATAATCTGGACTTGTGCGCTCTCGGTACAATTGCCGACTCTATGCCTTTAATTGATGAAAACAGAATTATAGTAAAAGAGGGTATAAAACTTATGGTTTCAAATCCTAACGCCAAGCCGGGATTGGGACTCATACTGGAGGATACGGTAACTTTAAAAAATCTTCAAAATATCACCGCCCGTACTATATCATGGAACGTGACGCCGGTTATAAATTCATCCGGACGTATGGGAAGGGGAATGCTTTCCGCGCAGCTTCTTATGACAAACGATTCTTTTCAGGCTAAAAATCTATACGCGGATATCGTAAAGCTTAATGCAGACAGGCGCTGGCTTCAGTCTGAAAATATTGAACAATTCGGGCAGCTTTTAAAAGAACAATGCGATTTGGAAAAAGATAAAATCTTTATAGTTAAAGCTTCAAATCTCGAGCACGGTGTAACCGGTATTGTAGCGTCGCAGATGGTAAAATCTTATTTTAAACCGGTTTTTCTTATTATAACAGACGGCGTTGAGGCAACCGGCGCTGCGCGTTCGGTTGACAGTTTTGATATAGTTGCGGCTCTTGAAAGCGTAAAAGATATACTTATTAAATACGGCGGTCACAGCCAGGCGGCCGGTTTTACGATTGAACATTCAAAAATAGATGAGTTTAAAAAAAGAATAACAGAGTATGCCGAAAAGAATTTTACTCCTTCGGATTTGGCGGAAACCATAATAATGGACGGCGAACTTAAAATTTCAGATATAAACTCTGATTTTTATAAACAAATTGATATTATGGAACCTTTCGGAATGGCTAATCCGCGTCCGGCGTTTTGCATAAAAGGCGTAAATGTTACCGAGATGTCTGTTTTTGGCAACAAAGGCGAACATCTGAAATTTAAAATTTCGCAAAAAGGCAGCAGAAATGTTCAGGCTGTTTTTTGGAACGGCGCGCAGTTTTCAAACGCGCTGCGTAACGAAAATATGCTTGACGTCGCTTTTCAGCTTGAATTAGCGGGTAAAGGCGAAAAGGATCTTGTACAGTTGAATATTGTTGATGTGAAACCGGCAATTTAAATTTGCAGTTAAAAAAGGGAGGCGGAAATGTCTGAAAAAGAAATTGTAAAAATAGCTTTTATCGGCGGAAGCGGGTTGTACGAAATTGACGGAATTGAAAATGTGGCTGAAAAAGAAATAGATACTCCTTTCGGAAAACCTTCGGATAAAATTACCATAGGAAATATTGACGGCGTCAGATGCGCTTTTTTGCCGCGTCACGGCAAAGGACACATTCTTCTGCCTTCGGAAATTAACCAGAGAGCGAATATGTACGCTCTTAAATCTCTGGGAGTCGAGCAAATTGTCGCCTTTACGGCATGCGGATCTTTAAAAGAAAAAATGAAACCTAAAGATTTTGTTATTCCCGACCAGATTTTTGACAGAACAAAAAACAGACCTAATACTTTTTTCGGAAGCGGAATTGTCGCACATGTCGGAATAGCGAATCCTTTTTGTAATGAAATAAGAGACATTATACATCAGTCTGTTTACGAACACGGCATAGAACATCATTTCGGCGGAACTTACGTATGTATAGACGGACCGCAGTTTTCAACAAAAGCGGAATCGGAAGTCAACCGCCAGCACGGTTTTTCAGTTGTAGGAATGACTGCCGTTCCCGAAGCGAAACTTGCCAGAGAAGCCGAAATGTGTTACGCGAATGTTTCTTTGGTAACCGATTTTGACGTTTGGAAAGAAGGCGAGGAAGTTACAAATGACGCGGTAGTCGCGACTATGACCGCAAATATTACAAACGCCAAAAGAGTGGTAAGAGATTTGGCTGTAAAACTTTCAAAAAGGGAAATCAAATGTTCCTGCTGTGAAGCGTTAAAAACAGCTATTATGACCGCTCCCGAAAAACTTTTGATTAATCCGAAATATAAAGATTTAGCTTTATTTCTTGATAAATACTATAGCAAATAAGATTAAAGATTGAAGATTGGAGAGTGGAGATGTTGTGTTTCGGCGAAGCCGAAACTTATTTAAATGTTTTTGTGGAAGGAAAAACACGTTATCTTCACTCTTAAATCTTTACTTTTAACTCTTGTTTTAAAGAGGATACTATGCAAGCAGTATATAAAGATCTTATGGATGCTGCCCGTAAGGCAGCCGCGAATTTTTATGCACCGTACTCAAATTTTGCGGTAGGAAGCGCGGTTTTAAGTTCAAGCGGAAAAGTTTACATAGGTACGAATGTTGAAAACGCTTCTTATGGTTTGACAAACTGCGCCGAG
>WRFE01000063.1 GCA_009778965.1 Candidatus Endomicrobium labiotermitis
CCATAACATCAACGGGCAAACGGAAATTAAGCCTTGAAGTAAGCACTTCGCCCGTCATTTTCTTTATTTCTTTTAACATTTCGCCGACGGATTTTTTATTCATGGCAACAGCTTCCGCCATCAAAAGACAAGCCAAAATTCCGTCTTTTTCCGGAACGTGCCCTCTTATGGTAAGACCGCCCGACTCTTCGCCGCCTATTATAAAATCATCCGGATTATTTACCATTATATCGCCGATATATTTAAAGCCTACGGGAGTTTCTTTAACCTCAACGCCGATTTTTGCGGCAAGCCTGTCTATCATGTGGCTTGTCATAACGCTTCTGGCGGCAATTCCTTTCCACCCTCTGGTTTTATTAAGATGATAAAGCAGCACGGGAAGAACTTCATTGGGAGTAATAAATTTCCCGTCGGAATCTATAATTCCGAATCTGTCCGCGTCGCCGTCGGTAGCAAGACCCAGTTTGCAGGATTCTTTTTTTACTATCTGCAAAAGGCGTGAAATATTTTTTTCGGCAGGTTCAGGAGCTCCGCCGCTTGAAGCAAACATCGTGTCCCTTTCTTTATTTATTACGGTCTGCCTTATTCCGGCTTCGTCAAGCAAAGCATCAAGATAATCGCTTCCTGTGCCGTTTAACACGTCAACAGCGATTTTCAAATTAGCTTTTTTTAACGCTTTAAAGTTTATGAGTTTCTTTATTTGTTTCAAATACGGCGTACGCGGATTATAGTATTCAATGATTTTACTTTTTACCCCCGCATCGAAAGAAATACTCTTAACATCCTTAGCGGTAATTGAAAAGCTGTATTTTTCTATTTTTCCGGTAGTGTCGGGTAAAGCAGGACCGCCCCATGAAGGCGAATATTTAACGCCGTTATATTTATACGGATTGTGGCTCGCGGTAAAATTCATGCCGCCGGCAAGTTTTGAGTGAATAATATCGTAGGAAATCACGGGAGTCGGCGTGTCTCTTTTACAAAACAAAGCCTTTATTCCGTTGCCTGCCAAGACTTCGGCTGAAGTTTTTGCGAAATCTTCAGACATAAAACGCGTGTCATAACCTATTATAACGGACGCTTTTTTATATTCTTCATTTATAAGCTTTGCTATTGCCTGCGTTACGATTCTTACATTTTCGTAAGTAAAATCTTCGGCTATAATGCCTCTCCAGCCGGACGTCCCAAATTTAATCATACACTACACTCCCAATAAAACAAATAAATTTTGCTTGTCATATTGAGCGAAGCGAAATATCCATTACCACACCATATGGATTCTTCACTTCGTTCAGAATGACGGACAACAACATTTGGATTGCTTCAGATTGCGGGTCAAGCCCGCAATGACGACAAACGTCGTTCACTCCACTCTTCACACTCCAAATTTCACTCTGTCTTTATTACTCCTGCCATTCTCTTATTTTTTCAGAATATATTTCTATAAATCCTGCTGCCGCGGATTTCTCTTTTGATTCCGCCCATACATGGAAAAACGCTTCGTCCGGATCCGGAACAAGCAAGACCCAGCCGTTGCTGAAATGTATTTTCACACCGTCAACAAGCTCGGATTTTTTGCCTTTCGCGTCTTCTATCGCTTTGCGCATAGCCTGCCCTTTTTTATCCCATGAACAAGGCACGGCTTTATGCAAAACGTCAAAGTGCGGAATTTCGCGGCTTATGCTGCTCAGGCTTAACTCTTCTTCCGACATTATTTCTATAACTTTTCCTATCGCGTACATAGCGTCAAAAGAGTTTAAAAATTCAGGAAATATAAAACCGCCCATTCCGTCGCCGACAAAAACCACGTCTTTATCCGCTGTCGCAGCCATAATATTTCTGGGGCTCATAGCAGTTCTCTTTATTTTCACGCCGAATTTCACGGCAAGCTCGTCAATAACGGAAGACGTATTTATCGGAACTGCTATAACCGCGTCTTTATTTTTGTTAGTTTTCATAACAAGATACGCCATTATAAGCATAGCCAAATCATCCGGAATTATTTTTCCTTTCTCATCAACAAGAAAGAGTTTTTCCGCGCCGGTATCTATCAAAAATCCGACATCGCTTTTTAAAGTTGTTACTATGTCTGAAAGCCTGCTTAAAGAATTGCTGAATTCTTCCTGCGATTTTGTTATCTTTGACGAATTAACAAACGCATTTAAAGCGACGGCGTCAACATCCAGTTCCCCTAGTATCGCCGGAAATATCATTGAAGCGGAAGAATACGCGTAGTCTATCACTATTTTCTTTTTTGATTTCTGTATTTTATCTTTCTTAATCGTATTAAGATAGCCGGTTTTGTAATATTCAACGGCGCGCGGAGGAACGGTAATTTCCCCGACGTCGTTCATATTGGCTCTTTTAAAATCTTCCCTGAAAAAAAGCTGTTCAATGGCTTTTTCCTGATTAATTGATATATCGCTGCCTTTAGCGTTAAAAAACTTTATATCGACAAGTCTGGGGTCATAAGGAGATTGTCTGACATGAACCCCGCCCGCTTCGCCCTCGTTTCCTATTTCGTAGCGCACAACGGGAATCGGAGAACTTCTTAAATCTCCGACCTTAACGCCCGCGGACAAAAGTCCGGAAATTATTCCTCTTTTTATCATTCTTGTTGCGCGGTGATCGTCTCTTGAAGTAAGAATATAAGCGCCCGCTCCGACAAATGCGCCGTATGCGGATCCGATTTTCGCCGCGAATTCCGGCGTAATTTCAATATTGCCCAGACCCGTTATTCCGTAAGCGTTAAACAATGCTTTATTCCATTTTTCGCCCCATACAAGACTGCTCGCAAGGATTGCGCCCGCTTCCACCAGTTTGTGCGGCCAGATTCTTAAATTAGTTCTTATAATCGCGTCTTCGCCTATTTTGCACTGGTCGGCAATAATGGTTCCTACCTGTACGACTGCCCTATCACCAATTATTGTCGAATTTCCTATAACAACTTCCTTAAGCCTCGCATCTCTTCCGATAGTGGCATTGTCCCATATTATCGCGCCCAAAACATCCGCGCCCGCGCCTATTCTGACATTAGAACCTATAACCGAACGGAAAATTCTCGCGCCGTCCTCAATAACGACATTATCGCCCAATATAACCTGAGAATCAATCACAACATTCTTTCCTATAACCGCGTTATTGCCGGCGCAAAGCTCTTTGCCTTCAAGTTTAACGTTTCTGCAGGTAAGCCCTATATTAACTTTGCCGTCAAGCACATCGTAATGGGCAAGTCTGTATTCATCGTGATTTCCTATATCTTTCCAGTAACCTTCGGCAATATAACCGTAAAGAGGTTTCTTTTCTTTTAAAAGAAGCGGGTATAAATCTTTTGAAAAATCGAAAGATTTGTCCTGCGGAATATAATCAAAAACTTCCGGCTCCAATATATATATGCCGGTATTGATAGTATCCGAAAAAACTTCGCCCCAAGACGGTTTTTCCAAAAACCTTTCAATTCTTCCCTCTTCGTCCGCAATAACAACGCCGAACTGCAAAGGATTGTTTACTCTGGTCAAAACCATAGTCGCTATAGCTTTTTTCTTTTTATGAAATTCTACGGCTTTCGACAAATCGAAATCCGTTAAAACGTCACCGGAAATAACCATAAACGTGTCGGTTAAGTTTTTCTGTGCGAATTTCACGCTGCCGGCAGTCCCTAAATCAGACTCCGGTCTCAAATATTTCATATCAACGCCGAATTTTTTACCGTCCCCGAAATAATCCGTTATTATTTCCGGCTGGTAATAAAGCATCATTGTTAAATCATCGAAGTTATTTTGTTTTAACAGATTAATAATGTGGCAAAGCATAGGTTTGTTCGCCACGGGCGCCATAGGTTTTGGAACACTGCATGTGATAGGTCTGAGTCTTGTGCCGAATCCGCCCGCCATAATTACAGCCTGCATAACGCCACCTCTCAAAAATTGTTGAAATACAAGCGAATTTTATCAAATTTGTACCGTAAAATCAAAACTTCTTTTGTTAAAACAAAAGAAGTTTTGACAGTTTATTAAATATAAAATATAATCATTAATATTTGATTTTGGAGAATATAATGCCTCAGAAACAAAAAAATAAAAACATTAAAAATAACAGATTTTTTACCAGCGCGTTTATTTTTTTAGCGGTTTTTATTCCTTTATGTATTATAGCGCTTGGAATAATCGCCGTAAAAGCAATAGAAAGTCTGCCTTCAATTGGCCAGCTTGAAAATTACACTCCTAACCTTTCTACAAAAATATATGACAAAGACAATAATCTTATAGCCGAACTTTTTACGGAAAAAAGAACATTCGTTTCCATAAGCGAAATTCCTCTGGACTTACAAAATGCTTTTTTTGCGATAGAAGACAATGATTTTTTTCAGCACTGGGGAATATCCACCAGAGGCATTATGCGCGCCGCTTCCAGAATTTTCTTAAAAAGAAAAATCGCCGAGGGCGGCTCTACCATAACACAGCAGCTTGCCAAAACAATATTCTTAACTCCCGAAAAAACCATATCACGTAAGATCAAAGAAATGCTGCTGACTATACAGCTTGAAAAAAATTATTCCAAAGACGAGATTTTGCAATTTTACATAAATCAGATATATTTCGGAAGCGGAGCTTACGGAGCGCAGGCGGCTTCAAAAATATACTTTAATAAAGATGTGGAAGATTTAAATCTTGCCGAAAGCGCGACGCTTGCCGCGATACCAAAATCCCCCAATTTTTATAATCCGTTCAGAAACCAGGACGCTTCTCAAAGAAGAAGAAATACCGTTTTGATGAGAATGAGAGTTTTGGGTTACATAACTCCCGAACAGGAAGAAGAAGCTTTGAAAGTTCCTCTCCCTGTCAGAAGAGAAGCCGAAAAAGATTCGGGACATTATTTCGTAGAATTTTTAAGAATCATGCTTGAACCTAAATACGGCACAAACGTTTTATTTAAAGCCGGTCTTTCAATATACACTACATTAGATATGCAGGCTCAGACAGCGGCGGAAAAAGCTTTGTCGGAAGCTTTAGATAAATTTGACGAAAGCAGAGCTTCCGCTTTTGCAAAAGCAGGCAGAGAACCGGTAAAAGTTCAGGGCGCGTTAATCGCGACGGATATAAAAACCGGGGCAATACGCGCTATGGTAGGCGGAAGAGATTTTAAAGAAACGCAGTTTAACCGCGCCATACAGGCAAAACGCCAGGCAGGTTCGGCTTTTAAACCGTTTGTTTATCTTGCCGCGATTGAAGCCGGTTTTACAGCAGCAACGCTTCTTGAAGACGAACCTATGGTTTTTCTGTATAACGGAACTAACTGGGACCTTGTTTCAAGAGACTTAACTGAACTTGAAAATCTGGCTGAAATTCTTCCTGAAGAAGAACTAATAGACACGATGAAAGTATGGATACCTTTAAATTACAACAGAAAATTCAGAGGACCGGTAACATTAAGAACCGCTCTCGCTTTGTCAAGAAGCACCGTTGCCGTAGAAACCATAATGAAAGTTACCCCGATAAAAGTAATACGGGCGGCAAGAAAACTAGGTATTACAACGCCTCTTTCAAACTCTTTGGCTTTAGCTTTGGGATCAAGCGACGTAACGCTCCAAGAAATGGTATCGGCCTACGCAACGTTCGGCTCCGGCGGAGTAAAAACAAAACCTTACGTTATTAACAAAATAACAGATAAAGACGGCAGAATCTTGGAACAAAATGTTCCCAGCCAGTCAGAAGTTTTATCGCCTCAAACAAGCTATATTATGACAAATATGCTTAAGTCCGTAGTTGAAAGAGGAAGCGGATGGCACGCAAGAAATCTGGGCAGACCTTCCGCCGGGAAAACCGGAACAACAAACGAATACTCCGACGCCTGGTATATAGGATATACTCCGCAGCTTGCCGCCGGCGTATGGGTGGGTTATGACGACAGATCAATTTCGCTTGGTGATAAATCTACCGGCGGAAACATAGCATGCCCGATATGGACTACTTTCATGAAAGGGGCTTTAGCCGGAAAACCCATAATAGATTTTACACAGCCCGAAAACATAGAATGGGCTTTAATTGACCCTATAACAGGTCTTCTTGCTTTAAGCAAAACCCCGGGAGCTTTTCTTGAAGCTTTTATAAAAGGCACGGCGCCGACGCAATATTATAACCAAGCAGGCGGCGACGAAGAAAGACAAGGGCTGTTAATTGAAGAAGAAGGATTCTAGGCAGTGTCGTGTCATTCCGGACTCGATCCGGAATCCACGTTAATTAGATATATGACGATAATAGCAAAGGAGAAACAAATGCAGACAAAAGAAACTATTAAAACATTAATCAATGACAGTATTGCGGCAAAACAGCATATGATTGACCAGACAGATTTAATTGAATCTATAACATACAAAATAGTTGACGCATATAAAAATGACAAGAAAACAATTGTCTGCGGAAACGGCGGATCTGCAGCCGACGCGCTGCATTTTGCGGCGGAAATGGTGGTAAGATTTGAGAAAAACAGGAAAGCGTTGCCGTCAATAGCATTATCCGAAAACGTATCAACACTGACCGCAATCGGAAACGATTTCGGCTATGACCAGTCTTTCAGCCGCCAGATAGAAGCATTTGCCCAAAAAGGCGATATTTTTATAGCCATATCAACCAGCGGAAATTCGCCGAACGTAATAAAAGCAATAGAATCCGCGAAAGAAATGGGCGTTTTTGTTATAGGGCTTACAAATTCTGACGGCGGAAAAATGAAAGATATGTGCGACCTTTGGTACGGCGCGCCGTCAAAAACTACCGCGCGCGCTCAGGAATGCCATATTCTTCTGATACACATTATTTGCAGAATAATTGAAACAAAAGTTTTTGAAAATAATTAGTTAGTTTGTCATTGCGGACTTGATCCGCAATCTGACTTTCAAGGATGAGATGCTGAATCAAGTTCAGCATGACAAATTAATCAGGAAAACATCAATGAAAAATCTTAAACGCGCTTTGACATGGAAAGAACTTAAAGCCGAAGTACAAAAACTTCAAAAAGCAGGCAAAAAAGCAGTTTTTACAAACGGCTGTTTTGATTTGATTCATTTGGGACATGTATCTCTTTTTGAAAAAGCCAAAAGCATGGGAGACGTTTTGATAGTCGCGATAAATTCAGATAAATCTTTAAGCTGTCTTAAAGGTCCTAAAAGACCGCTTGTCGGAGAAAAGGAAAGAGCAAAACTTTTGCTTGCTTTAAAGGCAGTGGATTATGTTGTGGTTTTCGGCGAGCAGACTCCGTATGAACTTTTAAAAGAAATAAAACCCGATGTTTTAGTAAAAGGCGGCGATTATAAACTTAAAGACATAATCGGCAGAGAGTTTGTAAAAAAAATTTACAGATTTCCTTTCATAAAAGGAAAATCTACTACAAATCTGATTAATATTATTGTGGAAAGATATGGAAAAAAATAAAAATACAAATACAAAAAAACCTGTCATTCTGAACCTTGAAAAGGTGAAGAATCCAGCCGTTAATTCCAATCTCCGCTCTTCAATCTCCACTCTTCGTATACTGGACGCGAACCTCAACCGCTGCCGCGAAGGATTAAGGGTAGTTGAAGACAGTCTGCGTTATGTTTTAAATGACGGGGCTTTGTATAAAAAAATACGAAATATCAGGCATAATACCGATAAAATACTAAGAAGCGGTTATGCTTCTTTAATAAAAGAAAGAGATTCCATAACCGACAGCGGCAGAAAAATGCCTGAAACCATAAAAAAGAACCTGTCTGACATAATAATCGCTAACTTCAAACGCGCTCAAGAATCCTTAAGAGTTTTGGAAGAATATTCAAAGGCAATATTTCCAGAGAATTCACCGTTATTTAAAAAACAAAGATACGCCGCGTACAATCTGGAAAAAGCGGTTTACTCAAAATATAAAAAGATGTTTACAAAATAACGAATATGAAAAATTTGATATTTACGTCATTATCATTGCTATTTTTCTCCGCCATGGTTTTTGCCGACAATTCATATGAGGTAATATATGAAACATTTACATATCACTACCGCCCATATATAAGCATTGACATTCAAGGGTCTATAATTAGCGAGAGGCACAGTTCCGATGACAAAAAATCGGATTTAAACAGAAGTTCAGCTTTCAGCGATCTTTTTAGCGTAGCTCTGGGAATAAAGCAAAAATGCGATAAGGAAAATTTTACTCCACGCGTCGAAATATCCTATTTATCCAGATCTTTATTTGACATAAAAAGTCACCCGGAGTCCTACGAAGAAGAAGTTATAACTTATTCCGAACAAGCGTTTATGCTAAACATATATGTAGATCGTTTTTCCAATAATATTTCCGCGTGGTATATAGGCTTAGGAGGCGGAATTTCAGCATGGGAACAATCGCCTGATAAGGACAATATATATACCGTTAAACACGGAAGTTGGTTAGGTTTTATATTAGGCTTTTATTTTGGCTGGAGTTTTACCATGCTAGACCCTTTTATTATTGATGTAGGTATAAACATTCATTATACAACCGGCTTGGAGCTTAGCAGCGCCGGTGGAAAAGTGGGACTTAGATATACGATTTAAAAGGAACTAAAATGAAAAAAATTTTATTGGTTTTCGCGTTTATTTTTATGCCGGTTATTGCTTCTGCGGTAAGTTTTGAAATGATGGGAAAAGACTGGCGTCCGTATTTGGGCGTAGGCGCATCAGGTTCTATTGCCACCGTAGGCGTGGAAGTTCCGGAGGGCTGGGATTTGAAGAGAGCTATGGCGTTCGGAGGAATTGTTGATTTTTCGGCAGGTATAAAGCATGAAAGAACCCGCCTTGAACTAAACTATTTCGGAAGAGCTTCATTAAATGATTCCCTTTCCTGGATGCTTATAGGAGTTGTATCGGCATCATCGGAAAGCGGAGTTATCGCGCATTACATTTATGACTGGGTTAAAGCCGGATTTTTCTCAATGTATATAGGCGGCGGACTCGGTATTTCTTGGTGGAAGCAAAGCACAAGTTATATTTATCACGGTCAAAAACATTACGAACGCAGCGGTACTAATTTGGTTTGGGACATTTTAACCGGTATGAGTTTTACCATAATGGACACTGTCAGTATTGATTTAGGTATGGGCTGGCAGCAAACGCAGGGAATAGATTTCAAAGGCATGAATTTTAGATTAGGCTTGAGATATACGCTTTAAATGTAGTTGTATGTCATTGCGATGAGCAACAAAAGTTGCGAAGAAGCAATCCATTTTTAAAACAACAACTTGGATTGCCGCGTCGGAAACAAAGCTTGTCTTTAGACCCGGGGCGCTCACATCTCGCGCCCGTTCGTGACTTGCGCTCCTTATTCGTCGCGCACTCACCCTCGCAATGACGACAAAAACTTGTTTATCAGTCAACCCGTCTTAAAAGCCAGGTTCCGCAGACAACATCATTTTCCAGTATTTCGCACGCATCAAATTGTTTGTTTACATATGCGTTAATCACTTCGGCGTATTCCGGATATTTTTCCGATAATTCTTTGGCGCGGTTCGGGATATACTTCATCATATAGTCATTCATATTTTTTATGCCTTCTTGATTTACATCTATAACATCGATAACTTCCAAATCCGCTTCTTTAATCAAATTATGCCATTCGCCAAGCTTTAAAAACCCGTAATTTTCAGTTGAATTATCAGGAGCGAAAGCCTCGTCAATAATAATATACCCTTTTGGTTTTAATGTTTTTTTCAAACCGGCAAATGTTTTGCCGTAATCCCCCCAAATCGGTCCGGATCCGCCCAAAATAACGCAGTCATAATCTTTTTCTTTCAAAACCGACTCGGTTGCGTTTTCAACAACAAAACTGCATAAATTTTCAACTCCATATTCAATTGCTTTTTGTTTTGCGTACTCAATAAACTCAGGAATGATATCAATGCCTTTTACACGGCATTGAAAGAATTTTGCAATCTGAACGCTTTCAGGTCCCTTTCCGCAGCATAAATCCAATATACGTGATTCAGCAGAAATTTGCGTATTATTTTTTAAAAGCGTAATCATATCAGCAGGGCTTGAGCCAAGCTCCCATAAATCCTGCATCAAATAAGGTAAAAACTGTATAACCGCCGCATCTTCGGCATCCATTGAAATTGCAAGTTTTTCTTTTGTAAAATCATCCATTTTCAACTCCTTTCTATCTGCGCAATGTAATCCTCTATTGGTTTTAATTCATCCTTTTTAACAAAATCGTCGGATTTGCCGTAAACTGCCAAAAACTCTTTTTCTTCTTCCGAACGTGCAGAATCTTTTTTGTATTTTATTTCGGCTTTTCGCAAAAACATAAGAATTTTGTATAAGAAATTCAGTTTTTGATAATTAATGCTTCCTTTTAAATGAAAAAATTTAATAATCTGCCTTTGTTCGTCATTGAAATTCCTGTTAATAATTGATTGCTGCCAATCCGCGTTTTTCGTGTTTTCAAGACCTACGGTAAATACAATTAAATGCTTATTCTTCAATGCATCCCATTGGTCAGTCAAAATTGATTTTCCGCCAATATTTCCGAGATATAACGCGCCGCCAAGAATAATAATGTCATAGTCGCCGAGATTGAGTGTCTTGACATTAACCGCGCTGACAGCCTGGCAGTTCAAAGCCTCCGCCAGCCAGCTTGCATAACATGCTGTACTGCCGTATTTAGATTTATATATAACAATTTTTTTCATTTTGCGCTCCTATTGTCATGTCACGGGGACGTTGTTTTTGACACAAAATTGTGTCAAAAACAACGTCCCCGTGACAGTAATTTAAATAAACAGAGACATATCCGACTCTTCTGCATGCGCCAGCATAGCGGCAGCTCCGCCTAGTTCCACGCCGTCTATCAATTCTTCGGACTTAATACCCATAATATCCATACTCATGGAACAGGCTATAAATTTTACTCCGTTTTTTTGCGCGGAAGCCATCAATTCTTCAAGA
>WRFE01000064.1 GCA_009778965.1 Candidatus Endomicrobium labiotermitis
GATAATGACAATATCTGATTCAATATTTGATTCTAATATCGCTGTAAGCTCCGGAGGTGCAATTTATAATGCCGGAAATATTTCAATTTCAAATTCAATATTTGAAAACAACAGCGCCGGTACTCAGGGCGGAGTTATATATTCATATCAGACAACAATGAGTTTCAGCGCGGCAGGCGGCAATTTAATTTTCAGTTCAAATACAGCCGGGACATTCGGCGGAGCGATATACGCGGGCGCTTCATCAATGACTTTCAATGCGGCAGGCGGCAATATAGTTTTTAGTTCAAACACGGGAACTGCCGGCGGAGCGATATACGCTAACACGCCGTCTATATTAAGTTTTATCGGTAATACCAGCTTTATAGGTAATACGGCAACTATTAATGAGGGCGGAGCAATAAATTCAATCAATTCGACAATAACTTTCAATACGGCAGGCGGCAGCATACTTTTTAGTTCTAATATAGCGGTAAATGACAGAGGCGGAGCGATAAACGCAGTTTATTCAACAATGACATTCAATGCAGGAAGCGGCAATGTAATTTTTAGCACGAATACATCGGCAACGAACGGCGGAGCAATATACGCAGGCTCTTCATATATAACATTCAGCGCCGGAAGCGGCAGTGTAATTTTCAGTTCGAATACGGCGAGTTCCGGCGGAGCGATATATGCCAATACTCCATCAGTATTAGGTTTTACCGGTAATACGAGTTTTATAAGTAATAAAGCAACTCAAGCAGGCGGAGCGATAATTTCAATTTATTCGACGTTTACTTTCAATGCTGTGGGCGGGAGTATAAATTTCAGTTCAAATACAGCGGTAAATAATAGAGGCGGAGTTATAGATGCAACTTTTTCGTCAATGGCATTCAATGCCGGAAGCGGCAGTATAATATTCAGCTCAAATTCGGCTCTAAATGAAAGAGGCGGAGCAATATACGCGGGTATTTCAACAATGACATTTAATTCGGGAAGCGGCAGTATAAATTTTAGTTCAAATACTGCGGCAAACGGCGGCGCATTATATTTGAATTATACAATAGCAAGTTTTAGCGGTAATACGCGTTTTATGGGTAATAGCGCAACCGGCAACGGCGGAGCGATATATTTAAACGGATCATCAATAACGATAAACAGTGCGAACGGACCTGTGCTGTTTGCAGGCAACAGCGCGGCATTTGGCAACGATATATATACAGATATGTCAATAATAAACTTTAACGCGGTAAATCTGATAACAATCTCAAGCGGAATATATGCGGGAAGCAATGACAATACAATCAACAAAAGCGGTACCGGCGAATTGTATTTAAGCGGCATAAATTATATACAAGGTATGTTTAGCCAAACCGCGGGAATAACGACAATAAACAATTCAACAACTACGTTTACAGACGGAACATTGAACGTAATAAACAGCAGCGGTATATCGATAGTTAATTCAAACGTAACAATATCGCCAACGGTACATATGATTTTTGCAAGCAACGCAAAAGCCAACGGCGGAGCAATTCACGGCGATGCATTATCAACTGTATATTTTAACGGAGCATCATCATTTACTTACAATAAGGCAAATAGCCACGGCGGAGCATTATATATACAGCAGTCAACGGTAACATTTGATCAGGCTGCGGACTTTACATTAAACCAAGCGCTAACGGGTCACGGCGGGGCGATATATATGTCTTCGAACAATTACATATTTAACGGAATAACCAAGTTTGAAACTAATCAAACATTGTCCGGAGCAGGACTAGGCGGAGCAATATACGCTGATAATTCGACAATAACGTTTAACGCGGCATCGGAGTTTGGAAATAACGAAGCGTCAATGGGCGGAGCGTTGTACTTAAAAAACAATCAGACAACTTTTTCAAATGCAGCGTTTACGGGAAATAGAGCGATAAACGGACACGGGGGAGCAATATACACGGACGCAGATCCTGTAACAATAAACTTTGCCGGAACAGCAGAATTTACAAACAATCAGGCGTCATTAAACGGCGGAGCGTTGTTCTTGGAAAACTCAAGCGTAACGTTTATGCAGTCGGCAGATTTTGAATCAAACACTGCAACGCAAAACGGCGGAGCGATGTACATAGGATTTGGCACAACGGTAAACGCAGGCAACGTGACATTTAATAACAATACAGCGGTAAACGGCTTAGGCGGAGCAGTGTATATGGAAGGAGCGTTAGGCAATAACGCTGTATTAAACATAACACAAACGATGGACACAGTCGTGTCCGGAAACAAAGCAAACTTGATACCAAACGTGTTTTATTTAGAGCAGTATTCACAGTTGAATCTGGACATAGAAAACAATATAACAATGACAGTAGAAGACGCGATAGTGTCACTAGGAAACAGCGGTAATACAATAACCAAAACAGGACAGGGTATATTAGAGTTAGACAGTAATATAAACGCGATAAACGGAGTATTGAACATATTTGACGGAATAGTAAGAACAGGTTATGCGACAGGATTAGGCAATATAATATTTGACAACGGAACGCTTAACATAACAAAAAGCGCGACATTAACAAACAATATGTATGCATTAACAAGCGGCTCAACAATAGATTTGGATATAAGCGACAGCAGTATGACAGTAGTAACATTAAACGGACAGATAGGAAACGGATTAGGAAATTTAGAGAAAAACGGATTAGGAAAGATAATAATGAGCGGTGTATCGGCAGCAAGCATATCTGATACGTTTATAAATGCCGGCGAATTGGAAGTATTAACAAATAACTTTGTATCAAATATTAATGTAGGTATACCGGGCATGTTAAGCGGGAACGGAACAATAACAGGAAATGTGACAAACAACGGACTGATAAGCCCCGGATACGTAAGCAGTAATCTCGACACAATGTTTGACACATTGACGATAAACGGCAATTATACTGAAAACGGAATATTCGCGTTAAGGCTGCACGAAGGCGGTATACCGATAAACGATAAATTGCAGGTAAACGGCACGGCTACGATAAATGACGGAACTCTTATAGATTTGGATTTAAGACGCGGCTTTGAGATGTATTTAATATATCCGGTATTACAGACAACAGACGGAGTAAGCGGAATATACAGCGGGCTTAAAACAATATATCCGTCATTTGACATAGTAGTCAGCGCAGACGCGAATAACGTGTATTTAAAACTTGCGGGAGTAGATACGGACTATGTAAATATACCCGGCGGCGGACATAATAACAGAGAAGTGGCAAGAATAATAGACAATATAACATCGGGAGGAGATCTTGATGAAATAAATAATTTATCTAAAATAATCGGAACAATGGATCCGCTAGACAGCGCAGGCAGAATAAGAGTAATGAATGAAATGGCGGGAAGCATATACGCAAACGCGTTATTAATGAGCGGACACCAGATGAGACAAGCATATCACAGAATACTGGACAGAAGAGAAAGCGGGCATGAAGGGTATAATCTGTGGGCAGGAATATACGGTTCGCAGAAAAAAATGGAAGAAGACAGTAACAGCTATGATTTTAAAGCGAGAAACGGTTATTTGATATTGGGATTAGAGAAATACAGCGAAAACAGTAACTTTATGATGGGTTACTACGGAAGCATAGGACAGCATGATACGCATCAGTGGAATGACGTGGTAGACATAAATGACTACAGAGGCGGATTGTACGCAGGGAGTTTCAAAGACAAATGGATAATAAGAGGGGAATTGAGCGGAGGCTACCAGCAGTATCAAGGCAAGAGGCAGCAACTGCTGCTGCAATCAAGAACAGAAAGCGAATATGACGGTTGGAACATAAATGCGAATGTGGAAACATTTTACAAAGTATATGAAAGTAACTCATTTAATTTAAGTCCATTTGCGGGATTGGACGGAAGCTTTATAAAGACGAGCGGATTCAGGGAAAAAGGGTTTGATAACGCTGCGGCGGTACTTACGGTAAAAGACAATCAGTTTGAGATATTGAACGCGGTAGCTGGAATAAGAGCGGAAAAAGAGGTCGGAATATTGAGATGGTACGGAGAATTAGGAGCGAGATATAATTTAAGAGGAAGCAAAGGGCAGTTTACAGCCAAGTTAAACAACATCCCTGAAGAAATGACAATATTCGGAGCAGGAAACAATTTGTTGTCCGGAAAAGCAGAAGCAGGATTCAGCGCTGATGTATGGAAAGGGTTGGAAGTATTTGCGATGGGTTCGTATGAAAAGGCAGACAGATTCTGGCAGGTAACCGGACAAACAGGGTTAGGGTACAGATTTGGAAACGCTAAGAAAGGAAATTTTGAAAAGAAAGCGATAGAAGAATCCAAGGAAGCGGATAAATATAATGCAATGGCGCAGGCGGCATTAAAAGAAGCTTTTGAAGCAGCGGATAGAGCAGAATTTCACGCAAACGAAGCAGAAACCGCGACAACTATAGAAAGTTCAAAAGAAGCTGCAAATAAAGCTAGAGAAGAAGCGAGAAAAGCAAGTCTTGCCGCCGAAAAAGCAGGCACCGCAGCGAGGCTGGCAAAAGGCGCGGCAGAAGAAGCAATAAAAGCTGCGAAAGAAACCGACGGATTAAGCGTGTCAGAAAAAGCAGCAAGAGAGAATAGAGCCAGATTAGCGTCACAGAAAGCGGAAGAAGCGGCAAAGTCGGCAGAGGAAGCGGCAAAACTTGCGAAAGAAGCAGCGGCGAGAGCAGGAAAATGGTCGCAGGCAGCCAAAGAAAGCAGTATAAAAGTAGAAAAAGAAATAACGATGTTTAAAGAAAAGGAAAAGAGCGGAGAAATCCAGATGGTGGAAGTAAAGGAAAAACCGAAAGCGAAAGTATTCCGTCTTACAAAGGCATTGTTCGACTTTGACAGAGCAGATTTAACGCCTGACGCAAAAGAAGCGGTAGCGGGCCTGGCAAGGGTATTAAGGGAAATGGAATATACAAGAATAACGGTAGAAGGGCATACGGATAATGTAGGCTCGGCTGAATATAATCAAACATTATCCTTGAGAAGAGCGGAAACAGTACATAATAAATTAGCGGAGTTGGGAATAGATTCGGATAAGATAGAAAAGACAGGGCACGGAATGACAAGACCGATAGCTTCGAACGAAACAGAAGAAGGCAGAGCGCAAAACAGAAGGGTGGAGATAGTCGTAGAGTAATGTAACGACAATTACGAATTTCAAATTACGAATTACGAATCAACGGCAAATAACAAAGTTTTTGTCTGTCATTCCGTTGAAAAACGGAATCCAAGTTAGTCTTTGTCCGTCATACTGAACGAAGTGAAGTATCCAAGAAATAGATTGCGGATCAAGCCCGCAATGACGGCTTAACTGAAACAATAGCGGCAGGCTTTAAAATTATTTTAAAGCCTGCCGCTGTTGTTTAAAAAATCTCTCAAAATTGATATAATTATCAAAAAATGACAGAGGATATTTCAACCATGTTCTGTCATGTTGAGCGGAGCAACGAAGTTGCGTAGTCGAAACATCCAGTCGTTAAAGATACTGGATTCTTCGGCGTAAAATGCCTCAGAATGACAAACTTCATTGAAAACAAAATGAAATATTTAATTGAAACCATAGGCTGTCAGATGAATGTATGCGATTCTGACGCTCTTTCCAACGCTCTTTTACTTCACGGAATGTCTAAAGCAACTGCTTTGACAGACGCCGATATAGTTATTCTTAATACATGTTCGGTGCGCGCCCAAGCCGAACAGAAAGCCTTTTCATATTTGGGCAGGGCGGAAGAATACAAAGAAAAAAATCCGAAAATAAAAATTGTGGTTATAGGCTGTATGGCAGAAAGGCTTGGAAGCAAAATAAAAAACAGGTTTAAATCGGTTGATTTAATAGTCGGCGCGAAAGATATAGATAATGCGGCAGAGAAAATACTAAAACTGCAGAGTGAAAAGTTAAGAGTTAAGAGTGAAGATAACGGCGTTAATTCCACTCTCCACTCTCCACTCTCCACTCTGTCACATACAGTAAAGTATGTGACTATAATGCGCGGGTGTGACAACTACTGTTCTTACTGCGTTGTTCCTTTTGTCCGCGGGCATGAAATAAGCTTAAACAGTTCGGATGTTATAGCCGAATGTAAAAAATCCGTGGAAAATGGCGCGAAAGAAATCATTTTGTTAGGTCAAAATGTAAATTCTTATAAATACGAAGATACAAATTTTTCAAAACTTATAAAACAGGTTGCTTCGATAGACGGACTAGAAAACGTAAGTTTTATGACAAGCCATCCCAAAGATTTAAGCGATGAACTTATAGACGTTATGGCGTCCGAACCGAAAATAAAAAAATATATTCATTTGCCGATACAGTCGGCGTCGGACAAAATATTGTCTTTGATGAACAGAAAATATACCTACGGGCATTATTTTGATCTTATTAAGAAATTGCGCTCTAAAATTCCTGATATTAACATAACTTCCGATATCATAGTAGGGTTTCCTGAGGAAACGGAAGATGATTTTAACGAAACTTTACAGGCTGTAAAAGACATACATTTTAACGCTTTATTCGTTTTTAAATATTCGCCGCGTCCTAATACAAAAGCCGCATTTATGAAAGATGACGTTTCTCTTGCGGAAAAGAAAAGGCGTCACAATTTAATTCTGGAAGAGATTAAAAAATACAAATGAACGAAAAAATAAAATATTCAATTTATGCTCTTATTATAGCGGCTCTAATGGTTTATTTTTTTGTTTATGCCGGCAATAAAATAGGAGTTTTCCAGAAAAATCCGTATAAAGATTTGATTGTTACATATTCCCAAAAATATTCCATAGATCCGCTGCTTGTTAAAGCCGTAATGAAAAGAGAGTCTAATTTAAAACCGAACGCGGTGTCTAACAAAGGCGCTATCGGGCTTATGCAGATAATGCCTAAAACCGCCCAGGAAATTGCCGGACAGCTGAATGTGTCTGATTATACAATTGAAAGGTTAAAAGAGCCCGAGTTAAATATAATGTTCGGCACTTATTATCTTTCCCAGCTTATTGCCTATTATAAAAACAACTTAATACTGGCTTTAGCAGCGTATAATGCAGGAATAGGAAATGTTGACAGCTGGCTTTTACAAAATCCCGAAGTCGCGAAGAAAATATCGCTTATTCCGTTCAAAGAAACAAAGAAACATACTAAATCTATACTCATAACATACAATTTTGACAAGGGAGCACAAAAATTAAGAAATCTGGTGACGCTAAAGAAACCTTAACGCCTTTGATGGCTCAATATTGGAATATAAAAGCAAAATATTCGGGAATGATACTTCTTTTTCGTTTGGGCGATTTTTATGAAATGTTCGGAGACGACGCTGTAAAAGCAGCGCCTGCGATGGAAGTAGTTCTTACGCAAAGAACGGGAATGCCGATGTGCGGCGTTCCGCATCATTCTGTAAACGTTTATATACGCAGACTTATAAGCAAAGGATTTAAGGTAGCTCTTTGCGAGCAGCTTGAAGAAGCGGGAACAGGGAAGGGTATAGTAAAACGCGGCGTTACAAAAGTTATAACCCCCGGAACCGTTTTGGAAGATTTGCTTTTAGAATCCAAAGAAAATAATTTTTTGATGTCAGTGATTTTTGACGAAACAACTCTTTCCGCGGCATTTGCCGCTGCTGATATTTCCACCGGAGATTTTTTTACTTCCGAAACAGACATAAAATCCATAGAAGCCGAAATTTCAAAATATAATCCCGGCGAAATAATAATTTCCGCGAAAAATATGCAGAATCCCAAAGTCGCGGATTTTGTTTCAAAATTAAAAACTCCTTTTTCGGAAGTAAACGACGAACTTTTTGAAACTGAAAATGCAAAAAACGCTATTGAAGATATTTTTAAAGAAAGAGCAAAAACTTTCGGGCTTAATAAAAAAGAAATCGTTTCCGCCTGCGGGGCGGTTTTATCGTACATTAAAGAAAATCAGCCTTTAAGTATAGGAATCTTTTCGTCAATAAACTACATTAAAAGTTCGGACTTTATGTATCTTGACGCCACCGCGATAAGAACTCTTGAACTTTTAAATTCCATGTCAACCGGTAAAACGGAAAACTCGCTTTTAGACGTTTTGGATTCAACAAAAACTCCAATGGGCGCAAGAGCCATAAGACAATGGCTTGTAAAGCCTTTAATGGATATTAAAAAAATTGAAAACAGACAAAAGATAGTAATGCATTTTATTGAGAACGGATTTGTCAGAAAAGAAATTTCGGAAAAGATGAAAACCATATCCGACATTGAAAGGATAATCGCGAGAATTTCGTCCGGAACAGCCGCTCCAAGAGATATTGTCGCTTTGAAAACTTCTCTTGTAAAGGTCAACGAAATATCAAAAACCTTAAAAGCCGAAGACGGGCTGTCTATAGAAATTCCCGAAAACTTCAAAGTTATAGAAAAAATAGGCGCTTTTGTTTTTGACGAACCGCCTGCCACGCTTAAAGACGGAAATGTTATAAAAACCGGAGTGAATGCTGACTTAGACGAATTAAGAAAAATATCCACGGACGCAAAAACATATATTTCAAACCTTGAAGCAAAAGAGCGGCAGGAGTCGGGAATAAATAATTTAAAAATCGGATATACTTCGGTATTCGGTTATTATCTTGAAATTTCAAAATCAAATGTTCATCTTGCTCCTAAACATTATGTCAGAAAACAGACAGTGGCTAACGGCGAACGCTACATAACCGACGAATTGAAAACTCTTGAAGAAAAAATTCTTTCCGCACAGGAAAAAATTTTAAGACTTGAAAGCGACATATTCAATTCTTTAAGGCAGGAGCTTTCACTTTTTACGGCAGATATATTAAAAACGTCGCAGATAGTTGCTGAGCTGGATATTTTTTGCGGGTTTGCATTCAATGCTTTAGAATACAATTATTCCTGCCCCGAGATTAATGACACAAATGATCTTTACATAGAGGAAGGCCGTCATCCTGTTGTAGAGCGGATATTAAAAGAAGGGGAATTTGTCGCTAATGATGTTTCTTTTGACGAAAGCTCAAGAATTATGATTTTAACCGGTCCGAATATGTCAGGTAAATCCACATATTTAAGACAGAATGCGCTAATAGTCATTATGGCTCAGATAGGTTCGTTTATTCCGGCAAAAAGCGCGAAGATTGGTTTGATTGACAGAATATTTACGAGGATTGGCGCCGGAGATAATCTTGCCGGCGGAGAATCTACTTTTATGGTGGAAATGACAGAGACTGCCAGTATATTGAATCAATACACGCAAAAAAGCCTTATTATTTTAGACGAGGTCGGCAGAGGAACTTCCACTTATGACGGAATGTCTATAGCGTGGTCTATAATAGAATACTTAGCCGATGATAAAAAGTCAGCGAATAAAGGCGCGAAGATTCTTTTTGCGACGCATTATTTTGAACTTACGGGACTTTCGCAGACTCTTAAAGGAATAAAAAACTTTAGCGTTGATGTAAAAGAGTGGAACGGAAACGTTGTGTTTTTACATAAAATAGTCGAAGGCAGCGCGGATAAATCTTACGGAATACATGTCGCGAAAATTGCGGGAATTCCTCATCAGGTGATAGAAAGAGCTTATAAGATTTTAAGAAAGCTTGAAGCAAATCCTATAGAAACTGCGAAAAACAGCGAAGCTCCTCAGATGGAATTTTTCTGCGCGTCTGAACCGCAGATTCTGGTAGAATTAAAAAATATTGAAGCCGATAAATTAAGCCCTATGGATGCTTTTAATATAATCAGGGAATGGAAGACAAAATACAAATAACGACCGATGATGAGAAGATGGGACGATGGGATGATGAGCAAAAACAAGGAAATTGTGTAGTTGCTCAACCTCTCACCTTCTCAACCTCTCAACTTCTAAGGAGTAGTTGTGGATAAAATAATAATCAACGGCGGAAAAAAATTAAAAGGCGAAGTAAAAATATCAGGGTCAAAAAACTCCGCTTTGCCTATACTGTTTGCGTCTCTTTTGACTGACGAGCCTGTTACAATTACAAACGTACCCTCTCTTGCAGATATAAACACGACAATAGCGTTTTTAAATTTTATAGGCAAACCTGCTGTAAAAAAAGGGGCTACTCTTAAAGCGCTGGCTTCAGGGAAATATAAGCATATAGCGCCTTATGATTTGGTGAGAAAAATGCGCGCGAGCGTTTTAATAATGGGACCTCTTTTGGGCAGATTGAATAAAGTGGATGTTTCACTGCCCGGCGGCTGCGCGATAGGCGCAAGACCGATAGACATTCATCTTGAGGCATTTAAAAAACTCGGTACGGAAATAGAGGTTGAAGAAGGATATGTAAAGACTTCCTGCAAAAATGGTTTGCAGGGCGCGGACATAAAATTCAGGTTCCCGAGCGTTGGGGCAACAGAAAATTTAATGCTTGCCGCTGTTTTGGCGAAAGGCACAACAAAAATAATAAATGCCGCGAGGGAACCGGAGATA
>WRFE01000065.1 GCA_009778965.1 Candidatus Endomicrobium labiotermitis
TCAACAATTAGTTTTACCGCAACGGGCGGAGATATAATATTCAGTTCAAATATAGCCGGCGGCGCCATACAGACAAACGCGTCAGAAATGGACTTTAACGTATTAACAGGAAGCGTAATATTCAATTTTAACAACGCAAATGAAGGCGCAGCGATATTTGCAAAAGCTTCAACAATAAATTTTGTTGTGACAGACGGTAATATAGAATTCAGTTCAAATACCTCTGTATTTACAGGCGGAGCGATAGGCGCGACAATAGATTTTGCAACTGCTAAGTCGGCAATAATGAATTTTGAAGCAACAAATATACTTTTCAATTTTAACAGAGCCGGGGCTGACGGCGGAGCTATATCCGCGTATTACGGATCAAAATTGGATTTTACAGCTTCAGGCGGAAATATAGAATTTAATTCAAATAAGACAAGTGAGAGAGGCGGAGCAATATACGCGTTTGAGTCAACAATGGATTTTAGAACGTCCGGCGGAAGCATAATATTTGATTCAAACGAGGCGGCAAAAAATTATTCCGACGGCGGCGGAGCGATATTTGCGTATGATTCGATAATGAATTTCAGAGCGTCAGGCGGAAGTATAATATTTGATTCAAACAAAGCTACCGGCTTATATACCGGCGTAGGAGCGATATTTGCGTATGGTTCAATAATGGATTTTAGAGCTTCAGGCGGAAATATAGAATTCAATTCAAACACCGCCGCAAGCGGTATAGGCGGAGTATCTTTAGTGGAATCCAAAATGGATTTCAGGGTGTCAGACGGCAGTATAATATTTAATTCAAACGATATGGCATTGGGCGTATATAAGTCAACAATGAGTTTTAGAGTAAGAAACAGCGGCAATATAGAATTTATTTCAAATACCGGAGCTGCGACCGGCGGCGCGATAGCAGCAAATCAGTCGGAAATGGATTTTAGAGTATCAGGCGGAAGTATATTATTCAGTTTAAACAACGCAGGTAGTGACGGCGGAGCAATATATGCGAACCAGTCAATAATTGATTTTAGAGCATTAAGCGGCATAATATTTGATTCAAACAGCGCGACCGTAAAAGGCGGAGCGATATATGCAGCTGCTCAGGCAGAAATGGATTTTGGAGTTTCAAGCGGCGATATCTTATTCAATTTAAACAACGCGGCTGACGGCGGAGCAATATATGCATTTACTGATTCTAAAATGGATTTTGAAGTATCAAACGGAAATATAATATTTAGTACAAACAACGCAAATGCAGGCGGAGCGATATATGCAGCTTCTCAGTCGGAAATGAGTTTTGGAGTATCAAACGGCGATATAATATTTAGTTCAAACAGTTCGGTATCAGCAGGCGGAGCGATAAATGCATTATATGATTCATTAATTAGTTTTACCGCGGGCAGAGATATACAATTCAATTTAAGCGTCGCAGGTGATGGCGGAGCGATATATTCAAATCAATCAACAATGAGTTTCAGCGCAGATGCTGATATACTATTCAGTTCGAACAGAGCGGATAATAATGGCGGAGCGGTACATGCGCATCAGTCAATAATGAGTTTCAATTCCGGCAGTGATATAGTCTTTAGTTTAAACGATGCGGTAAACGGCGGAGCAATATATGCGTTATATGATTCAATAATAGATTTTACCGCGGCGTATGGTAATATAGTCTTCAGTTCAAACAGCGCGTCAATAGCAGGCGGAGCGATAGCCGTAGCTCATTCGGAAATGGATTTTAAAGTATCAAGCGGCAATATAATATTTAGTTCAAACGAAGCAACAGGCATTAATTACGGCGGCGGAGCAATAAATGCGAATGATTCAATAATTGATTTTAGCGTATCAACCGGCAACATAATATTTAATTTAAACAATGCTGTAAGCGACGGCGGAGCAGTATATGCGCTTCAGTCGGTAATGGATTTTAGAGTATCAAGCGGGAATATAACTTTCAGTTCAAACGAGGCAATCGGCGGCGGAGCTGTATACGCGAATCAGTCAACAATGACTTTTAGCGCGGAAAACGGTGAGATATTATTCAATTCAAATACTGCCGGCGATTCCGGCGGAGCAATATACACTTCGGCCGGTTCAAATATAACATTTGACGGAGCGGCAAAATTTACGTTAAACCGCGCTTTTAAAGACGGCGGCGCGTTATTCTCCTTGGCAAATCAAACTCATGTATTTGTAGGGACAGCAATATTTAGCAATAATATGGCAGGCGAAAAAGGCGGAGCTGTTTATTTGGGAGGGAACGCTAATATAGATTTTTCAAGCGCGAAATTTGAAGCGATTGAAAATATGGCAGGTTCCGGCGGATTTTTATATTCAACCGGAGAAAAAGAAATAAATTTGACATGGAATGATATGATAATATCCGGCAATTACGCGGATTACGGCGGAGTATTGTTCGGGGAATACGGTACGGTATTTAGATTCAACGGCGCTTCTACTAATATGAGTATGGCTAACAGTACGGCAGCGTACGGCGGAGTAATAGCGTTGGGCTATAACGGCGGAGCGGATTTTAGTAATACAATATTATACGCAAATAATAACAGAGCGGAAAATGGCGGATTTATACATATGTACTTAGCAACCGCGACATTTAGCGAAGCTCATTTTACAGGTAATACGGCTGTAAGCTCAGGCGGTGCTATATATATGGGAGCGGGAGCGCAGGCTAGCGTGAACAATATAATTCTTACTGGCAATGAAGCGGGGCTGAGCGGCGGAGCGGTATATATGGAAGGCGGAGCTGTGCTGAACATAACTCCGACAGTTAATACTTTAATAGATGGAAACACAGCGGGAGGAACTCCTAACTCATTCCATTTAGAGCAAGGCGCGCAACTTAACTTAGGGATAAATAGCATTACAATGACAATAAAAGACGGAATAACGTCAACCCTTGGTACTATGATAACGAAAACAGGAAACGGATTGTTGCTATTAGATACCGCAAATAATGCGATAGACGGAAGATTGAATATATACGGCGGAATAGTAAGAACCGGATATGAAATAGGTTCCGGCGATATATACTTTGACAACGGAAAGCTAAACATAACAGACAGTATAACAATGTTTAGCAATCTGTATGCGTCTACAAACACTTCAATAATAGATTTAGACATAGACGATACAGTATTAATGAACGGGATAATAGGAAAGAATAACTCGGGATATTTTGAAAAGAACGGAGCAGGAAAACTTATAATGAGTACCGGTTCATCAGTGGACGTATACAGTACAATAATAAACACCGGAGAATTGGAAGTGTTGACAAATAGTTTTTGGTCGTCACAGTTAACGGTAAGCCCGGATACGGTATTGAGCGGAACCGGAAGAATAACCGGAAATGTGACAAATAACGGTATAGTAAGACCCGGACAGGCAAGCGGACAGCCTGAAAACATGTTTGGAACATTGATAATAAACGGTAAATATACTGAAAACGGAATTTTGGATATAAGATTGAACGAAGGAATTGCCGGCAGCCCGATATTGCCTGCAAACGATAAATTGATAGTAAACGGACCTGCGGAAATTCTTTCAGACAGCTTTATAGCTTTGGATATGAAAAACGGGTTTGAGATGCACAAGAAATATAATATATTAGAATCTAACGGATTAGAAGGAGTATACGAAGGTATTTTAGGCGCTCCGTCTTTTGATATTCTTCTCGGGCATGATGATAAAAATGTATTTCTGTATATAAAAGATGTTCAAACAGATTACACAAGCGTTCCTGGGTTAGACCATAACAATACGGAAGTAGCAAAAATAATAGACAAAATAACTGCAGGCGGAGATCCGGATAAAATCAACGATATATCAAAGATAATCGGAACAATGGATTCTCTGGATGAAGCGGGAAAAATGAGCGTAATGGAAGAGGTAGCGGGAAGCATATACGCAAACGCGTTATTGGCAAGCGGTCAGCAGACAAGACAGGCGTATCACAGAATACTTGACAGAAGAGACAGCGGATATGAAGGTTATAATGTCTGGGCTGGAATGTATGGTTCGCAGAGCAAAGCGGAACAAGAGTTTGACGGCGGAGATTTTAAAATAAGAAACGGCTATTTGATATTGGGATTAGAAAAATACAGCGACAGCAGCAACTTTATTATGGGTTATTACCTGAGCGCGGGTCAGCACGATACGCATCAGAGAAATGATATAGTCGATATAAACGATTACCGCGGCGGATTGTATTTAGGGAAATTTATAGATAAATGGGCAATCAGAGCAGAGTTAAGCGGCGGATACCAGCAGTATGAGGGTCAAAGAAGACAAACCCTCTTGCAATCCAGAGCGGAAAGCAGTTATGACGGCTGGAACATAAATGCGAACGTAGAAGCGTTTTATAAAGTATATGAAAGTAATGCGTTTAATTTAAGCCCGTTTGCGGGATTGGACGGAAGTTTTATAAAAACGAGCGGATTTAAAGAAAAAGGATATGGAAATGCGGCGGCAGTTTTAACGGTAAAAGACAATAGATTTGAAATAATGAACGCGATAGCGGGATTAAGAGCTGAAAAAGAAGTAGGAATATTAAGATGGTACGGGGAGTTGGGCGGAAAATATAATTTAAGAGGCAGTAAAGGCGACTTTAAGGCAACTTTGAATAATTTGAATGAAGAAATGACAATAAACGGAGTGGCAAAAAACTTCTTGTCAGGAAAAGCGGAAGCAGGATTCAGCGCTGATATCTGGAAACAAGTAGAAGTATTCGCAATGGGTTCGTATGAAAGAGCTGAAAGATTTTATCAGGTAGTGGGAGAAATCGGATTGGGGTACAGATTTGGAGGAAATAATAAGAAAGCAGAAAAGCCTGAAGAAAAAGAAGAAGTAGTAACGAATAACAATAATGACGATATACAAAAAGCAGCGGACAAAGCGCTGGAAGACGCTGATGAAAAAGCCAAGGAAGAAATAGAAGCGTTTAAAGAACAGGAAAAGAGCGGCGGAATACAGGTTGTGGAAATAGAAGACAAGCCGAAAGCAAAAGTATTCAGATTAAATACAGTTTTGTTTGATTTTGACAAATATGATTTGACTGAAGAAGGCGCGAAAGCAGTTGCAGGATTGGGAAGAGTATTAAAAGAAATGGAATACGGCAAGATATCGGTAGAAGGACATACTGACGATATAGGAACTCTCGAATACAATGAAGAACTTTCAATGAGAAGAGCGAATACCGTATATGAAGGATTGAAAGAATTAGGTATAGACGCGGAAAAGATGGAAAAGGTAGGACACGGAAAAATAAGACCTATAGCAACGAATGAAACGGAAGAAGGCAGAGCTTTAAACAGAAGAGTTGAGATAGTGGTAGAATAACGACAATTACGAATTCAAAATTACGAATTACGAATCAATGGCGGCGGCAAGAAATCAAATTGCCGTCGCTGTTTTTTGTTTAATTATTTGGGTTGAAAAATCAATGCAAAAATTATACAATTCTATTCAATAAATTCATAAAAAATCTAAGGAGAATTAAATGTCAAAACTGTGGTCTTTTAACGAAGCCGGAGAATGTGCCGTTCATAATGCCAGAGCCTTGCCCCAGCCTTTGGTTCACATGCTTGCAAACAGTCCTAAATATTTCGCTATAAGCGATAATTTTTTAAGAGGGTTTTCAGGTTTTGATTATACAAGGATGTTCGGCGAATTTGACACTTTATTTTTCCAGAAAGGAAACGCCAGATTTTTGTGGGTGCGTCCCCAAGGCGAAAAAGCGTGGCTTGTAAATAATTATGATTTGACCGAAACCGAAACTTTTGAGCCTAAATACGAAATGGGTTTGGGTTATGTGAAATTCAGCGGAAAAAATAAAAAATACGGACTTTCCGTAAACGCGACTGTTTTTGTCCCGAACGACGAGATGGCGGAAGTCTGGACAGTTGAAATTCAGAATACTTCGTCAAAACCTGTAACGCTTGATTTTATACCGGCGGTTCCTATTTTCGGCGGAAGCAGATCTTATGTCGAATACCACAGAGACGTCGTCAGGCTTTACAATAAAAGCAAAATTACTGACCATATAGAAATACTTCCCGGTCTTGAATGGATAGAAGGTTCCACGGGTCCCAGCGACATTTGTTATTTTATGGGCTCAGAAACACAAAAAGGAAGAAAAGGCAACAGATTTTATTCCGACAGGGAAACTTTCTTGGGACCCAATTTTTCATGGCTTAAACCTCAGGCGGTTTTAAATAACGAAGCTCCTAAAGCGCAGTGTTACGGAAAAGAAGCAGTCGGCGCGATAGAATTTAAAAATATAACAATACCCGCCGGAAAATCCGAAAAGTTTGTTGTCGTTACAGGCATAGCGTTTGACGGAAGCAAAGGCGCGCAAAAACTTTTGAAAAAATTTGATTATGCCGGCGCTCAAAAAGCGTTTCAGGAATTAAACGATTTTTGGAACGAAAGAACATCCAGAGTTGTTATTACAACGGGAAATAAAGATTTTAATAATTCATGGAATAAGTGGTGGTGCTATCAGCTTTCCATGAGATATTGGTTTGGAAATACCGGTCATCCTCAGACGGATTACGGCACGGACTTTGCCGGCTGGAGAGATTTTTGGCAGGACATGATGGCGGCAACCGTTATAGACCCGAAAGGGCTTGAAGAAAGAACGATGCATACCCTTTCCGGAATACGTATAGACGGCACAAACGCTACCAGATTTTTTGCCAGAACAAAAGAATTCGGAAGCGACGACGTGAACGGTTTATGGTGCGACCATCCTTACTGGACTTTTCAGACGGTTAAAATACTTATAAACTTTTTGGGAGATCATAAATTTTTATTCAGAGACGGTATATCATATTTTAAAGACCTCTACATAAACAGAGGAGAAACAAAAGACGAAAACTGGAAAAAAGGTGTTATAGGCAGTCATAAAACGATTAAAAATACCGACTATAAAGGCACTGTAGCGGAACATATTTTGGTTCAGCTTTTAACAATGTTTTACGATGTCGGAAATAATAATCTCTTGAAACAGAAAAGAGCTGACTGGAACGACGCTGTTGACCAGGTTAAAGGCGAAAATGTTACTTTCACTTTCGGCGTTGCTCTTGACTGTAACGAACTTGCCGATATTTTAGAAAAGTCTGCGAAACACGAAAATATTTCGGAAATAGAAGTTTTTGAAGAACTTACGCTTCTTATAAGTAAAAACGCCAAAGGCGATGTACCGGCGAAAGAACGCCAAAAGACCCTTGAAAAGTATTTAAACAAAGTAAACGGAAAAATCAGCGGCAAGAAAGTAAAAATAAAAGTCAGCGATATAATAAAAGATTTAAGAAATAAAGCGGAAGTTTCATTGGCAAACGCCCATAAAAAAGCGTGGAATGGCAGTTATTACAGCGGATATATTTTTGACAACGGAAAACCCGTAGATACGATTTTCAAAAAGAACGCTTTATCAAAAAAGAATCCTAGTTCAGATGATTTTGAAATGATGCTTATGCCCCAGACCTGGAGTTTGGTATCCGGCGCGGCTGATAAAGCCGGGGTTTCGGATAAAGTTATAGATTCGGTTTTGAAACATCTTTATGATAAGAAAGTAGGCGCGTTAAAACTTAACTATCCTCCGTATTTAAAATTTGATAAAACAATAGGAAGAATAACGGGTTTTGCCGCCGGAACAAAAGAAAATAACGCTTTGTTTTGCCATGCGAACTTGTTTTTTGTCTGGGCATTACTGCGCAGAAATAAAGCGGATGAAGCATATAAAATATTTTCAGGCGTAAATCCTTTATCGCACGAACAATACGAGTTTAAAGCAGGCCCGTGGATACCGGAATATTATGTTTCTTCGGACAATCCAAATATAGCAGGCAGAGGAGAATATCCGATTCTTACGGGTTCAGCTGCATGGACAAGATATTTGTTCCAGAATTTTTTCTTTGGCGTAAGGGGTGAGCTTGACGGTCTGAGAATAGACCCGAAACTGCCTGCGAATAAAGATTTTGCTGAGACATCACTCAGCATAAAATTCAGAGGTGCGCAGTACAACATAAAATTTATGAACAAAGCTTTAAAGAAAAATTCGAAAGTTATTGAGATTATTGTTAACGGTAAAAAAATAGAAGGAAATCTTGTCGCTCCTTTTGGCAAGGGAACTCACAGCGTGGAAGTTTATTTAGGCTAGATTGCGGATCAAGTCCGCAATGACGGTAATGGTGAAAAAGGACTGGGTATGAAAAAAGTATTATTGGCTGTTATTGCTGTATTTCTATTGTCGCCGTGCGTTTATGCCACGAAGTTTGTAAGTATAATCAAAAATGAAGGAACCGTTCAGATAAAAACTCCTGACGGTGAGCTGATTACATATAAATCAGGCGATAAGATTCCGGAACTTTTATACGGCTCCAAAATAATTGCCGGTTCAAAACCCGTGTCAATTCAATTTTTCAGAACGGCAGTTATCGTTTTAGAAAAAAATCAGGGCATTTTTTTTACAAAAAATCCTATCAGCAAAAGAATTGAAATATTTAAGCTTGAAACCAAAAGTACACATCCAAATATAAAGCTTCTTTTACCTGAAAATATAACGGCGCAGTTTGGCGGAGATACAAAGATTGCTTTAAAAGAGCAATTCCCGACTATATATCTGGAAGTTAAAACCGGTCTTGTGACAGTAAAGGAGCCGGAAGGCGCTGTTTACAGACTTCAGTGCGGCGATGATTACGAAGCAAAACAAAGTTTACGGAGTTTATTAAAAAATGACTTTTAAATTTACGAAATTAGCTATTCCGGATGTTATTCTGATTGAATCTAAAAAATTTGAAGATTCCAGAGGTTTTTTCAGCGAGTTATACCATATAGATAAATTTGCGGAAGGGGGCATTGACAAGCCTATAAAACAGATAAATCTTTCTAAGTCATCAAAAGGCGTTTTAAGAGGACTTCATTATCAGCTTAATCCTTTCGCGCAGGGAAAAATTGTAAGAGTTATTTCGGGAAGCATTTTTGACGTTGCCGTTGATATAAGAAAAAATTCTCAGCATTACGGAAAGTGGGTCGGCGTTAATTTAAATTCCGAAAATTTAAACATGCTTTATATTCCTGAAGGATTTGCCCACGGATTTGAGGTTCTTTCCGAAACTGTCGAATTTGAGTATCTTTGTACTAATGTTTATTCTCCGCAGCACGACAGGGGAATAAGATACGATGATCCTTTTCTAAATATATCTTGGACTACAAAAGACCCTATTCTTTCCGAAAAAGATTTAAAACATCCGTTTCTAAAAGATGCGGAAACCAATTTTTAACGCAAATGAAAATGGATTTATTCTTTTACGTACTAAGTTGTCATATTGAGCGGAACAACGAAGTTGTGAAGTCGAAATATCTGCCCTTTAACTGCAGACCCTTCGACTTTGCCCAGGGTGACAAATATTCAGGCAGTAAGTCAATGGATAGTCCTAAATGAAAATCATCCACGCCGTCCATTATGACAACTTCGAAACATTTCATTCTTTTATGAAAGATTTTAAAACCTGCGAAGATGTTTTCAAACATTATGCGGATTTATTATGCGAAAAAATAATATCGGATAAAGATTTTTTTAAAAGTTTTGATTTTTTTGTGTACATTCCTTCTTTAGCTCAGGACAGAGTAAATTATTCCTTAAAGCTTGCCGAATATATTTCCAAAAAACTGAATATACCGTTAAGATATGACGTTTTGGAAAAAATAAAACCCACAAAAGAACTTAAAACGCTTCCTAGAATTAACAGGAAAGAGGAAATAGAAAACGCTTTTCACGCCAATCTTTCCGGCGGTGAAAATATTTGCGTTATTGATGATGTTTACGCTTCCGGAGCTACTTTAAATGAGGTTTCAAAATTCCTAAAATCCTCCGCAAAAGACGTATCTGTTTGTTTTGCCGTTGCCGCTTTATTTACTACTGTATAAAACGAAAAAATGGTGAATCTTTACTATCAATTAGGAAAAATGTAAAATAATGTAAAATTTTGTAGTGTTGCGGTTTAATAGAGGGGAGAGACGTGCCAACATACAACATACAACATACAACATACAACATACAACATACAACATACAACA
>WRFE01000066.1 GCA_009778965.1 Candidatus Endomicrobium labiotermitis
AAGTTGATGAAATAGAAGATGCTGTGGCGGATTTACAAAAAGCTATAAAAGAAAAACCGGAAGACCATTCTCTTTACAGGCGTCTTGCCGACATTATGTTTGACAGCGGAGAATACACTGAAGCTCTTGCTTTTGCCGATAAAGCGATTAAAATGTCCGGCAACGATGAAAAGTCATATTATATAAGGGCCAAAATAAAGTTTATGCAAAAAGATTTTAAAGGCGCGATTGCTGATTGCGAAAAAGCCTCGGATATAGCGCATGACTATGTTGACGCTTTGCTTTTAAAAGCAGACGCCAATATGTACGACGGAAATATCGAACAGGCTGAAAAGGATTATGATTCCTCTTTGGCTTTAACTCCGGATAACACCGAAGCTTATCTTAAAAGAGCTCTTCTTTTTATGAAAATCGGAAATTTTGACCGAGCTCTTTCCGATATAGATGAAGTGTTAATTATAGATGAATATAATCCTTCAGCTTATCTTTATAAAGGCGTTATATACAGAAATATGGGACGTTTCGGGGATTCTCTTAAAAATTACGACGCGGCTTTAAGAATATATTCCAGCCAGAAAATCATAGAAAGCAATAAAGGCATGTTTGAGTTTAAAGATTATCATAAAAACCATGGCGGGAAACTTGCCGAGCTTTATGACGATTTGGAAAAACTTAATACAAAAATCCGCGGTTACGATAAGACTATAAAAGCCGGAATTTTTGAAGAAGAAGAAATTCAAAATGTCCAAAAAATAGATGCTTCTCCGGAGCCGTCGCAGGTAAAACAATCCGGTAAAATGAAAACGACATATACTTTTCCCGGACTTCCGAAAGAGCTGGTTGAAATAGAAAAACTTAAGACTGTTATGGAGCCGGCGCCAAATCCAGCTCCAAATCCGAAAACCGGCAGCTCTGTAAGTGATTATCTCAAAGAACTTAATGAAAGTTTAGCTTCAAAACGCGAGAAAGCAAATGCTGCTTCCGAGCAGGAATCTGATATCGGCAACAGTCCGGATATAAAAACCATTAAACCTGAAATAAAAGAAGAAAAAGTCATAGAGCCGCCGAAACCTGTTAAAGAAGAAAAATATGAAAATGAAGAATCAAGGGAAATAGTAAACAGCCTGCGTGATAAATTAAAGACTATACACAGCATAGTGCACGATGTGAAAAAAGAGAAAGAAAAAATTAAGACAGTGTTTCATAAAAGCGAAATTCTTCCGGAAATAGAGAAAAAAGACGTAATAAATAATTCTCCTGTTTCTGAATCTGCAAAACCTGTCACTGCCCCTCAAGATGTTAAGGAAAGTAAAACTGTCGAGCCTGAGCATCTGGTAATTTCCGGCGAAACTAAAAAAGATAATAAAAAGACTGTTTTTGACGAGATAGAAGATAATGAAAGCGAGGGTGTGCGCAGCAGTTTGAAAGACAAATTAAAAAATTTAGACTCGCTATTAAAGAAACCTGAAAAGAAAGAGATTCAGAAAGAAGAGTCTAAAAAAGAAAATATAGAAGAACCGGTAAGCGTTAAACAAACCGAGTCTCCGGTTGTACCCGCTATTGACGAAAAACTAAAAGAAGCAGATTCTCAGTCTCAAAATGTTGCGCAGGAAGAAGCCTCTATCGGAGAAAGTCTGAAAGACAAACTGGCAAATCTTGATAAAATGCTGAAAAGTGCGAAACATACGACAGTTGAACAAAATGAGTCTCCGGTTGTTTTGGCAAACGACGAAAAACCAAAAACGACAGAGGCAGTCCCTAAAATTCAAGATGCGGCGCATGAAGAAGTTTCTTCCAGTGAAAGTTTAAAAGACAAACTTGCGAATCTTGATAAAATGCTGAAAAATGCGAAACATACGACAGTTGAGCAAAATGAGTCTCCGGTTGTTTTGGCAAACGACGAAAAACCAAAAGTGACAGAGGAAGAGCCTAAGGCTCAAAATACCACTCAGGAAAGATCTGACACAGGAGAAAGTTTAAAGGACAAACTGGCAAATCTCGATAAAATGCTGAAAAACGCGAAACAGACGACAGTTGAACAAAATGAACCTCCGGTTTATTCCGTAAATGACGAAAAACCAAAAGAAGTCGAGGCAGACCCTAAAATTCAAGATGCGGCGCATGAAGAAGTTTCTTCCAGTGAAAGTTTAAAAGACAAACTTGCGAATCTCGATAAAATGCTGAAAAACGCGAAACAGACGACAGTTGAACAAAATGAACCTCCGGCTTTTGCTGTAAATGATGAAAAATCAGAAGAAGCATATGCGGAGTCAAAAGCAAAAGATGTCGCTAAGGGAAAATCTGACGCGGGTGAAAGTTTAAAAGACAGACTTGCAAATCTTGATAAAGTGCTGAAAGATGCAAAGGAAAACGCGGCTGACAAACCTGTCCAAAAATATGAAAAGAAGAGAACAATTCTTTTTGAGCAAAAGCCTTCTGAAAAGAAAGATTTTTCAAATATAAAAACTTTTGGAGAGGCTTTGGAAGCAATAAAAGCCGAGCCGAATAATTATAAACATTATATGGCAAGGGCAGCCTTATATTTTAAAAAAGAAGATTATACAAATACCCTTGAAGATTATAAACGCGCTCGGAAAATTACCGATTCAAAAAATGCATATGTTTTACAAAAAATGGGCGAGTTGTATTTTCTTGCGGGCAAAAATGAAGAAACGGAAGAATTTTATGACAGAGCTTTGAAACTTGAACCTGAAAATTCCGACATACTTATAAAAAGAGCGCAGTATTATGAAACCGTAAACAGGGAAAAAGATTTTTATCGGGATCTTGCGGATGCAATTAAGGCGGATCCGAATAATATACAAGCATATGCCGTACGCGCCGAACATAATGTTGCAAGAAGCGCTTTTAAAGACGCGTTAGACGATATTGATGAAGTAATAAAATTTCATCCCGATAATGCCAGTACAAGGTATTTTAGAGGGTATGTCTACTATAATTTAGAGCAATATCAGGAATGTTATGATGAAATGGAGAAAGCGCTGGAGTTAAAGACAGAGGAAAATGAAGTATATAAGTATCTTGGCATAAGCAGTTTTAAAATATCGAAAAATTCCGAAGCCATAAAACATTTGACTCAGGCGATTATGCTCGGGATAGAAGATAAGGAAATTCTTTACTTCAGAGCGGAAGCAGAATTTAGTTTGGGTGATTTTGATAATTCCATAGCGGACATTACTAAAGTTATAAATGAAGATCCTAAGAATTATAAAAACTATATTTTAAGGGCAAGAAATTACGATAAAAAAGGAATGTTTGACGGAGCAAATAAAGATTATGAAAAAGCTGTCAAAATAAATCAGTCAGATGCCAGCTTCCTTATTGAAAAAGCTGATTATCTTTTTAAGAATGAAAAATATTTCGCAGCACATAAAGATTATTCGGTGGCACTTGCTATTGATCAGCAAAATGCCGAATTATTTAAAAAACGCGGTTTGACAAACCAAAAGCTTGGCAAAGAAAAATTTGCAAAAGAAGATTTTGAAAAAGCATATGCTTTAAATCCGGATCTTGACTTGCCGCTTGAAAGACCGAAAATTGTTCCTAAGACTGCGGTGGCTAAAAAGATTTCGGGGAAACCAGCTTTGGATTTGGAAGCGTTGAAAAATGCGCCAAAGTCTGTGACAGAAAATAAACCGTCAGAATCAGTTAAAGATAAGATGGAAGAAATCAGTAAAAAACAAGAAGAAGTACAGGAAACGCCCGTTGCTGAAAAATCTCAGGAAATAAAGCCTGAAGAAAAATCAGAAGAACAAAAAGCAGATGATAAAATTGAGCCTGCCAAAGAAACAGTTGTTGAGCAGTCTGTTTCTGAACAGCCGGAGACTGTTGTTGAAGAACAAGCAAAATCTGAAAAAATTGAACTTGTTTCTGAACAGGCGGAAATAAAACCGGAGTCCGTTACAAAATCTGTTGCAGAAACTGCAGTTCAAGATAATCAGACAAAGGTTGAAGAAGAACAGGCAAAACCCATTGTTGAAGAACTGCAAGAAATAAAGCCCGAAGAAAAAATAGAGCCTGTCCAAGAAGCAACTGTTGAGCAGTCTGTTTCTGAACAGCCGGCGCCTATCATAGAAGAAAAGCAGAAAGAATCTGTAGTTGAAGAGCAGGCGAAGTCTGAAAAAATGGAGCTTATTTCTGAATCGGCAGAAATCAAACTGGAATCTATTGAAGAACCTATCGCGGAGTCTGCGGAGCAAAATAATCAAGCAAAAGATGAAGAAGATCAAGCAAAGTCTGTTATTGAAGAATCACAAGAAATAAAGCCTGAAGAATCTGTTCAGGAAACAATTATTGAGCAGCCTACGGCTGAAGAAAAGCAGCTGGAATCTGCTGTCGAAGAGCAAGTAAAGCCTGAAGAAAAATTAGAAAAACAAAAAACTGAAGATAAAGTCGAGTCGGTTCAAGAAACAACTGTTGAGAAAACAGAAACTGAAGAAAAACAGTTTGAACCTGTTGTAGAAGAACAAATTAATAGCGAAAAAACTGAAATTGTTTTTGGAACAGAAGAAATTAAACCGGAATCCATTGCAGAATCTGCTATTCAGGATAATCAGAAAAAAGTTGAAGAACAGACAAAGTCTGTCGTTGAAGAGAGTCAGGTAAAACCTGTTGTTGAAGAAACACAGGAAATAAAGCCGGAAGAAAAAACAGAAACTGTTTCGCTGATTGAGGAAAAATTAGAAGAACAAAAGTCTGAAGAGAAAGTTGAACCTGTTCAAGAAACAATTATTGAGCCGCCTGTTTCAGAACCGCCGAAACCTATTGTTGAAGAAAAATATTCGGAATCTGTAGTTCAAGAGAATCTAGTGAAAGTTGAAGAAGAACAGACAAAGTCTGAAAAAACTGAAATTGTTGCAGAACAGACAGAAATTAAACCGGAATCTATTGCGGAACCTGTTAAAGTTAAAGATAAAATAAATGCTTTGATGGAAGAACTCAGAAAAAAACGAGAAGAGCAGGCAAAGTCTGCCTCTGAAAAAGAACAGGTAAAGCCTGTTGTTGAAGAAGAAAAGCCGAAGCCTGAAATCAAAACGGAATTGCCGGAGTCAAAAAAAGAATCGGGACTGCCAAAACTTGAGCCTAAGAAAACCGAGCTGCCAAATCCGGAACCAAAATCCGAGCGTACTCAACAAGAAACAACTGAAAAAGCATCGGGATTTTTCTCGAAACTTTTTGGTAATAAAAATAAATATAGTTCCAAACCTGCGGAAAGCAAGTCATTAGGAGATTTGCCGATTAAAACGAAGCTGCCTGAAACTATTGTAAAACCGGTTCTTGAGCATAAACAAGCTGTAGCGGAAGATTTGAAAAAAGAAGACATAATAAAACCGTCAACAGATATTTTGGCAAGGAGAACGGAATTACCTGTTGTTAAAACAGATTCTTTAACAGCGCAATCTGTTGAAAAAGAGCAGGCAAAGCCTGTAGTTGAAGAAATACAGATAGAATCTGCTGTTGAGAAACAAAAAATTGAAGAAAAAGTTGAGCCGGTCATTGAAATTGCTGGAATAAAACAGGGGTCTGTAGTAACGGAATCTGTTGTAGAATCTGCGGTTCAAGATAATCAAGTAAAAGTTGAAGAACAGGCAGAGCCCGTTGTTGAAGAAAAACAGGCATTACCTATTGCTGAAGAAGAAAAGCCGAACCCTGAAATTAAAACAGAGTTATCGGAGTCTAAAAAGGAATTTGAATTGCCGCAGCCGACTCCAAAGAAAACCGAATTGCCGTTACCTAAAAAGGAATCAGGATTGCCGCAGCCGGCTCCAAAAAGAACCGAACTGCCAACGCTAAAACCGAAATCAGAGCAGCCGCAACAGGAAAAAAACGAAAAAACATCGGGGCTTTTCTCAAAATTTTTCAGTAATAAAGATACTTCCAAATCTGCGGAGCCCAAAAACTCCGGCGTAGTCTTGCCGGCTAAAACGCAGCTAACCGGGCTTCAGCCTAAAAAAGATATTTTAGGAGCGTCAAATACACAGATTTCTTCCGCAAATATAGAGACTCTTTATACAAGAGCCGGCGTTAATTTTAAAAATAAAAAATATGATTCCGCTTTAAGCGATTTGGATAAAATACTTAAAAGCGACCCGAATAATGCCAAAAGTTATGCTTTAAGCGCCGAAGTTTACCTTAATATGGACAATAAAGATAAGGCTTTGGAAAATTTTAATAAAGCAATAGAGCTTTCTCCTGAAAATTTTATGACATATTTTAAAAGAGGGGAAATGTATTATTTCGAAGATAAACTTGAAGAAGCATTGGCTGATTACAAAAAGGTTATCTCTCTTAATCCCAAACACGGGGGAGCTTATTTCGGGATGGCAAGTGTTTATGCCCAAAAAGGCGATAAAGCTGTGGCTATTGAAAACTATAAAGAAGCCAAAAGACTTGATATAAAATTTTTAAAACTTGCCGATATTGAAATCCAAAAACTGTCGTAATTTTTCTATGTCTGTTACAAAAAATTATATACATTTCCGGAAATCTGCCTAAACCTTTCAAAAGGTTATTTTTTTTATGTTGTGAATGATTTGTGAAATATTGATTTGATTATTGACAAGTTAAGTATGTTTTTGTAGCATATTTTCACAGTAGTAAAGATATATTTTAAGAGCCTAAAGAATTAGTTATCCCTAAATACATTAATCGCAGCCGTTTCTCTTTGATTTAATCATAGGAAAGCGGAGTTTTTTTGTCTCTAAAAGTAGTAAAACAGGAGGCTAAAGTGTATTTTGGTTTAAATAAAGTTTTTAATTCACAAAAGAAAGAGGATTTTATGAAAATTAAAAAATTATTAGCGGTAACATTAGCGTTTATGCTGATGAGTTCAAGCGCGAGCTTTGCGCAATGGACAGGAGAAGTTCTTAATACTGCCGACGGAGCAGGCGGGGCAGATATAATAGGCTCTAAAGGCAGTTTTATAGAAGCGTTTACAGACGGGACTAGCGCACAGTTGGTTTTTGGCGAGGGTCATGCCGTAATTGACTGGGGAAAACTTAACGTAGGCAGTAAACAGGTTTTGGAATTTCTTAACGAAGGCAGAGTTGTTCTGAATCAGGTTCTTGGCGGAGATGTTTCCACTTTTGCAGGAACTGTTAAAGCCGGAAGCGGACGTATAATAATATCTAACGAAGCAGGTATAGTTTTTGACGGCGGAAAGTTTATAAGCCCGGGCGCCTTAACGCTTACCACCAATAAAGTTGATTTTAATTTGGATGACGGAAAATATAGCTTTAAATACAGTCTTATAGTACCGGATTCTCCGGAAGGTAAAATTGAAATTACAAACGGTTCGAAAATTTTGGCAGGCGGAAATGTCGAACTAATTACCAGAAATGGAGCTGATTTTATAGCTATTGAAGGTAAGAGAGGCATAAATATCGAGAATTCCAAAATAGCCGTAAGCGAAGCAGCAGGAGAACAGATTCTTGTAATAGACGCTGACGGACAAATCAGAATTACTTCTTCCAGAATTGAAGTAGATGGCGGCGAAACTTCTCTTTTATCAAAAACAGGTATTGAAATTGATAAAACTACGGTTAAAGGCGACTTGATTGCGGAAATAGACGTTAACGCAAAAATCGCCAGTATTGTTTCGGAAACTACAATCGGGGAAGAATACCCTGAAAAACTCCAAGCTATTGAAGATTTGATTGCTAGGATAAAAGATAAAAAAGATGCGATTAGCGATGAAATTTCAGAGATTCTCGATGGTTTTGATTTTTCGGAGTATGACGAAAATATTGAGAGACTAAAGAACATACGCAATATAGAGCTTGCGATAGAAGAAGCTAAAGATATGCCTAAGGGCACTGTGGATGAGCTGATGGAAAGAGCTGACGCCATAACCAATGCTATAGCTCTTTTGGGACCAGAGTATCATGGTAAAGATGAAGCTTACGCTGACTCAGATGAATTTAAACAAATGTTATCCGATAAGATAACTGCCTTAGAGGAATTAATAGATGCCGGTTCTTCTTTGGCTAGCCTGATTTCTGATTTGGAAATTGAATCCGAGAAATTGGGCGGTTTAATTTCGCTTGCTCAAGAGCAGTCAGACTCTATTAAAAACAGTACGATTTATGTTTCAAATGTTTCCTCATCTGACGGATTGGTTAAAATTACAAAAACGAATATTGCCGGAAATTTGTCAATCTCCGCGTTAAATACCGAACTTGATAAAGTTAAAGCTGATAATATTGATATTACCGTTAAAGACGCTTTGATGTCATCCGGGCAGACTCTATGGGGTTTTGAAAGTATTAATTTCCTTTCGGGAGATGTTGTTTTGGATCTTCCGCTTGCCGGTATGGTTAGTGTTTCGGATATTGTTTCTGAGTTCTTCGGTATTGAAGATATATTGAATTCAATGACCTTAATTACAGAGGAAATCAATTCTGTGTCCGGCTCGTTATACGGAGATGAAGCTTTTACGAAAAAATCAGGCAGTCTTTTATTTTCAAATCTTAAAGCAGCCGATACTTTTTCGGTTAAAGCTTCAAAAATAGATATTGCAGACAATTCTTTATATGTAAATAACGGAATCAGCGGGAATGTCAGTAAATTAAACAATGTTACCGCGGCTTCTAAAAAGATAACAGTAGCAGACAGCGAAATTGCCGGCGTTTTGACTCTTTTGGGAAAAAAAGTCAATGTGACTGATACGACAAGTGGTTCTCTTAATGTCATCGGAAAAACTAGAGGCACTAAAAAAAGTTCCGTTATAATTGATAATGCGGTTACAACATCCGGGAATATTACAGTTTACGCGGATAATATAACTATAGACAATACTTTTGCTAAAAAAGCTTTGCTTGTCGCTAAAAATAATCTAAATATAAACGGTTCTTCGTTATTATTGTCTTTAGGGTATGCTGATAATATTTTTGTTGACGGATCTGATATTTCTTTGAGCGCTTTAATCGCCAAGGACAGTATATTTGCCGAAGGTTCTGATATTTCAAAAAGCGTTTTATATGCCAAAAATGATATAGATGTTACCGGTAATATAAATAGATCTTTGGCTGTTGCTAATAATATTGATGTTTCCGGAACCATAAATAAATCGGCGGTTTTTGCGAAAAATGACGTCACTTCCGAAAATGTAAATCAGTCTTTGATTGTCGCCGGAGAAAATATAACAGTAGAGAATACTGTTTTAGGATCTGCTTTAACAGCCGGAAGCGATATTGATGCAGGTTCTGTATACGGATCTGCTGTTTTCGCCGGAAATAATGCGCGGACAGGCAATATAGGCTGGTCTTTGGTTTTAGCGAAAAACAATATTTATGCAGACGGTAATATTAGAAATTCTTTTGTAGCGGCGGGACATAATTTAATTACAGGCGACGGCGCTAAAATTTCAGGCTCTGTTCTTGTCGCGTTGAATAAAGCATCGTTTGATAGCGCAAAAATAAATG
>WRFE01000067.1 GCA_009778965.1 Candidatus Endomicrobium labiotermitis
ATTTTCTTTTATACTTGTTTTATCTTCTTATCGCGTATAATGAACGGGCGTTTCTGAAGCCTCTTTCATCTTAGCGGCATGCATAAGCTTATCCTGAGAAACAATACCAAGTTCCGCGGAAGAAACGTCAAAATAAACGGTTACTTTATAACCTTGTTCTCTGATTAGCTGCTTTATGGACACCTTGTCCGGCTGTTTACTAGATGTAGTTGCGCAAGAGTTAAAAAGCATACATATAGATACAAAAAGAACCAATAAAGAATAAATATTCTTCATAAAAAACCCCTAATATCGCCAAGGAAGAGTATACAACATGTAATAATGCAGTTTAAAGCGATATGACCTTGTAAACATTAAATAACTATTTTACGGACCTGTCAAGTGTTATTTTTTGTTTTATTTGCCTAGGCGCTGAATAGCACAATGGAAGCGCTGCGCACCAAAGTAATGTAAGTCATTGACGTGTTATTTTGAAATGTCGTACTTCCTCCGCTAAAACTTATATTTGAACCGTTGACATATATCGCACCGCCATTACTACTGTTTTCAAAATTTTGAAATGTTATTCCTCCGTTTATTGCAAGAGACATACCGCTACCTAAATTTAAACCGCTATAAGTTCCTAAACCGTCAAATATTCTGTCGTTTCCGGCAATTGTCATATTAAGACCTAAAGCTGCCGTGCCCAAAGCGGGACCAAAAATAATATCTCCCGTTAAACTTATGTTTGGCGGTGTGGCGTTGCCTGTCCAATAATCGTTAAACTCTGTAAAATCGCTTACATTAGACTGGGAATATGCGTTAACGCCGGTAAAAAACATAAATACTATAAGAATTAAAAACGAGAATAAAAACTTCAGATTGCGGGTCAAGCCCGCAATGACGTGCTTGCGCGGTTTGTCGTACGCAATGACAAATAGGTTGATGAATAACTTCTGTAATAGTTTTTTCATTTTTTCTCCTGATAAAATATTTATTTTACAGATTGAATTTTCAATGTTTTCTAATCTTTAATACTACTCTGCATATATTATAAATTTTACTCTCGTTTCGCAATGTTTATTTTTTACCGGAAAATAATTTCGGATTTATATTATTGCAACATGACAATCTTTATGATATAATTCTATTAATCATGGGTATCTTTTCAAAAGCAAGAAAAGGCTTAGGTAAAAAAATAACCGTAATGCTTATTCCCCACGGGAAAATTAAACCCGTAAAAATAAGCGTTTCGTTGTTATTTATATGCGTATTTGCCGTGACGTGGACATCTTTGACAGTTTGGTCGGGTTTTCTTGTAAGCCAGCATATTGATTACGCTAAAACAAAAGCCGATAACCAAATAATGAAGATAAGGCTTTTATTCTTCGCAAACCAGCTGGAAAAAACAAAACTTCTCGTAGAAAAATTTCAAATGAATGACGAAAAAATCCGCTCCATTCTTGCTCTGGACTCAAAAAAAACCATTATAGAAGAAGCGGCTGATAATAATTTAGGAAAAGGCGGTCCAACGCCTGTGCAGGCAAATGCTTTATCAATGATTTTATCGGGAAAAATAAATAAAATAGATTTTAATCTTATTTCAAAAGAAACATCTCAGCTAAACCAAAGATATGAATTGATGCAAAAAAGCCACAATGAAATAATGTCGCACATTAAGCAGCAGCGCTCTCTTTTTATGGCTACCCCGCGCGGATGGCCGACAAAAGGCGCAATATCTTCCCCTTACGGCTTCAGATATCATCCGTTTTTTAGAAACAAGGATTTTCATACGGGCATAGACATAGCGAACGCTCATAATACGCCGGTTTGGGTTACGGCAAACGGAAAAGTAGTCTTTTCCGGATGGCAGCAGGGATACGGAAATATCATAGTTATAGACCATGGGCACAGTTACAGAACAATGTACGGTCATTTGGACAGAAGACTTGTAAAAACAGGTGATTTTGTAACAAGAGGACAGGAAATAGCAAAAATGGGCAGCTCCGGTTCGGCTACAGGACCGCATCTGCACTACGAAATACAATATAAAGGAAAACCGGTAAATCCGGTTTCCTATTTAACAGATTATTTTCACATCGAGTCTGAAAGGAATTTCTATGACCAAAAAAAGTTCAAAAAATTTGCTTGATTCAGTTGAAACGCTTATAGGACAAAACGCAGTTATTGAAGGCAATCTTAAAACCGACAAAGTTATAAGGATTGACGGAAAAATCAACGGCAATATTGATGCCGCGGGAATACTTTTAGGTGCTGACGGTTTGATTTCCGGAGATATAAAAACCGAAGTTATAATGATAGGCGGAGCCGTAAAAGGAAATATATTCGCCTCGGAAAGCATTGAAATACTCCCTAAAGCGAAAGTTTCGGGAGATATTCAGACTACTTTGCTTACCATAGCGGAAGGCGGATTTTTCGAAGGCAAATCGTCTATAATAAATAGCGAAGAAACTAACGTAGCAGGAGCGAAAAAGAAATGATGAACTTTTTAAGAAAACACATGCGGAAAATCTTTTTAATTACTATATCGGCTTTTGTAGCCGGGATTTTTTTCTCGGGATTTGGGACTGCTTTCTTCTCAAGAGACCACCAGTCAGCCGCAACGGTAAACAGCACAGAAATACCTTTAAGCCTTTTCAACTCTATGTACCTAAGTTCTACCGAAATGATGCGAAACATGTCGAAAGAAGAGCTGACAGACGAAATGCTCACACAAATAAAAATTAAAACTTTGCAGGCATTGATTCAGGAAGAGCTTTTTTACCAGCAGTCTAAAAAATACGGAATACAAGTTTCAGACCTTGAATTAACGAGAGACATACAAAATTCCGCAATGTTTAAAAACAACAATATGTTTGATCCGCGTATGTATTATGCGTTCCTGCGCGGGCTTAAGCTTACTCCGAAAGAATACGAAAACCTGAGAAGAAAACAAATTTCCGGAGAAAAATTGAAAATTTTGCTTGCTTCATCTATAAAACTTATGAACGCCGAATATGAAGCCGCCGCTAAAGCAGACCCGAATATGACAAGAGACCTTGCGCTTCAGATGAAAATAAATACTCTTCTTAATGAATGGTATATCAATCTGGCTAAAAGCTCCAAAATTACAAGCAACGATCTTATATTCACAAGATAAAATAAAACTTCTTAAAATAAAAAACAACGCCGGAAGCACAAAAATCTGCTTCCGGCGTTGTTTTTTATTATTTGTACTTTATTATTTGCTAATTGTTACTCCAAACTTCTTAAGCTCCCGGGCAAGTTTTACATAAGGAAGCCCTACAACGGTATAATAATCCCCGTAAATTTTTTCTACAAAGTCGTCGTTAGTATCCTGAACAGCATAAGCTCCGGCTTTATCCATGTGTTTTCCGAAAAGCTCTTTAAGTCTTGCTTCGGGAAGCTTTCTCATTTTAACAAGCGCAACATCGTAGAAAACGGAACTTTTGCCTGATACATTATCTATTATAGAAACGCCGCTGTAAACTTTATGAATGCTTCCGTTAAGCTCTCTTATTATTTTTTCGGACTCTTTCTTATCTTTTGGCTTCCCTACTATTCTTCCGTTTAAAAATACTATGGTATCCGCAGATATGATAAGAGCTTGCGGTCTTTTGCCGGCTATGTCAAAGCCTTTTTTACAGGAAAGGTCCTTTACTATATACGAAGGTTTTTTCAGCGCTGTTTTTTCATCAATATCGCTCGGCAAAATCTCAAAATCAAGTCCCCACTCTTTAAGAAGCGAAATTCTTCTGGGCGAAGCCGAAGCCAAAACTATTTTTCTGTTATTTTTACCCCGCATATTTTTTTATCCAGTTTAAATAATCTTTGCTTCCCGCGGTAATATCCGCCGCTATTATTTCGGGAACTTCATAAGGATGGACTTCTTTTATACATTTTTCTAATTTTGAAAACTTTGTTTTCACGGTTTTAATAATAAGCAAAAGTTCCTTAGCGCTTTCAATTTTGTCTTTCCACCAATAAAAAGAAGAAATGCCGCCCGTAATACCAACACAGGCGGCAATTTTATTTTCCAAAACAATATCTTTGATTTTATTAGCTGTTTTACGGTTGGGAACCGTGACAAATACAATTATATAGGGAGTTTTCATTTTAACTCAATAAATAAAGCAGAACGGCTTTCTGCGCGTGCAGTCTGTTTTCTGCCTGGGTAAATATGCTGTTTTCGTATTTATCCATAATGTCTGCGGTAATTTCTTCCCCTCTGACAGCCGGCAGACAATGCAAAACTATGCATTTTGACGAAGCTTTTCTCATCAATTCCAAATTTACCTGATAAGGAGCAAAAGCTTTTTTTCTCTTTTTTTCTTCGCTTTCTGCGCCCATTGAAGTCCAAACGTCAGTATATACTACATCAGCATTTTTAACTTCTTCTATATCGCTTGTAATCATTATCTGAGCGCCTGTTTCGGAAGTCCATTTTAAAGCTTTATTCAAAACTGATTTTTCAGGAGCAAAATCTTTAGGGCAAATAAGCGTAAAATCGAGTCCTAAAACCGCGGAAACAGCAAGTAGCGAATTCGCTACGTTATTGCTGTCGCCTATAAAAACAATTTTAATTTTCTTTAAAGCTTCTACTGTTTTTAATTTATAAAGCTCCATTATAGTCATTATATCAGCCAGAATCTGGCACGGATGTTCATAGTCCGTAAGTCCGTTTATTACCGGAACGGAAGAATATTTCGCAAATTCTTCAACATCGGAATGTTTAAAAGTCCTTACCATTAAACAGTCCAAATATCCGGACAACGCCAAAGCCGTATCGTGTATAGATTCGCCTCTTTTACGCTGCAAATCCTGCGCGTTAAGCAAAATTGGAGAGCCGCCCAGCTGAACCATAGCCGCGGCAAAAGACACCATAGTTCTTGTGGAAGGTTTTTCAAATATAAGCCCGATTGTTTTACCGCTTAAAACGGTCAATGCCTTTTTTTTGGCTTTTAGTTCTAAAGCTTTATTTAATAATGCTTTGATTTCTTTTGCCGAAAGGTCATAAATGGAAAGTAAATCTTTTTTTGCCATAATTCTGCCTGCTTTAAACAATTTTTATTTCTTAAATAATTTTATGTATTTTACCAAAAAGCTGAGTATGAAAGCAATTTTAACTGAAGAAGATGAGATCATTAGATACTGAGAAGTTGAGAAACAAACCCGAATATTTAGTGACAAAAAACGACAACAGCAATTCGCAACGCCGTTTTTTGTTATTTGTACTTTGTTAATTGTTATTTGATTTCATCTTCCATTCTTCTTTTGTCATTGAATATAATACATCGTCGTATACATTCCCGTCAAAAGATTTAAATGCCTCTTTAAGAGTGCCTTCATATCTGAATCCGCATTTTTTAATTACGCTCATTGAACGTTCGTTAAAAGTAAAATGGTTAATAGAAAGGAGCTCAAGCTTCATGGTTTCAAAAGCATATTTTATCGCAGCCAAAGAAGATTCGGTCGCATACCCTTTTCCCCAGAACTTCGAGTTAAACACATAGCCCAGATTACGCGCGTCATCATGCTGACGCTTTTTATCGGGATATAAAGCAGTAATGCCTATAAGTTTACCGCTTTCTTTTTCAATTACTGCCCAAGACTCATCTTTTTCAATAAACTCTTTAAGCCATTTTAAAGATTCTTCTTTGCTTTCATGCGGTTTCCAACCGGCATTTGGTCCGGTTTCAGGCTGGCTGCTGTATTCGTTATAATCGTCAAGATCGCTTTCCCTGAACGCTCTTAAAATAAGTCTTTCCGTTTCAATAGTATCCATTTTTACAGCCCTTTAAAACGAATATTTATTTTGACAAAGCAATGTATAAATCTTCCTGCTGTTTTACGGCGTAATTTATGTCAAATTCTTTGCCTATGGATTCTTTGGCAGATTTGCCCATTTCCAGCATAATACGTTCATTTTTCAATAAGTATATTATTTTTTCTGCGGTATAAGGAAAATCGTAAGGCTTTACTTTAAAGCCGGTTTTGCCTTCTTCTATTATTTCCTGAACGCCGTCAACAGCATTGGCTATTACGGGCTTTGAACAGCACATAGCTTCAAGAATAGTGCAAGGCAAGCCTTCCCAAAGTGAAGTCATTACAAATATGTCGCTTGCGTATAAAATGTCCGCTATGTCTTTTCTCCAGCCTAAAAGTATCACTTTATCCTTGAGGTTTAATGACGCAATAAGACTTTCCAATTCCGGACGCTGCTCGCCGTCTCCTGCTATCAAAAAAAACACGTTATCTATTTTATCAGCAACCATGCCGGCGGCTTTTATAAAATCTTTAAGGTTTTTTTGAGGTTTGAATGGTCCTATGGTTGAAACTATAAACGACTTTTGAGATTGCGGGTCAAGCCCGCAATGACGTGCTTGCGCGACTCTTTGCCCGCAATGACGAATCATGGATTCTCTGAAATTAACGTCAGGAGTATAATTTTTATAAAATTCAGTATCAATACCGGCTCTTATAAGAATAAATTTTATTTCCTTTGCTAATTTATAGCGCAGCCCTTTCTTTATATCCTCTTTGGATACGGCGATGAGCTTATCGGTTATCAAATTACAAAACTTTTCAATATACACGTAAACATACTTTACATACCATTTCTGCGTTTCATTAAAACCGTAACCGTGTATTGTATGTATTATGGTTTTTATTCCGGCAAGCTTAGCGGCAATTCTGCCGAGTATTCCGGCTTTTGAAGAATGTGTATGAACAACGTCAGGTTTTTCTCTTTTAAGAATTTTATATATTTGGAAAAGAGCTTTTAAATCTTTAACCGGAGACACTTCCCTTACAAAACTGTCTAGCTGCAAAAGCCTGAATTTTTCCGAGGCTTCTTTATCCAGAATTCCGCCCTTGCCCGTTATTATAAAATTTCCAAATTTCGTTTTATCTAAATGCTCCGCCGTATAAAGCGCGAGCTTTTGCGCTCCGCCTAACTCAAGTTTTGTGATAATATAACATACCTTTAACATTTGATTCCCTTTCGTCTTTTGTACTTTGTTCATTGTAAATTGTTAATTCTCTCTGCTGTTGCTTTTGCGTCTTTTATGTTTTTCTCTATGAAAGAATATTCCCAGGCGCCGTATCTGCCTATTGAAAAAATTCCGTTTTTATTTAAAAAGCTTTTTATCGTTTCAAGAGATTCAAAGCGATTTTTATCAAAAATTACATACGCATAAGGCATATCTATTATATTTACACCGGCTATTTCGTCATCTTTGCGTATAAAACCGGCTTTTATTAAATCTTTTATCACGTTTTCGCTGCTTTTGTATTTGCCGTCAGCGCTTGAAAATTCAACATAGAAACTGTAAGAATTTTTGGGAGCTGTCCCGCGGCTTACGTTTGAATACATCCCTATTCTGTAAAAAGGAAACTTATTTTCGGGAAGATATACCCAATGCCTGTTTTTTAAAACCACAGGTATTCCTTTTGAGGATTTGACGCCGATATTTACGCATCTTGTCTGCGTACATAAAAGTTTTGAAACAGCTTTTTTAACATTCGCGGGAACATTTGAAATCTGTTTTATAAGTTCCGGCAGCGGCTGGGTAGATATTATATTATCATACTTATACTGCCCGTTTTGCGTTTTTACAATTTTGTTTTTTATGTCTATTTTAGAAGTTTTTTCGTTCAGGTTAATTTTAACTTTTTCGGCAAGCCCGTCAATTAATGCCTGACAGCCTTTTTGTTTAGGATAATAAAAAACACTGTTATATCCGTAACTGACTTTATTTTTTGAGTACGCGGATTTAACTATACTTTGAGCATCGGGTTTAGGCACAAAAGCTCCGGACCATTCCGCCGTCATTTTTTTAAGATCAAAGCTCCATAGTTTTTGATTATAAGGTTTCATAAAATATTTAGTTATGCCTTTACCGAACATCGCTTCGCTCCAGTCGGCAAAAGGCATAGAGGTAGACGCTTCTATGTTTTTTCTTTTTAAAATTCCGTCCACGCATTCTTTTTTTGTTTTCTCGTCAAGATAATAGAGGTTTGCCTGAAAAGGATAAGGAATAAATTTGTCATGCAGATATATCGACGCGTTTCTGCTTATTTCGTCTATGCCGCCAGTAAGTTTCGCGACAAGTTTCTTAATTTTTTCATCTTTTATATGAATAAAATGCCCGGAACAGTCGAACGTAAAACCATTTTCATAAAAAGACGCGCACAAACCGCCCGCGTAAGGTTTCTGCTCAAGAATAGTATAAGGCTTTTTTAAAAAATACGCGGCGCTAAGACCGCTTATTCCCGCGCCTATTATTATTGTTTTTTTCATAAGTTTCTCGTAAGTTTGTCTTTCTGTTGTTGTTCGTCTTTTAAATCTGCCGGTTTGTTTGTTGCGTTGTTTTTAGTTGTCATTAGCTTTATTCTACTTTTACCGAAGCTAATTTAACGCTCGCAAACCACAAAGACGCAAGCACAAATAAAAATAACATTGCCGCGTACACAAAAGACACTTTGGTAAATAAAAACGCGCAAAAAGCCAAAAACGCGCAAACGCAGTAAGTTACAACAAGAATTTTTTTACGGGAAAAACCCATTTTTTCCATTCTTAAAGCATAATGATCTTTACTGCCCATAAGCGGCGATTTTCCTTTGCTGATTCTAAACAAGCTTACCAAGAAAGTTTCATAAATAGGAATAGCAAGTATCAAAAGCGGCGCGAATAAACCGATCTCGTTCATCCGCGTATATGATGTTCCCATAGCAAGACTGGCAAGAATAAAACCTATAAAAAGGCTTCCTGTATCGCCCATAAATATTTTTTTCGATTTTGACAAGTTATAAGGAATAAATCCGAGCAGAGCGCCCGCCAAAGCCGCGGCGCAAAAATTTACGTATATCATTTCGGTAGGCAGAGATATAAAAAGAAACGCGAAAGCGGCTATTGCGGCTATTCCGCTTGAGAGTCCGTCCATTATATCTATTATATTAAACGCGTTTGTAATGCCGACTACCCAGAAAATACTTACAACACACGACAGCC
>WRFE01000068.1 GCA_009778965.1 Candidatus Endomicrobium labiotermitis
ACCGACCCGCAATCTATTCCTTGGATACTTCACTTCGTTCAGTATGACGGACAAAGACTAACTTGGATTCCGTTTTTCAACGGAATGACAGACAAAAACTTTGTTATTTATTAATTTGTCGCCCTCACCTTTAATCCTCTCCCTGACTAGGGAGAGGAAACAACTACTCTGTTTTTCTCCCTCTCCCTAGTCAGGGAGAGGGCAGGGTGAGGGTGAGCCGTTACTCTACTACTATCTCTACTCTTCTGTTTTGCACTCTGCCTTCTTCTGTCTCGTTTGTCGCTATAGGCGTCCTTTCTTTTCCAACTTGCTTGCCCCTGTTCCAAGCATATATCTTACTCCTACATTTCCATACATATTGCTATATCTTTCCGCCGTGTAATAGTTTCCGTTGGCAAACAGTTTCCAGTTTTCGCTTATAAACATCTCTCCGCCAAAGCCTAAGCCTATCTGCAGTTTTCCTTCTTCCGCACCTTTGGTTGTGAAATTTGAATTAGTTCCTTCAAACTTACTTTCTATTTCAGGCTCAAACCCCGCTATCAGATATTTTCCTTCCCCTTTTGCGTATACGCTCCACTCTGTCTTGTCATACTCTACTCCAGCTCCGATTCTTGCTGCGCTTCTTATATAACTTCCGCTTTTTACATCCAAATTAACTGCCCCGGCTCCGCTTTCTTTAAAGGTTTTGTAATTCACATCGTCCATTTCCATTCCGATATACGGTCTTATTTTTACTTTTTCGTTCATCGCATACTTCAATGCCGCTTCTATATCCCCGCCAAACGTAAACGCTCCTATTTCGCCCTTCGCTGTCCTGTTTACTAAAGGTGTATACACATACCTTGTCGTATCAAAGTTATCAAAACTTCCCGATACCATTGCTTTCAATTCCCAGTCTTCTTTTATTAATCCTCCGTATACTCCTAATCCTTTATTTGTTCCGTCTGCTTTGTTTTGTCCCTGTTCTATATTATGGCTGTTAAATCTTCCGTATACTCCCCACATCAGACCATTGTCTGATATATATCTGTCAAAACCTATCATTAAGCCCAATGAATTATCTTTATAACCATCAGGCGAATTGTCATGTTCCCCAAACTTCGCTATTTCGCCCCTTACCTGCGCCCATAATCCGCTGTTTGTTCTGTCTTCCCTTGCATGGTTTCTTATTTTATCGTAAATTTCGTTTGCAGGAGCTCCCGCTATGCTTCTTAGCACGTTCGGAAGGAAATACCCCGACATACTCAAAAGCGTATCTTCTACTTCTCTGTCGCCTCTTGTCATTAATTCCGTTATTATGTCTGCCATATCATCGCTTATGCTATCATCTATAGATAAATCATCCAACACTCTTGCTGTATTTCTATGATTATTTCCTCGCCTGCTATACGTCCTGCTTGAAAAATCGCTGCCGTAGACTCCGTTAAGCGTCAATATAACGCTGTTGGCATTATTATAATCATTAAATGTAATCTGCAAAGACAAGTTACAAGCCGTACTCACAAAAAGACCCTGCACATACGCCATTGATGATATTATTATTGTATATTCATTGTTATTATAAGTACCCACCCTTGCCTTGATGTCTAAATTTCCTCCTACTGTTGCTTCAGCGGATATTATCTGGTCATGGTCGCCGTTTGCCCATATGTCTATTTTTGTACTTGTCGTGCTTGAAAATGTGCTTACTGTTATTATATTCACTGTTTCATTTTGCATATCTAATATATTACCAACAGGCAATATCATGTTTGGACCCGTAAATGTCGCGTTGTCTAAAAATACAACATCGCCGCCGGTTATATTAAACGCGTTATTTTTTATTATTGTGTCGCCGCCGAATATAAAACTGCCAACTCCTGCTTTGTTGACAGTTCCGCTTCCGTCGCCGTCAACTTTTATTCCGTTTGATAATGTAATATTTCCTGCAATCGCGTTAAAATTCAAAGTCGCGGACGCTCCGTAGTATTTACTAACATCCATATAATAAGCGCTGCTCAAATACACGTCGTTTAATATGCCGCTTGCATAGTTATCTTTAAACAATATGCTCATATCATTGTCCGCGGCATTAAATTTTATCGCGCTTCCACTTGATGCAAAAATTGCCCCGCCTAAATGAGACGCTTCATTATTTTTAAAATCAACAGAATTAGCATTTAATGTTATTGACGACATCTGTAAATATATTGCGCCGCCCGCTCCGATTGTTGTCGCAGTAGCTAAATTTTCTACAAAAAATATTTTATTGGCATTAAAAGAACATACTGCGTAATCGGAATTGCTGTTTGAGTAAATAGCGCCGCCGTAACCGTAACCTGAGACAGCAACACCGTCAGCAGTATTATTTAAGAAATTGATATCTCCGGAACTGACAAAGGAAAAAGAAGAAGTCTGCATACAAATCGCTCCGCCGAAACCATATCCTTGCGCGGAAGCAAAGGCGCTGACAGTATTGTTTATAAAATTAATATTACCGGAACTGACAAAGGAAAAAGAAGAAGTCTGCATACAAATCGCTCCGCCATAACATACGCTTTGGTAATAGCCGGAACCGCTGATAGCGTTGCTTAAGAAATTAATATCTCCCGAACTGACAAAGGAAAAAGAAGAATTCCGCGTGCTAATCGCTCCGCCATAGGAATAGTTATTACCAAAACCGTTAGCAGTGTTACTTACGAAATTTATATTACCGGAACTGACGATCGAGAAATAGAGGGAGGCATTGTCATAAATCGCTCCGCCGGAACCGGAACCGGTGTCAATGCCATCAGCCGTATTTTGCAAGAAATTTACATCTCCTAAGCTGATAAAGGAAAGAATGGATGCTTGAGAAGCAATCGCTCCTCCATACACAACACCCAAACCAAAAACAGTATTATTCAAGAAATTAATATCTCCGGAGCTAACAAAAGAAAGATTACTATTTGAGTCGCTGTAAACTGCTCCGCCATAAACCCAGGAACCCCAGGCATCGGAACTGAAAGCAATATTATTTATGAAATTAATATCTCCGTGACTGATAAAGGAACAATTGACAGACATATTAGAAATAGCATTTGTGTAAATCGCTCCACCTGAGGCTCCGCCATAGGCTCCGTAACCTAAAGCAGTATTGCTTGTAAAATTTATATCCCTATAACTGACAAAAAAATACTTTGACTTATTCGAGTAAATCGCTCCGCCGGAGCCGTAACCGTAAGCAGAGCCGGAGCCTAAAGCAGAGCTTAAGCCGTAAGCAGTATTGTTTACGAAATTAATATTTCCGGAACTGACAAAAAAATTCACAGAATTCTCGGTATAAATCGCTCCGCCGGAGCCATAACCGTAGCCGTGACCGGAGCCGGCAGAGATGGGAACGGAGCAAAAACCGAAAGCAGTATTGTTTAAGAAATTAATATCTCCGGAACTGACAAAAGAATTCGAAGAATAAGTAGTAAAAAATGCGCCTCCTAATCCGGAGCCAGAGCCTTGAGATGTTATGCCGGGAGCATAGCCATAACCGTAAGCGGTATTGTTTAAGAAATTAATATCTCCGGAACTGATAAAAGAAGAAGAATATGAATAAGAAAGATCAATCATGCCAAAACCAAAGCCAGCAATGTAAACACCTCCGCCTTGGGCATACGCATAAGCGAATCCGGAATGAGCAGTATTATTAACCATAGTAACTGAAGTGATATTATTTTCTATCAGTATATTACTTCCCGTATATGAAATTGTTGACATGTTTACATATAAAGCGCTGCCGGAACTCCAAGCATAACCAGAGCCCATGATATTTACGCTTGATGAAACATAATTATAAAAACCCGACAAGTTTATATTTTCTATCCGCACAGTGGAACTTGTAATATAAAAACCTCTGCGTATGTCATTACCGGTTATAAAATAGTCTGTCCCGTCAGTATCGATAGTTAAATTTCTGAGATTTATAGTACTAATATTGACACCCATGCTGATATTGTCAGTAACTGTTATCGCGGTTACGGCTTCGTTAATTATCGCAGCGTTTAATGCCGTATCAACACTTACATCCGTTTGTATTGCAAAGACATTTGCAACCATAATTACAGTCAGCAATAATAACAATAATAACTTTTTCATTTTTTCTCCATTTTATTTTTCAACATTTTGCTTTATTTGTTTTGACGCTAAATTGCAATCAGCTGTCATTGCGGACTTGATCCGCAATCTCACAGAGAAGTATAGATTGCGGGTCGGTCGACGTTTACCGTTTAACGTCGTCTTTTGGTATATTCAGATAATCCGCGACTCTTTCACCGATTCTAGAAAAAACCGGAGAGGCAACAGAAGAAGCGTAATAGTCACCTTTCGGTTCGTCAATCACGACAAGAATAACAATTTCGGGATTTGAGACCGGCAAAAACCCGCAAAACGAGGCTATATAATGCTTTGTCGAATATCTTCTTGTTTCATCTATTTTTTGAGCGGTTCCCGTTTTTCCGGCAGTGGAGTAACCTTTTACTTTAGCTGTTCTTCCCGTTCCTTTATCAACTACGCTTTTTAACATTTTTTTCATCTCAAGGGCAGTTTCTTCGGAAATTACGCGTCTGATTTCTTTTGGTCCGAAATCAGCATTCTCACCGTGTTTCCCTTCAATGTTTTTAATTATTATAGGCTTCATTAAAACTCCGCCATTTGCTATAGCGGAAAACGAATTTATAAGCTGTATACCGGTAACGCTTATTCCCTGCCCGAAAGAAATTGTCGGCAAAGATAAAACATTCCATCTTTTTTCATCCGCAAGAATTCCCTTTTCTTCTCCGTTTAAGTTTATTCCCGTATGAGAAAAAAATCCGAATTTTCTTATATAATCGTAAAAAAGCGGTCTTCCCAGTTTTTGGGCTATTTTTACGGTTCCTACGTTTGACGACTGCTCCATAATTTCACTGACGGCAGCGCTGCCTTTTATCTTGTGAGTGTCGTTTATGGTATGCGTACCGATTTGATATTTGCCGTTTTCAAGAAAAAACTTTTCGGAAAGTTTTATTTTTTCTTCTTCCAAAGCGGCGGCAACCGCGACTATTTTAAAGGTAGAGCCCGGTTCATGGTTGTAAGATATCGCAAGATTTTTTAGAATTTCCGAGTTTTTTATTTTATCCGAAGAATCAAAATTCGGAAGTGAAACCATCGCCAAAATCTCGCCGGTATTAGGATTTTGCACTATGCAAAAAGCTCTTTGAGCTTTAGTATCAGCAAAAGCTTTACCGAGCTCCTGTTCCACTATAAACTGTATATTCCTGTCTATGGTAAGTTCTATGTTGCGTCCGCGTATTTTGGTTTTATCAATAACTTTATCGTTTAATATACGTCTTCCGTATTTTTTACGTTTTACGACAACTGATTCACCGTACAAATCTGAATCGCATACTCTTTCTATCCCGGACAAACCGCTTCCGTCGTCTCCGACAATGCCGAGAATATGTGACAACATTCTTCCCTCGGGATACTGCCTTACGTATCCTCCCTCAAAAGCTATTCCTCTGTCGATATTCTCTTCTTTGATTTTTTTTACCGTTTCGTAATCAATATTATTTGCCAGCGGAACATACGCGGTATTGCCGAAATCTTTCAGCTGTTTTTGTTTTATCTTTATTCCATAACGCGCTAAGCCGCTTTTTACTTTATCAAAATTGTTTATTATCTGAGGGTCTATATAAAGCGTATATCTTATAACGCTTGTGGCTAAAGTTTTGCCGTTGGCGTCAAGAATATCGCCCCTTTTGGGAAGCTCTATCTTTTCCCTTCTTATCATTTTTTCTACTGCTTCGTTGATTTCGGAATATTTAAGGATTTGAATATAGGCGAGTTTTAAGAATACGGCAAAGAAACCGGCAAACACGACCGCGGCAAGAATTGTCTTTCTGTTAATACTGTTGTTGCCGTTTTTTTTGTTTAACATTTTTTAATCGATATTTACCGTGAATTTTTCGTCGGCTTTAAATAATTTTTTCTCTTTTGCCACTCTGTCCATTTTTTCAAGATTTAAAATCGAATTAATTTTGAACCTTAAAGAATCATTTTCGGCATTAAGCATATCATAACGGGTATGTAAATCGTTCACCTGATATTCATAACGCATGGCAGTGGTTTTCTGCCATATATAAACAAAGATGCTCAAGGCTATAATTATTATAAAAATTACCGGTTTATACATTGATTCTCTCTGCGGCTCTTATTTTCGCGCTTCTTGAACGCGGGTTTTGTCTTATTTCATCTTCAGACGCCGTAACAACTTTTTTTGTAAGTACTTTATATACATTATCCGAAGCGTTTTGCCTGAAATTTTGTTTTACTATTCTGTCTTCCAGAGAATGAAAACTTATTATGACTATTCTCCCTTCGGGATTTAAGACAGAAGGCGCGTCGTTAAGCAAAGTTTCAAGATTATCAAGTTCGCCGTTGACAAAAATTCTTAAAGCCTGAAAAACTTTTGTAGCGGGATTTATTTTTCCTTCGGGTCTTTTAACCGAGCGTATTATGTCCTGGAGCTCCAAAGCGGTATTGATTATTCCCTTTTTCCTGCGGACTGCTATCGCTTTGGCGATTTGCCTTGAAAAACGCTCTTCACCGTATTTATAGAAGATATCCGCCATTGTTTCTTCGTCATACTTATTTATTATGTCTTTGGCGGTAAGCGGATTTCTTAAATCCATTCTCATGTCCAAAACTTTGGAATTAAATGAAAATCCTCTTTCCGCATCGTCAAATTGTTTTGAAGAAACCCCGACGTCAGCCAAAATCCCGTCAACTTTATTAACGCCGATTCCGGTTAAAGCCGCTTTTATATTCTTAAAATTATCTCTTACAAAAACAGCTCTGCCTGAAAAAGATTCTTCTTTTTCCTTAAACTGTCCGGAAGCGTCACTGTCCCAGTCAAAAGCAATAATTTTAATGTCTTTATGCTTCTCAAGCAGATAAGAAGTATGCCCGCCGCCGCCAAACGTGCAATCCACGTAAGTTCCGCGCGTATTTTTTATTAGATATTGAGATACTTCGGAGGGCATTACAGAAATATGATACATTATTTAGCCTACTTGAAAAAAAGCATTTTTAAAGCGACTATAAGAAGAAAAACGGCAAAAATCTTTTTTAAAATATGATCAGGAAGAGAGGTTGCGACATAAGCGCCGATTAAACCGCCAAGAATAAAACCTACGCCAATCAAAGCGGCAATTCCTAAATTAACATGACCTTTTTTGTAATAAACAAGCATTGAAACCAAACTCAGCATTATGATGGCAAGAGACGTGCCTTGAGCCTGATGCTGCGTCATTTTTAAAAAAATAATCATAAGAGGAATTAAAACAATTCCCCCGCCGACTCCCATAAGCCCGCTTAAAACTCCGCCGGCAAGACCGATACCTAAACAAGTTAAAATGTCCATGATTTAGACGTTGAGATGATGAGATGATGGGATGTTGGGCAACAACACGAATTTTTTGTCGTTTCTCAACTTCTCACCCTCTCATCTTCCCATCCTCTTATTTTGTGTCGTTAAAGCAGACGGATTATACACCGAATTCTGTCTTCGGTTTCCCGAAGCGCAATCATTTCTCTGCCGTTAAAATCGCTTTTAACGGTCAAGCGGCTATTCTTCAGCCTTGCATTCCGGTAAGGATTTAGCCGTTTCAATTTCTGCGTTACCGCAAAAACTTATCCTCAAAAGAGGATACTCTCGCCGTTTCCGGCAAAAGCGTCTCTGTTCGCACCTTTACTCTCGCGAGCCGCAGGAATTGCCTGCTACCGTTTTCGGCGCAAATTTCTTTACGCCGGTAAAGTTCGGACTTTCCTCTTTGCAAGCACATATAGCAAAGCGATTGCCATCCGTCTGCCAAACAACAAGAACTACAGAAGTTGAGATGATGAGATGATGGGATGTTGGGCAACAACACGAATTTTTTGTCGTTTCTCAACTTCTCACCCTCTCATCTTCCCATCCTCTTATTTTGTATTTTGTTACTCTCTATTTCTTTAGAAGTATTCTGGAGCAATTATCGCAATATACCAAATCGGTAAATTTATGAGCCTGATTTATCAGCTGGGGTCTTAAAACCATACTGCATCCGCCGCAGCTTTCCCCGTCAACAAGAACTATGCCCTGACCGTCTCTGCCTTCGCGTATTCTTTCATACTGTTCTAAAATCTTCGGACTGACTTTATGTTTGTATTCTTCTCTTTCTTTTTCAATATCCGCTATTGATTCTTCATCTTTTTTTGCAGAGTTTTCAAGTCCAGTTATTTCATTTTTTATATTCTGTTCAAAATCTTTTAGTTCGGTTTCGGCGTTCTTTACAACAGGCGCCTCGGAATCTATTTTTACCATCAATTCAAGTATTTCATCTTCAACAACGCTTTTATCGGCTTTGGCTTTTTCAATTTCCAGCAGCAAAGCCTTATAAGTATCGTTTGATTTTACGCTGTTAAGTTCCCCTGAATTTTTAGCAATAGCCTTTTCTTTGGAATCAAGCAAGGCTTCTTTTTCTTTCTTGAGTGAACTTAAATCTACAAAATTTTTCTTTTTCGCTTCGGTTTCGGCTTTTTTATTTTCAACTTCTTTTTGTTTTTCGGATATCAGAGCGGGAATGCTCGCTATATGGTTTCTCAAAGCCATAATTTTAATATCATAATCCTGAAGATTGTACAACAGCTCCAAATCCTGTTTTAAATTTTCCATTTATTCCTCGTTTTTGCCATAGAATAAGCTTTTTATAAATATAATTTGAAATTATAGCAAAAAACTAGACATAACGACAACAAAAACGGCAAAAATATTTAATTGACAATCACGTAATTTTTAATGTAAAATACAGCCGTTTTATATCCAATGCTGACAATCCCTAAAAAATTATTTTTATATAAGGAGAATTTTATGAGCAAACAGTACGTAGAAAAAACGATTGAAGCCGTAAAAAGAAGCT
>WRFE01000069.1 GCA_009778965.1 Candidatus Endomicrobium labiotermitis
ATTTTATTTTATTTTGCGCTACGCTGCTTTCCGTTATTCCTGTAGCCATTATTATTTTTGTAATTATAAAAAACGGAGCTTCTGCTATATCCTGGGAATTTTTAACCGCTATGCCTAAAAACGGCATGAGAGGCGGGGGAATTTTTCCTGCCATAGTAGGGACTCTTGCGTTAGTGACCCTTGCCAATGTTATTGCTATGCCTATAGGCGTTTGCGCGGCTATATATTTAAATGAGTACGCGAAAGACAACCTTCTTACAAGATTAATAAAACTTGCCATAGTAAATCTTGCCGGAGTTCCGTCGGTGGTTTACGGATTATTCGGACTCGGAATTTTTGTAATGTTTTTAAAATTCGGTGTTTCTATTATCGCGGGAGCATTGACTTTGGCTATAATGGAACTGCCTGTAATTATAACTACGGCAAGAAACGCATTAAGCAGTGTTCCTCATTCATTTAGGGAAGCAAGTCTGTCTTTGGGCGTAAGCCGCTGGCAGACCATAAGGCATGTTGTTTTGCCGAATGCTTTGCCCGGAATTTTGACAGGAGCAATTTTGAGCATAGCCAGAGTTGCCGGAGAAACCGCTCCTATAATGTTTACCGCCGCGGCATTTTATGTTCCTCATCTTCCGAGGTCCGCTTATGATCAGGTTATGGCTTTGCCTTATCACTTATATATTATTTCAACCCAGATACCGGGTATGCCTAAAAACATAATTTACGGTACGGCTTTGGTGTTGCTTATGTTAGTTTTATCAATGAGTCTAATTGCGATAATAGCAAGAATATATTTTAGGGAACGCAGAAAATGGTAATGAACGCGGAAAATGCGGATAAAGACAAAATAAAAGTTGAAAATTTAAGCTGTTTTTACAGCGGTCAATGCGTTTTGGAATCGTTGAATATCAACGTTGTCAAAAACGAGATATTGACTATTATAGGTCCTGCAAACAGCGGCAAAACCACTTTTTTAAGAACGCTTAACAGAATGAGCGACTTGAACTTGAGTTATTCCCGCAAAGGGACTATATCTCTTGACGGTGATAACATATTTAGCATGAATATGGAAAAACTCAGGAAAAGAGTAGGTATGTTATTTGCCATGCCTATACCTTTGCCGATGACTATTTATGAAAATATAATTTATGCTCCTAAAAGGCTAGGGCTTGTTTCCAAAAAAAGCGAAATGGACGCCATTGTAGAACAGGCTTTAAAAGACGCTTCTTTATGGGATGAAGTTAAAGACAGGCTTGACTCTTCGGGAATGAAACTTTCCGGCGGGCAGCAGCAAAGGCTTTGTATAGCAAGGATTCTTGCCATAAACCCGGAAGTTATTCTGTTTGACGAGCCTTGCTCAGGTCTTGACCCGATTTCAACGGCTAAAGTTGAAGAATCTATGATGCAGCTGAAAAAGAAATATACTATTGTTCTTGTGACAAATAACGTAAAACAAGCTTCCAGAGTCGGAGACAGAACGGCGTTTTTCCTTATGGGAAAACTCATTGAATTAGATAAAACGGGAACGATGTTTGTTTCGCCGAAGCAGAAGAAGACGGAAGATTATATAACCGGCAGATTCGGTTAAAAATAGAGTAGAGAGTTAAGAGTATAGAGTTGAATATTTGGAGTATAACTTGGCAACAAAAATAGAAATAAAAAATTTTAACCTTTGGTACACAAAATTTCACGCTCTTAAAGACGTGAATATGCGTATTGAAGAAAAACGTATTACCGCGATGATAGGTCCTTCCGGCTGCGGTAAGTCTACCCTTTTGCGAGCCATAAACAGAATAAACGACACAATTGAAGGCGTGCATACGGAAGGCGACATACTTATCTCCGGAAAGAATGTTTATGACAGCAGAACCGATGTTGAAGTTTTACGCAGAAATGTCGGTATGGTTTTTCAGCGGCCGAATCCTTTTCCGATTTCCATTTTTGAAAATGTGGCTTTCGGATTGAGAGTCAACAGAATAGCTTCTAAAAAAAGCGTTATTAACGAAACAGTTGAAGAAAGCCTTAAGTCTGTTTTGCTTTGGGATGATATAAAAGATAAACTAAAAAAATCCGCTCTTGAACTTACCTTAGAGCAGCAGCAAAGGCTTTGTATCGCAAGAGTTATAGCGGTAAAATCGCAGATTATTCTTTTGGACGAGCCTTGTTCGTCTCTCGACCCTGTCGCTACGCAGAGGATAGAAGAATTGATGCTGCAGCTTAAAGATAAATATACGATAGTCATAGTAACGCACAATATGCAGCAGGCGGCGAGGGTTTCTACCGATACGGCTTTTATGCTTTTGGGCGACCTTATAGAGTTTGATAAAACCGAAAAAATATTTACAAATCCGTCTAGACAAGAAACTAACGATTATGTAAGCGGTCGTTTCGGATAACTACAAGTAAAAAATACGAATAAAAACTATACCGTAGTCTTTGTCGTTGATTCGTAATTCGTAATTTTGAATTCGTAATTATATTTGGAGGAACTTATGAGACATTTTGAAGCAGAAATGAATGATTTGAAAAAACGTCTTTTGGAGATGAGCGATTATGTTCAGGAGATGATTAAGACAACAATTGACGGTCTTGTAAAAAGAGATTCGAAGATGTTTGATACGGTTTTCGGTCTGGAAAAAGAAGTTAATATCCAGGAAATAATTATTGACGATAAATGCTTAAAGCTTATGGCTTTGAACCAGCCGGTTGGCGCGGATTTGCGTTTTATTACATCTGCCGTGAAAATCAGCACAGATTTGGAGAGAATGGGGGATGAAGCCGTAAATATAAGCGAGATGGCGCTTGATTTAATAGGATATCCTGAACTTAAACCTCTTATAGATATTCCGAAAATGTCCGATATTGTCCAGCAAATGGTGTCAGACAGCATCAAAGCTTTTAATACAAATGACGTGGAACTTGCGCATACAGTGCTTGATAAAGACGGTGAAGTGGACGAGCTGAATAATAAAGTAATGGCTGACCTTAAAGTTTTTATGATTAAATCTTCCGAACCTGAAACAATTCAAAGAGCGGTGAATTTAATGTTTATCGCAAGAAGCATAGAAAGAATAGGCGACCATGCTACCAATATCAGCGAAGACGTAATTTTTATGGTTAACGGCAAAGACGTCCGTCATCATAAATCGACTGGAAAAATTTAACGCCGTATATTAAAGGACAAATTTAATGTGCCGGATTGAAATAGCTACAAGAAAATATTTTAAAAATGTTCGTGAGAAACGCAGATTTTTCGAACGGGCATTACCTCCTCCCTGTTTACTCCTTTTGTAAAAAAACTAGACAATATGCCGCAAAACCGACGGTAAATAATTTAATACAGGAATATAAAAATGAACAGCTATAATATAGAAATTTTAAAACTTTCGGACAAAGACCTTGTAACATTCAGCAAAAAAAATTCCCTTTCGTTAAATCTTAAGGAAATGAAAGCCGTACAAAATTATTTTAAAAAGATTAAAAGAGAGCCAACCAAAGCGGAACTTGAAACTATAGCCCAGACATGGAGCGAGCACTGCAAGCATAAGACATTAACGGGTATTATAAAATATAAGGGTACTGACGCTAAAGGCAAAAAAGTAAATGTTACTTACCAAAATATGCTAAAAGAAACAATTTTTAAAGCTACAATGGAACTTAACAAACCTTGGTGTTTGTCCGTTTTCAGAGATAATGCCGGTGTTATAGAATTTGATAAATCAAACGGAATAGCGTTTAAAGATGAAACTCACAATCATCCCTCTGCGTTAAATCCGTATGCAGGCGCGGCTACAGGCGTAGGCGGCTGTGTAAGAGATATTATGGGCGTCGGAATTGGCGCAAAACCTTTGGCGGTTACCGGTGTGCTTTGCGTAGGAAATCCTGAAACGCCTGCCAAAAATGTTCCTAAAGGGTCGCATCATCCTAAATATACATTAAAAAATGCAGTAGAGGGCGTTCGCGATTACAGCCGCGATCACGGTATACCGGTTATTAACGGCAGCGTGCGTTTTGACGACGGTTATATGGCTAATCCGCTTGTTTATGCGGGAGTTATGGGCATAATGCCTAAGAATACAATAAATAAAGAAGTAAAAACCGGCGATTTAGCCGTAGCCGTAGGCCGCAAAACATGGCGTGACGGCATACACGGCGCGACGATGTCATCTATGGATTTAGATGAAACTGCCAATGCTTCGGGCGTTCCGCAAGGCGACCCGAAACTTCAAAAAAAGATATTAGACGCGCAGCTTAAAGCGCGCGATTTAAAACTTTACCGCGCGGTTACAGATTGCGGAGCGGGCGGGTATTCAAGCGCTTTCGGCGAACTTGGTGAAAAGACCGGCGTGCATATAGAACTTGAAAAACTTCCTTTATTAAAAGAGAACTGCATGGAGCCTTGGGAAATTTGGGTCAGCGAAACTCAGGAAAGAATGGCTTTTGTAGTTCCGCCGAAAAACATAAAAAAGTTTATAGACATATTTAAAAAAGCAGGCATTGAAGCAGTTGTTATAGGTAAATTCACATCTGATAAAAAATTAACGCTTACTTATGATAACAATTTTATTGCACAAATGGGTATGGAGTTTTTACATAAAGGCGTGCCAAAAAGCGTACAAAACGCGGTTTATACGCCTAAAAAAGAAACATTGCAAAAGCCTGTAAAATTTAACGCCGCAAAAATAAAAGAAAGCTTGAAAAAAGTTTTGGCAGATTTGGCTGTATGTTCCCAGGAGCCGATTATCAGCCAATACGACAGCGAAGTACAAGGGCAAACGGCAGTTAAGCCTTTGGCAGGCGGCGTGCCTTCTGACGCAAGCGTTATATGCCCGAACAAAGTAATAAAAGGCACAAAAAAAGGTATTGTGCTTTCCCACGGTTTAAATCCGGAATACGGTAAAGTCAATACTTATAAAATGGCGGCTTCATCCGTTGAAGAAGCGCTTAGAAATGCCGTTGCTGTCGGCGCAAATCCTGACAGAACTGCCGTGCTTGACAACTTTTGCTGGGGCAATCCCAATAAGCCGGAAGTGCTTGGTTCTTTGGTGGCTGCGGCCCGTGCTTGTTACGATATGTCTAAAAAGTTCGGAGTGCCTTTTATAAGCGGTAAAGACAGCTTGTACAACGAATATGCCGTAGGCGGTAAAAATTTTGCGATACCTTCCGCTCTTTTAATTTCTGCAATGGGCGTGGCTGATAATGTAAAAAATACAATGACAATGGATTTTAAACGTGTAGGCAATGTTATAATGCTTTTAGGCTTAACACGTAATGAGCTTGGACAAAGCGTGTTTAGCAGAGTAAACAAAATTTCCGGCGGTGTTGTTTCCGAAGTTTATCCTGATGAATCTTTAGCGATTATGCGTAATATTTACAAAGCGGCAAACAAAGGTTTAATAGAAACTTGTCATGATATTTCTGCCGGCGGTATAGCGACGGCTGTAAGCGAAATGTCTTTTGCCGGAAAAAAATGCGCGAAAATTAATATTGACGCTGTTGCGGCGCAAAAATCCATGACTCCTGCAGAAGTTTTATTTTCCGAATCAAACGGCAGATTTTTAGTGGAAGTCAGCCCGAAAAATGCGGCAAAAATTAAAGCTTTGTTTAAAGGCAGTATAGTATCCGAAATCGGTGAAGTTTGCGATTGCGGATCCATGATTTTTGAAAGCGCCAAAAACAAAATTAAAGTTTCCGAAAAAACAGAAACTCTGCTAAAAAGCTGGAAAAATACGATAAAGTTAAAATAACGAAGGTGGGAAGAAGAGAGGGTGAGAAGTTGAGAAACAACAAGGAAGTCGCGCTGTTGCCCAACATCTCATCTTCTCATCATCTCATCCTCTGTTAAAATATGATAAAAATCGCGGATTTAAGCAAATCATTTGGAAGCAGAATACTTTTTGACAATCTGAACTTAAATATAAATGCAAAAGAAAGAGTGGGTCTTGTGGGCAGAAACGGCCACGGGAAAACCACTCTTTTTAAAATTATATTGGGGGAAGCGGAATATGATTCCGGCTCAATAAGCATACCTAAAAATTACAAAATCGGTTATTTGCAGCAGCATATAAGTTTTACAAAACCTGCCGCTATTGAAGAAGCCTGTCTTGCTTTGCCGTCTGCCGAAAGGGACGAAACCTGGAAAGCCGAAAAAATTCTTTCGGGACTTGGTTTTTCTTCGTCCGATATGTTAAAAAATCCTCTTGAATTTTCAGGCGGTTATAAAATAAGAATAAATCTTGCCAAAGTTTTGCTTTCCGACGCGGATATGCTGATGCTTGACGAACCAAACAACTATCTGGACATTGTGGCTATACGCTGGCTTACGGGATTTTTGCGTTCGTGGAAAGGCGAATTAATGCTTATAACACATGACAGAAGTTTTATGGACAGCGTAGTAACCCATTGCGCGGCGATACACAGAACAAAAGCCAGAAAAACAGAAGGCAATACACAAAAATTATATGAGCAGATAGAAAAAGAAGAAGAAATATATGAAAAAACCCGGCTGAATGTAGAAAAAAAACGCAAACAGACGGAAATTTTTATAAGGCGTTTCAGGGCGAAAGCAAGGCTTGCGGGGATGGTGCAGTCGCGCATTAAATGCCTTGAAAAGCAGGATGATATGCAGGAACTTACCGCCATAGAAGATTTGGATTTTTCTTTTTCTTCGCTTACTTTTAACGCGGCGAAAATGATGGGAGTTCACAATTTGGAATTCGGCTATACAAAAGATAATATCCTGATAGATAAGCTTAGCTTCGACGTTTTGAAAAAAGACAGGATATGCGTTATAGGAAAAAACGGCAAGGGGAAATCAACGCTGTTGAAAATACTTTCAGACCGTCTTTCAACAATTCACGGAGGTATAAAGAAACATCCGGATTTAAAAATATCTTATTTTGTCCAGTCCGACGCGGCAAATCTCACTCCGAATAAAACGGTTTTTGAAGAAATAATTAACGCTGACAATAAATGTCTTCCGCAGAGAGCAAGAAACATTGCCGGGAATATGATGTTTAGCGGCGATGATGCTTTAAAGAAAATAGAGGTTTTAAGCGGCGGCGAAAAAAGCCGCGTGCTTTTGGGGAAAATTCTAGTCACTCCCTGCCATCTGCTTCTTTTGGACGAACCTACAAACCATTTGGATATGGAATCCTGCGAAGGCTTGATAGACGCTATAAATGAGTTTGAAGGCTCCGTTATACTTGTTACGCATAACGAGGAACTTCTACATAATATTGCCGATAAACTGATAGTTTTTGACAGAGAGAAAGTAAGCGTTTTTGACGGAACTTATCAGGAATTTTTGGATGCCAGAGGCTGGGAAGACGAAAGCGGTGAAATAAAAAATAAAAGCGGCAGAAAAGACAAAATTTTATCGAGAGAAGAAATAAAAAAACAAAGAGCGCAGCTTATACAGGAAAAATCCAAAGTTTTAAAGCCTCTTGAAGAAAAAATCTCGAAAACCGAAAAAGAAATATCAGAAAAAGAAACTCTTTTAAGCGCCAATACCGAAAAACTTATTCAGGCTTCCGAAAACTTAGATATTGCCTTTTTAGCCGAAGGACCCAAAATAGACAAACAGCTTAGATCTGAACTTGAAAACCTTTACGAAGCTCTGGCAAATCTTACTGAAGAATTTGAAAATAAAACCGAACATTTCAAAATTAAAATGATGGAAATTGACGGTTGATAAATTTGCTTTACTTTATGATTAAAAAAATTGTAGAATTTTAGAACATTGATAGTTTAATGCAGAGTAGTATACCTCATACCAACTGCAACATGGTACGCCTATAGTAAGTGTTTTTTAACAAAATCAAAGGAAAAAGGAAGCCAAAATGAAAAAATTAGTATTAGTAATTGCTTTTGTGATGTTTGTGTTCGGAGTTAATGCTTATGCCGTTACAGTGAATGATTTTAGTGACTTTAACAGCGCATGGCAAAATGACGTAACACAGAGTATAAATTTAACCGGTAATATTAATTTTACGGAAGAACTTTTCGTTAATCAGATTTTCTTCCAGATGTACTCTTCCGTAATGTCAATAACAGGCAATAATGCTGTGTTTACCGGCGGAGGTTTTAACGGATTAAGATTAACTAACAGCTATGTTGATATTATTGTAAACGACGGGATATTTTTTAAAAATTTTTATAGCGGCGATTGGCGTGGAGGCGGAGCAATATACGCGGCGTTGTCAGCAATGAGTTTTACCGTGACAGACAACGGTAATATAATTTTTACTGAAAACAGCGCAGCAGGCGGCGGCGGAGCGATATCTGCAGGTATGACAGGCGGAGCAATAATAGATTTTAGCGCGTCAGACGGAAATATAATATTCAGTTTAAATAATGCAGGTTCTCAAGGCGGCGCGATACAATCATATAACTCAACAATGAGCTTTACCGCAAACGGAGATATAATATTCAGTTTAAATAATGCAAATGCTTACGGCGGAGCGGTATTTGCGTCCGGTTCAAAAATGGATTTTCAAGCATTAGGCGGA
>WRFE01000070.1 GCA_009778965.1 Candidatus Endomicrobium labiotermitis
GTGTTGCTTGTAATATTAGTAGATACGGAACCACCTGTATTATAAATAGCGCCGCCCTGAGTTGCATTTGTGAACTCTTGCGTATTTTTAAATACATTACCGGCATTCAAAGTTAAAGAGCCGTAACTATTATAAATAGCTCCGCCGCTTGTCGCCGTATTGGAATCAAATGTTGAGTTTGATATTGTCGTATAGCCGTAAATATCATTAAAAATAGCTCCGCCACGGGTTGCCGTATTAGAATCAAATATTGATTCGGATATTATTATATTTCCCTGATAATTATAAATAGCTCCACCAACAATAGATGCATTCAAGCCTGTAAAGGTATTAGCTGTAATAGTATTTGTCGAGACACGACTTCCATTAATATTGTAAATTGCTCCGCCGGAAGAAGCGTTTACAAATCCGTCTGTATTTTTAAAAACATTGCCGGCATTCAAAATCAAAATACCTGTATTGTAAATAGAGCCGCCGGAACTTACTGCGACGTTAGAATCAAAAGTTGAACTGGATATTGTCAGGTAAACGGCATTGCGGATTACTCCTCCGCCTGTATTTCCGGCAGCGGAACTAAATATCAAATTAGATATGGTTGAACCGGTAGAAAGAGCCGTAAAATTAAACTGGCTTCCGCTGTCCATAAAAATAACGGACGGACTTAAAGGGTTTAAGCTTGTGAAATTAAGCTGCGTTGCAATAGGGTTTATTACGCCGCTGTTGATATCGCTGTCAATTATAATATTATCGCCGGCTCCGGCTGCGCTAATTGCGTCTTGTATTGTAAGTTCATCGGTAGGAACATGTATATCTGCAGAATAAACAAAATTTGCGGACAACAAAAAACATAACATAAAAAAAACAATTGAAAACAATTTTTTCATACTTTTTCCCTTTTATAATTTTATTTTGACAATTATATCAATTTTGAGAGATTTTTGTATATAAAATGTTAGAAAATTCATTTATTTTCTTTGAAGAATTTGGTAAGGCAGCCGGTTTGGCATTTCGGAGTGCATGTATCATCGCACGGCTCAACATGAATCGTGACAAAAACATTTTTTAATTTTTCGGCAATACTGCCGTCAATTTCTCTTGTAATCTCATGAGACTGTAAAACGGTCATTTCAGGATTGACAAGAATATGAACCTCTACAAAACACTTATTTCCCGCTTTTCTTGTTTTTAAATCGTGATAGCCTGATATAGTATCTTTATAAGAACGTATTATATTTTCAACAAGCGCGATTTCTTCCTGGGATAAACTTACGTCAAACAAGTCTTTCGCGGATTTTATTGTAAGCGTATAAGCGGCTTTTATTATCATAGCGGCAACAATAAGCGCGGCGACAGGGTCTATCCAGTGTATATTTTTGCCGGGAGATACAAATTCTATAATAACCATAACGGCAAGAGCAGCCATTACCCCGAGAGAAGTATATACGTCGGTCAGCAAATGCCATCCGTCGGCTTCCAAAGCAATAGAGTCAGCCTCTTTCGCGACTTTAAAAAGCCTCATAGCGACAAAATAGTTTACAACAGACGCAAAAAGCATTACAAATACGCCGATTAACGGCGATTCAACCGGCTGGGGATTCATAAGCCTGTTGACCGATTCGTAAATTATATAACCGGCGGCGACAAAGATTAAAAGAGCTTCTATTGTTCCCGAAATGTTTTCAACTTTGCCATGCCCGTAAGGATGCTCGTCATCAGCGGGTTTCGCGGATGTTTTAACGGCAAAAAGCGCTATCAACGCGGCAATTAAATCTATAGCGGAATGCACCGCTTCGGATATTATAGCGACTGAGCCTATCATAATACCGACAACGAGTTTTAATATGGTAAGAATTGTGTTTGAAAAAACAGAAAGAGCAGCTGTCCTGACTGCTTTTTTTTCTATGCTGTTCATTAAACCTCTTTAAACTTGCCTGTCATACTGAGCGAAGTGAATGTATCCAATGCCTTTAATCCTTTAACTTCACTCAGAACAGGCCGCTTCGCTAAACATAACAAACAACAATAATGCTCTGTCTGTCATTCTGAACGTAGTGAAGAATCCATATAATACAAATCTTCCCAGTTTCTGTTACAACTCTCTATCAAATCTATTTTCTTCTTTCTCAGCCAGCCTTTTAACTGCTTTTCTCTTAATATCGCATCTTCAATTGACTCGTATTTTTCATAATACACTAGATTTTTTAGACCATATTTTTTTGTAAAACCTTCAATTTTACCTTCTTTATGCTCGAATACTCGCCTTAACAAACTATTTGTTACTCCTATATAAAGCGTACCGTTTCTTTTGCTTGACATAATGTAAACATAGTATTTTCTCATGACGCTGGATGTTTCACTTCGTTCAACATGACAGACAAAAACATAATATGTTATTTCTTCGTTTCTATCTTTTCTAATGTCGCTATTGCCGCGCCTATCGGGATTTTTACTCTTAAATGCACAGGGATTTTTCTTTCGTCATTCGTAACCCATACAAGCATTTGTCCCGATGTTTTCATTATTCCCGCGTTTTCTCTTACAAAAGGCTCAAGGACAAGGCATTTAAATTCCCCGGCAGGAACTTTTATTTTTTCTTCCCTTAAAACATTTACCGCTAATGCCCAGGACATATCGCCGGAATGAGCTTCTAAAGTATAACTTTCCCCGACTTTTAAATCAAGAGTCCTCATATAATACAAAGCTGTCATAACATCCTGAACATATTCCGGAGTTGCACCCATCTGCATTTTACCGTTATCGAAAAGCTGATACGTTCTTTCTACGGGGTCAAAATCCAGAGTCTCTTTTTTTGTCCAGCCGCCTTCGCTAATATCAGCCGAAAATCTTAAAGAAGACAGGCTTTCCCTGTCCAGCCACGCTTCATTTATGTCGCGGACTTTAAAAACTTCGTCAAAAAACGGTTTTGTTTTCGCCATGGAATATATGTGATGAGCTTCGCGTCCGTTTATATCTTCAAATCCTCTTAATTCAAGAGTCGCTTCGCCTATTGTTACAAACTGCCACTTAACGCTGAAAGTAAGTTTTTCAAACTCAGGTAATGGCTTCCCCTCATATTTGCGCCATTCAAAAGAATCTCTGTTTGACTGAAGACGGACTCTTTCTTCTTTAAGTCTTTCGGCAATGAAGTTAGTCTGAGATTCAGGAAAAGCTTCATCGCAAAAAAGACTTGGGGTAAAAAGAGCTGTGCAGAAGAATATACCGGCAAATATTAATGCCTTTTTGCTGTAATTGTACCCAAGTTTGTCATACCGGCGAAAGCCGGTATCCAAGTTGTCTTTAATTTTATCTGCCAACAACAAAGAAAATGGATGCCGTTTTTCAACGGAATGACACGATAGTTTTTTTAGAGAAACCAAATTCTTAATTTTTTTTAGCATCATAAATTATTAACCTCGCAGCTTGTTTTAGATTCAGACACACGGCTAAAGGTTTTGTTTTCTCTTTTTTGACTTTTAAAACCTGCTTCCTGCCGTGACCCGTTAATACTAAAACGCCTTTGCCGCCAAAATTATTGCCTAAAATATAGTCACGAACGCTGTCTCCGACTACGTAAGACTTCTTTAAATCTATATTGTGCTCTTTGGCTGCCTGCAAAGCCATACCAGTATTTGGCTTTCTGCAAACGCATTTATCATCATCTATATGAGGACAGTAATACAATCCGTCAATTTTCGCGCCTTGTTCTTTAAGAAGCGCTAAAAACTTTTTATGCACTTTCGCCAAATCTTTTTCCGTAAACATTTTTCTGGCTATTCCGGATTGATTCGTAACGACAATAATTTTAAAACCCGCTGCACGCAGTTTGTTTATGCTGTCTGCCGCATAAGAATAAAGTTTTACCTGATCCGGCGAACTTAAATAATTTCTATCATAAATAATCGTTCCGTCGCGGTCTAGAAATACCGCCGGCGTCATTTTAGATTTTGAAGTATTGCTTTTTCCCATTGTTCTTTCCCCGTTTTAAACTGCGGCGTTACGTTTAGGACTGCCGTTCGTTCTTTCATTTTATCATCCAAAAGAGATTCCAGTTTTACAGCGTCTTTTGCCGTAATTACACAAAAATCATTATTTGAATAGATTTCTTTAAGCATATTGTAATCATATTTTTGATGGTCTTTAAGATTGTGGACTTGTTTTATTTTGAGCCCGGATTTTTCAACAGAGTTTTTAAATCCGTCGGAGAAACCTATACCGCTTAAAATATTAACTTCCGGCTGCTTCAATCTTTCAATATCAAACTTAGTCTTGAGGTCAAGTTTTGTATATTCATAGTTTCCGTAATACGTAACAACAGGGCTTTGTCCTCCTGAATATTTTTTAATGTCAGATTCGAGTTTCTGCAATTTACCGCCGTCAATCATATCGGCGTTTGTAATTATTATAAGTCCGGCTCTCTTTAAAGCTTTTGGTTTTTCTCTTAAAATGCCGGCAGGTATTAACATACCGTTCCCGAAAGGATTAGCCGCGTTTACGCAGACTATGTCTAAATTTCTGCGGATTTTCCAGTGCTGAAATCCGTCATCTAACACATAAATATTCGCTTTGATTTCTTTGGCAAAACGCAAAGCATTATTATATCTGTCCGCGCCGATAATAATATCAGCTTCCGGAACGGATTTAGCAATTAAAAGCGGTTCATCGCCGCTTTCCGCCGCGTTTATACCGATTCCGCCGTTACGAACTAATAAAGAAACTTTGCTTCCCCGGTTGTAACCGCGCGTCAACACTGCCGGCTTTAGATTATTTTTTACAAGAAAACGCAAAAGCTCTATAACAACAGGAGTTTTGCCGGTACCGCCCCAGGTAAGATTGCCTATGCTTATAACCGGCGCAGGCAGACTCTTTGAGCCTTTCAAAAACCTGTCCGCATTGGACAATAATTCGTAAATGATGGAAAACGGATATAATAATTTGGTCATTGTATTTATTTGATTGTTTGTCAAAGGTGTCATGCTGAACTAGTTTCAGCATCTAGTCGTTTACAGACCCTGAAACAAGTTCAGGGTGACACAAAAAACCTTGTTATTTGTTCCTTTCTTCTATTTCCCAAAGTTTTATGTATTTCATCAGCGTATAAAAATAAGAATACAGCATTGCAAGAATCAATCCGGTTAATCCGTCAAGAAAACCTCTTTTTATAAAATACATTTTTATAAACATTACCGACGGGTTTGCAAAAAGATTTATTACTTTAAACTTCTTGCCTTTTTTAAACATCTCTTTCGCTCGTAAATCTGTGTATAAATCCGACTTCGCGACAAAATGCTTTATACTTTCATAAGGGTAATGGTAAATATCGCCCTTAAAATAATATTTTTTACCGGTATAATCTATATCTTCATGAACAAGCTGGTCTTTATATTTTGCTTTTGTTTTATTAAAAAGCACGGGATGCCTGTAATCCGGATACCAGCCCGAATGAGTAATCCATTTGTTAATAAATTTGCTTTTTCGCGGAGCAATAAAAATATCTCCTTCGGAATTGTTTTTAAGCTGCTCTTCTATTTCGGTTTTAAGTTCCGGCGAAATCCTTTCATCAGCGTCAAGGCATATTACCCAGTCATAAGAGCATTGTTCCAAAGCAAAATTTCTCTGCTGTCCGAAATATTCAAATTTATTCTGAATTACGTTAGCGCCCATATTTTTAGCTATATCAACCGTAGAATCCGAACTGAAAGCGTCAATAACAACTATCTCATCGGCAAACTTAACGCTTTCTATGCATTCTTTTATGTGCTTTTCTTCGTTTTTAGTCAAAATATAAGCAGACACTTTTTTCATTTTTTTGCCGCCATAATTTTATTGTACACACCTAAAGTATTTGCGACCATTTTTTCTATCGTGAACTTTTCTTTTACGAATTTTATTCCTTCTTCCCCCATAGCTTTTGCTTTGCCGGGATTTTTCACAAACTCTTTTATAGCATCCGCGGTTTGCGAAACATTTGACGGCTCAATCATAATGCCTGTTACGCCGTTCATAAACGCTTCGGGAATTCCTCCGACATTTGTGGCTATCACCGGCTTTTTCAAGGCTTGCGCTTCTATTAAAACATTCGGCATACCTTCGGTATCCCATGATAAAAGACAAAATATATTCACAGCCGAAACAAATTTTTGAACCTGTTCCTGATAACCCGTAAAATAAACTATGTCGTCAACACCGGTATTTTTAGCGTACTGTTTTAAATCTTCAAGTCCTTTTCCGGCGCCTACTATTAAATACCTGATATCCGAAAAATCATTTCTCAAAATTTTTGCCGCTTCAATTAAGAATATCTGCCCTTTTCCTTTTAAATCGACTATCGCGCCGACCGCGCCGACAACAGTTTTACCCTCTAGAGAGTAATTCTTTATAATGTCGGAAAAATCCGTATCCAAAGAAAATTTATCAAAATTAACTCCGTTATAAACAACGGTAATTTTTTCAGCCGGAACTTTTTCATATTTAATAAGACCGTTCGCGACTGCCTTTGAAACCGTTATAACCGCGTCGGCAAATTGATAATGCTTTCTGCTAAAAAAACTGTGGCGCGTATCCTGTCTTCTGTGAAAAACGACTTTTACTTTAGGGCAAAAAAGCCTTGCCGCAAGCGCGGTCCAGTAAAGTTTTCCCTGATGAACGTGAACAATATCTATATTGTTTTTTTTGATTATACTTACAAGATTTGAAATCGCAAACGGGTCAAAAGAATTTTTGGCTTTAAAATGAATTGCCGTCAGATTTTTTTCTTCAGCTTGTTTAAAAAGAAAACTGTCCGATGGAACACCGACAAAATTTCGGGTTTCACCGGACTTTTGAAGACTATCAGCCAAAAAAAGAGTGGCTTTTTCCGCGCCGCCTATTGTCCACGACGAAAAGATATGCAATATATTGTATTTCATTATTCCCCATTTGTCACCTTGAACTCATTTTCCAGCGCGTCATTGCGGGCTTGACCCGCAATCATCTGAATATTTTTTTACCGAGAGAAATGTATTCCGTTGCGGTAGCTTTAAAAAAAGTTTCGGCATACTGCATTCCTGGTCTTTTTATTTCTCCCCAATATTGGTTTAACCCCTGGGCTATACGGACATAATCTCTAGAGGCAGTCTGGGTTTTATAGCACTCTATCGCTTTTTTCTTGAGTTCCCATTCTTTGCTTATGTCATGAAGAACGTTGGGATTTAAAGGAGACCATACCGAATAAGCGTAAATCATAAAATCCGTGCTGATTTTCTTTTTTATTTTTATAAGGGCTTTTGATACGGCTCTGTGATCTTCGTGTTTATCAAACCAAAAAGGCAAAAAAACAAGTTCAGGCTTTATCGCGTTAAATAAAAAAACAAGGCTTTCTTCAAATTGTTTATTACTGTCAAGAGTTCTGATCGGAAACTGTAAAAAATGATTTCTCTTAACGCCCAGTGCCGATGTTGCTTTTTCAGATTCTCTCATTCTCTCCGGGGATTCATGCGTGCAAAAAGCTACTTCGGCAATCCCTCCGGCTTTAATATGTTTTATTATTGTTCCGCCGCATCCGATAGCTTCATCGTCCTGATGCGGAGCCAAAACCAAAACTTTAGCTCCTTGAAGAGATTCTTCTATAGGTATGGAATAGTTTATATAAGGCTGTATATACTCATACATTCTGAACAAATGCTTGTATCTTAGATATTTCATAACACTCCCTTTTACAGAAGATGAGATGATGAGACGATGGGAAGATGAGTACAAACAAAGACAAGTCCGTTGCTCAACATCCCAACCTCTCAACTTCTCATCATCTAATTAGTATTTAAACCTAAAAAACACAGCGCCTAAAGGCGGAATAGATATATTTAAGCTGTACGGTCTGCCGTGCGAACCCCAATCCGATGTATCTTTAAAACCTAAATTCCCGATTCCGCTTCCAAAATAGTCAACACCGTCACTGTTTAATATTTCTTCCCAGCGTCCCTGATGGTCAACGCCTATCGTATAATTATGTCTCGGGAGAGGCGTAAAATTTAAAACGCATAAAATCGTTTCGCCGGATTTCGGGGCTTTTCTTACAAAACTTATTACGCTGTTATCGGAATCGTTCGCGTCAACCCAGTGGAACCCTTCCCAGCTGTTATCGTTTTCATAAAAAGCCGGATTGTTTTTATAGACATGGTTTAAATCTTTCACCCATTTTTGCATTCCCGAATGCTGAGTAAACTGTAAAACATGCCATTCAAGGCTTTCTTCATGATTCCATTCTCTTACCTGCCCGAATTCGCTGCCCATAAACAATAATTTTTTACCCGGATGAGCGTACATATAGGCAAGAAGCAAACGCAAATTGGCAAACCGCTGCCATTCGTCGCCGGGCATTTTTCCGATTAACGAGCCTTTTCCCTGCGTTACTTCGTCGTGCGAAAAAGGAAGAACAAAGTTTTCGCTGAAAGCGTA
>WRFE01000071.1 GCA_009778965.1 Candidatus Endomicrobium labiotermitis
ACAAAGTTTTTGTCTGTCATTCCGTTGAAAAACGGAATCCAAGTTAGTCTTTGTCCGTCATACTGAACGAAGTGAAGTATCCAAGGAATAGATTGCGGGTCGGTGCCCGCAATGACGTGCTTGCGCGGATCAAGTCCGCAATGACAACCAAACTGAAATGGCGATGCTAATGATTAAATTGCTGTTGCCGTTTCTTTTGCTGTCATTGCGATGAGCAACGAAAGTTGTGAAGAAGCAATCCATTTTTTTAACAATAACGTGGATTGCCGCGTCGGAAACTACGTTTCCTCCTCGCAATGACAAAAGAATGGAAGTACGGCTTGTTTTTGTCATTTGACATAAAAAATTCTTTCTGGTATAATCTCAAAGTTGTTTTGACACAAACAATCGGAGATATGCGGGTGTAGTTATCTGGGGACGTGGTGTAGCCTGGTTCAACACACTGCCCTGTCAAGGCAGAGACCGCGGGTTCAAATCCCGTCGTCCCCGCCAAGTTTTAAAACTTGGCACATGACAATAAAATTAAACAGCCTCTCAAAAGGCTGTTTTTTATTTTTGTTGTGAATTTGACATGGGACTATAAATGTTGTTGAATTCAACAACATTAGGAAGCAACGACTTCAAATAAATGGATTGGAATGGTATAATTTAAGTATAGTCAGCCAAGGAGGCAGCATGCAAACCGCAAAAAATATGTCAGACAAGATAACCAAAATTTTTGACTCTATAACAAAATCAAAAAAAGTTCATGAAGCAAATATATATATTGAAAATACCAGCGGTAATTTTACTTACAACAGAGGCTACGGCGGAAAAGATTTGAATTCGCCTTTTGTTATCGCAAGTGTTACAAAATTGTTTACAACTGCCTGTGTGTTGATTCTAAAAGAGCAAGGATTGCTGTCGTTAAGTAATAAAGTATCCGGTTATTTTGACGAAAACGTCATGAAAAGCCTGCACGTCTATAAGAGGAAAGATTATTCAGATAAACTGACAATATCGGATTTATTGTTTCAGGTAAGCGGTTTTCCTAATGCGCTTGAAGAGGGGCGCGGCAAAATAATAGATGATATTATCAGGGAAGATGTTTCTTTTACTTTTGAAGATATTATAGCGCGTTCAAAAAAACTCGGACCTCTTTTTGCTCCGCGATCCGGCAGAAAATGCCATTACAGCGACGTTAATTTTGAATTGCTCGGAGAAATATGCCGAAAAATTACGGGACTTGCGTTAAACGAAGTTTATAAAAAATATATTTTTACTCCCTTGGGTTTAGAGTGCACATATCTGCCTGTCAGCGCGAATGATTTTATCCCTAACTTTTATTATAAAGACAAATCGCTTGCGCGCCCGAAATCAGTTATAAGCTGCAATGCCAGCGGAGGCTGTGTTTCCAATTCTTACGAATTGATGAAATTTATAAAGGCATTTTTCGGCGGAAAATTATTCTCTGCCGATATTTTTAAAGAATTGTCAGTGTACAGAAAGGTGCAATTTTCCATGGGTCCTATTTACTACGGCGGCGGGTATATGCAGATTCCTATGGGCGGCTGGCTTACATTGTTTATGGGCAGCGGAGAGCTTATAGGGCACTCCGGTTCAACGGGCTCGTTTGCTTTTTATTATCCGTTAAAAGATCTATATATGGTTGGAGATACTAACCAATTGGCAAGCCCCGGGCTTCCGATAAGACTGATGCTGAAAATTGCCATGGGGATTAAATGAATTTGTCATCCTGAACTTGTTTCAGGATCTGGCTGTTCATATTGTTAACTACTAGATGCTGAAACAAGTTCAGCATGACAATACAAAGTATTGTACTCTACTCAGTTACTTTACTGCATTTTTTAATTACTACTTTGTCTCTAAAAGCATAAAAATGACCTTCCATAGTCACTTTTTCATCTTTAGCAAAATCTTTTAATTTTAACGAATCCGCTCTCGGCAATACGCATACGGCATATTGTTCTCCGCCTTTTTTATCTGAAAGAGCAACATACGGAGTAAGGTATTTGCTTATTCCTGTGTCTATTACATAGCCGGTTACAGTAACAGGATCATCAAACTCAAGTATAATTATTCCGGATTCTAAACCTTTAAACAAAGAATCAACGGGGATTGGCTCTCCATACGCGTAAGGCGTTATTATTGCGAAGCAAAACACAAATACGGTAAACAGCTTTAATAAATTTTTCATTACATCCTCCGGTTTTGGTTATATTATAACAATTAAACAATAAAAATTATTTTTTACTTCAAAATATCAGATTAAAATTATATAATTTACAAGACTAAAACAACAGAGAGGCAATATGAAAAAAATTAAAGTCTTATTTATTCTATTATTATCGGCTCAGTTTTTTGTGAGCGGGTGTATGCTTAACAAAATTCCTCCGCCGTATAATCAACAGCAGCAGGAAGTATCTAAAGAGACGGTAAAAGAGATTGAATCCAAAGTTTCCAATATTGCCGCCAAAATTTCTTTGGATTTTAAGCATCTCAAGGGGTATTATCTTAGAAACAGTATAAGACTTACAAGAGACATAAATTTTTTTGTTATAGACTCCCAGAAAAAGTTTGACGAATATTTGGGTAAATCTTCAATACATGTCAATTTTTCCAGAGAAATTGATTTCAAAAAAAGCTTAGTCGCGGCAATAGTAATAAAGCCGTCTCTGAAACTGCATGAAATAGACGTCAGCGCTGCGTATTCCATCGGCAGCGATATTTATCTGGATTACGAAATTACGCAAACGGGAGATTCCGAAGTCGGATATTTTGTTCCGGCTATCAGAATCATTGAAGTCGCAAGACCTCAAGCCGTTACGAATGTGGCTTTTGTAAATGAGGAAAGAAAAATAACGGTAATACCTTACGGAAACAGAAATATGTTCTCTCCGTCAAATATGGATGATTTAAAAAAGAATTATACCGGTATTTATAAAGGGACTTTTCCTGCGGCGGACGGTCCCGGAATAACAGTTAATTTAAACCTTATGCCCGATAATACATTTATATTAAGACAAACTTACGCAGACCAATCCGGCAGAACTTTTGAATCATCAGGCAATTGGGCTCCTACCGAAGATTTGTCGTCTTTTGTTTTAAATCACGATAAAGATATCAACGAGCAAATGCGTTTTTATTTTGTAGATAAAAATACTATTGAAAAACTTGATAATTACGGAGAAAGAATTAAATCCGAATTTTACAGGCTGAGAAAATAAGGAATACAAATGAAATTTTCAAAATATACGTCCGTTGCTTTGAAAGCCGCCGAAGCGGGGGCAAAAGAACTTTTAAAATATTATAATAAAATTTCGGACGTGGAATATAAGGGCAAAACCGACCCTGTCACGCTTGCCGACAGAAACTCGCAAAAAGCCGTAATTAAAGTTATAAAAAGCATGTTTCCGGAACACGGCATTCTTGCCGAAGAAGACGGCGTCAGCGAAACCGAAAAAGATTATTGCTGGATTATAGACCCGCTCGACGGCACCGTAAACTTTGTCCATGGAATTCCGATGTTTTGCGTGTCCGTAGGATTAAAATATAAAGATGAAATTATAGCGGGCGTTATTTATTCTCCTTTGATGAAAGAAGTTTTTATCGCCGAAAAGGGAAAAGGCGCGTTTTTAAACGGCAAACCGATCAAAGTTTCAAAAGAAAATAAACTTATAAGGTCTTTGGCTGTAACCGGATTTCCGTATATGAGAAAAAACCATTCAAAAATCATAAAGATTTTTTCAGAAATATCTCTTAATGCGCAAGGCGTCCGCAGGCTTGGTTCCGCCGCTTTGGATTTGGCTTATGTCGCTTGCGGAAAATTTGAATTTTTTTGGGAAGAGGGTTTAAAGCCTTGGGACATAGCCGCCGGGGTTTTATTGGTTAAAGAAGCGGGCGGTATATTAAGCGATTATAAAGGCTTGAAAAATTACTTTCCGGATATGACGATACTTGCATCAAATAACAAAATTACGCATAAACGGGTTTTGGGTATAATTAATGAAAAAAGATAAAAAAGAATTACTTGTTGTCACCCTGAGCGAAGTCGAAGGGTCCGTAGTTAAAAGGCAGATGTTTCGACTTCACAACTAAGTTGTTCCGCTCAACATGACAACAAAGGCATTAAGGAATAATTCCGATGAAAAAAGATAAAAAAGAATATACTGCAGAAATAATAAGTCTTCTCTCCAAAGAATATAAAAAAATCAAATTCCCTTTAAATTATTCTTATCCGTTTGAACTTCTTACAGCAGTAATTTTGTCCGCGCAATGTACGGACGAACGGGTAAATATAGTTACGCAGGATTTATTTAAAAGGTATAAAAGCATAGAAGATTATGCTGAAGCCGATATAGAGGAATTGCAGAAATATATATATTCTACGGGTTTTTTCAGGAATAAAGCCAAAAATATTATCGGTTCTGCAAATATGGTGCTGAAAGATTTTAACGGAGAAGTCCCACAGACTATGGAGCAATTGCTTATACTTCCGGGAGTGGCAAGAAAAACCGCGAATGTTGTTTTAGGCAACGCTTTTGGTAAATCCGAAGGTATAGCTGTTGATACTCACGTTATAAGAATAGCAAACCTTTTAAAACTTACAAAACAAGAAGACCCTGTCAAAATAGAAAAAGATTTAATGGAAGTTGTTCCGAAAAAGTATTGGACTTCTTTTTCTTTTTTAATCCAGACGCTTGGAAGACGCGTATGTAAAGCCCGCCATCCTGATTGTCCCGTATGTCCGCTGAATAAAATCTGCCCGTCTAGTAAAGACAAATAACAATTAACAAAGTACAAATAACAAATATAGAGCTGTCATGCTGAACTTGATTCAGTATCTTATAGTGAACTGCCAGACCCTGAAATAAGTTCAGGGTGACAAAGAGGGGTGGGGCATAGATTGCGGGTCAAGCCCGCAATGACAAACTTATAGGAATATTTTTGTAGTAATACGTACTAATGTCATTCTAATCGCAGAATCTATAAATCCATAGACTCTGCGACTTAGCGCAGAGTGACAATTATATGGGTAATTCTTTTATTTCTTTACTTTTATCAGCAGGTAAATTCCGATTGCGAAGAATATGAAGTTTGGCAGCCAGGCTGCCATGAAAGGCGAGAGTATATAATTTTCTCCTAAAGACTGCGTTATAGCCTGTACTCCCCAATAAACAAAAGCCGCGCCCAGCGCAAGAGTAAAACTCAATATTTTTCCGAATTTATTTCCAAGCCCTAACGCGAAAGGAATACCTATCATCATTACAATAAGATGGGAAAACACCGAAGCATAACGTATATTCAGCGCTATTCTTTCTTTTAGCGCGGTTTGTCCGAAAATCCTTAATTGTCTTATATATTTTTTGAAAGCATGCGTATCCATCATTTCATAGCGCATTTTTTTAAGGGCTATGTCTTCGGGTTTAAGGTTTATGCCCGAATCGTATTCTTTAAAATAAAGCTCATTCCAAGAGTCTTTGTCAAAATCTCTTATAACGCCGTTTGAGAGAGTCCACGTATTATCTTTCCATACTCCCTCCGGCGCTAAAACTAACCTCTCAAGTATAAAATCATCGCTGTATCTTTCGATTATCACATCTTTCATTATTTTTTCTTTTGTATTAAGGTATCCTACCGAAAGTCTTGAGTGATTTTGCAGCGAAACTATCAGATTTGAAAACTCTGTTTTTACGTGTATTTCTTCTTTCTGGATTTTTTCTTTTTTTACAACTTCGTTAAAATATGTTGTTTTGGGTACTATAAATTCTCTTGCTCCGAAATCGGCAAGCCCTATTATAAAACCGGCAATCATAAGCAGGGTTATTATTTTCCACAGATTTATCCCGGCGGCTTTCATTGCGGTTATTTCATTTCTTTTAGCAAGATCTCCCAAAGAAAAAAGCAGCGCGAGAAGCGTAGCTACGGGCAATACCTGAATTATCCACCAGGGTATATTTGAAAATAAATGCTGAGCTATTATAAAAAGCCCGGTTTTATACTCCATATAAAAGCTTATCTGCCTGAACAGTTCGGATATTAAAACAATAAAACCGAACGCAAACGCGGTAAAGAAAAATATTCTGGAAAATTGTTTAGCTACATAGAAATATAAAATTTTCATTATTAAACCTGTTATTCAATTTGTCATTGCGTGCTTGACCGCAATCTAACAAAAAAGAAAGACTCTGAAACAAGTTCAGAGTGACACAAAAAACTAACGTTTTACCATTCTTGTGAATAAATACAAACCGCACGCCGCAACCGATATATTCGGTATCCACATAATAAAGCCTACAGGCGCGTAACCTCTTTCACCGAGATTCATCGCTACTATAAGAAGCATATAATAAAAAAGTATAACGCCAAGACTCATTCCGAATCCTATCGCTTTGCCGCCCTTTCCAGCCATTATTCCTATGGGCAGAGCTATAAGAACAAAAGCAATCGGCGCGATAGAAAAAATCCATCTCATCCAATATTCGCTTTCATACGCGTGCGCCGGAAATTTCTGGTCTTTATATTTTTTTATTGTTTTAGCAAGTTCCGGCGAAGACATTTCCCTAAGCGATGAAGACTGTCCTTTTACAACGTCGCCCAATGGGATAAAGAAATCGTAAGATTTAAAGGTCATGTGTATCATGCTGTTTATATTTGACGGGTTTGCTCTTTGCCAATATCCGTTGTAAAGCGTAAGTTTTACTCCGGTTAAATAAACTTTGACGGAGGCGGATGAAGCCGCTATTCTCCAAGAGCCGTCATCGTTTAAAGGGGAAGCTGATGAATTTTCCTGAACATCAGGTTTTTTCTTTTTACTTTCAAATTTATAAATATTTACGCCTGCCATCGTATTGTTTTTACTGTCTACTTTGTTTGCGTATATCTGGTAATCGCCAAGGTTAGTTATTGTTTTTTCGTCAAATTTTACAAGAGGTCTTTTTGTAACTATTTCTTCAAAAAGGTTTCTGAAATCTTTATGCATGACAGGCGACCAAAAATGGTTGAAAAATATCAGGAAAAACGAAATGCCGCATACAAAAGCTATTACGGGTACGGACAATGTTTTGTAGTCTACGCAATTGGCTTTCATTGCGGTAATTTCATTGTCTTCCGAAAGCCGTCCGTAAGCTATTAAAACTCCAAAAAGCACTGCCATTGGTATTGCAAGCGTAAGAATATTGGGAAGAATAAGAGCAAAAAGTTTTATGACAAGAAAAAACGCCACTCCTTTTGACAAGAATAAATCAACAAGCTGAAACACCTGGTCTAAAAGGAGGAGCATAGAAAAAACTGCCAATCCGAAAAAGAAAGAGGCGCAAAATTCTTTAATAATGTATACATGCAGTTTTTTTATCATTTTTTATTCAAAAGTCCGTATTGCCGTCATTGCGAGCGAAGCGTGGCAATCCACGTTGTTTTTAATGGATGCCTTTTTGCCGTCATTGCGGACTTAATCCGCAATCTATAACAATTAACGTATTTTAGCAAAAAAATAACATATAAAAAAAGAAAGAGGGCATAACCGTCTAAACATATATTGTATTAACCTTTACTATCGATTATGAAAAATGTAAAATAATGTAAAATTTTGTAGTGTTGCGGTTTAATAGAGGGGAGAGACGTGCCAACATACAACATACAACATACAACATACAACATACAACATACAACATACAACATACAACATACAACATACAACATACAACATTAATATATTTCGCAAAAGCATTTTTTAACAAAAAAGTAAACCTGTTTTCTGAATCTAGAAAACAGGTTTTTTATTTTTTGTGGTTAT
>WRFE01000072.1 GCA_009778965.1 Candidatus Endomicrobium labiotermitis
GGAGACCTTGCGTTCGGTGTTCGTGAAAACCGTCGCCGGCATTGATTATGGAAGCGTTTAAATTTCTTGCGAGAATATCAGGAGCGCCGGCAAGAGAATGTCTGATAATAATATAGTCCGCTTTCATTGCTTCAAGGGTTTTTCCTGTGTCTATAAGACTTTCCCCTTTAACAACGCTGGAGGTATTAACCGCTATATTGACAACGTCCGCCGACAGGCGTTTTGCCGCAATTTCAAAAGATGTTCTTGTTCTTGTGGAAGGCTCATAAAAAATGGTTACTACTGTTTTGCCGATTAATGTCGGCGCTTTTTTTACGGAACGGGTAAATAAACTCTTAAAAGGTTTTACCGAATCTAAAACTAACTGCAAATCTTTTTTATCCAGATGTTCCAAACCAAGCAAATCTTTGCGGTTAAGAGACATTATTTCCTCTCTTCTATTCTGTTATAAAAACTTTATTTTCGCCTTCCGTTTCTTTACACCGGACGCGTACCTTACCTTTTGTATGGTGCCTGACACCGATGTAGTTTGCTTCTATGGGAAGTTCTCTGTGGCCTCTGTCAACCAAAACGGCAAGCTGTATGGTTTTTGGCCTGCCGAAATCCATAATAACGTCAACGGCAGCTCTTACGGTTCTTCCTGTATATAAAACGTCGTCAACCAAAATTATATTTTTTTGGCTTATATCAAAAGGTATTACCGTATCTTTTATTACCGGCATATCGGCGCCAAAATCATCGAGATCATCGCGGTAAAGAGTAATGTCTATTGTGCCGAAAGGAATTTCGGCTTCGCTGACTTTGGCAAGTTTTGCGATTTCAGACAAAATACTTTTGGCTACGCAAACGCCCTTATTGTGTATGCCTACTACGGCAAGTTCCAAAATATTTTTATTATTTTCAAGAATTTCTCTCGAAACTTTTTCTATTGCTTGGTTAAATGATTTTGAATCTAATATTACTTCTTCCATTATTTCTTAAGTCCCTCTAAATATTTTTCAATCCCGTCTTTTTGAAGTATCAAATCTTCTTTTACAACAGCTTCCGCCTGCTTCTTTTTATATTGGACAAGCTTTTCTTTTAATTCATCGTTGCTTACGGCTATTATCTGAGCGGCAAGTACGCCGGCGTTAATCGCGCCTGCTTTACCTACGGCAACAGTCGCTACAGGAACGCCTTTAGGCATTTGGACTATCGAAAAAAGTGAGTCCATACTCGCGAGATTTTTTCCTTCCATCGGAATGCCTATTACGGGAAGAACTGTTTCGGAAGCTACAACACCGGGAAGAGCTGCTGCTACTCCGGCTGCAGCGATGAAAACTTTAACGCCTGAAGAATGCGCGCCCGCAAGACACTGTTTTAAATGTTCCGTAGTTCTGTGGGCCGACGCTATATTTATGCTATAAGCTAAACCGAATTCTTTCAAAACCTTTATTGCTTCGTTTACAACCGGCAAATCCGAGCCTGATCCTACAACAATCGCCACATCGATTCTGTTTTCCATTTTGCTACTCCTTTCATTATATTTTATAAAGCCTTTTTAGCTATATCTTTTCTGTAATGCATATTTTTGAAAGATATCAGATTGACCTGGGAATATACTTTATCTATCGCTGATTTTATGTCCGGCGCGATTGAAGTTACTCCTAAAACCCTGCCGCCGGAAGTAAAAATTTTTCCATTGTCCGCCTTTGTTCCCGCATGAAATACCATAGTCTTTTTGTCTGAAATATTTTCAATACCGTATATTTCAAAACCGGATTCGAATTTTTCCGGATATCCGCCGGAAGCTAAAACCACGCAAACTGCAGATTCACTTTTCCATTTAATCTCAATATCTGAAAGTTTTTTCTCAGCGATAGCAAGGCTTATATCTGTTAAATCGGCATCGAGCAAAGGTAAAACAGCCTGTGTTTCAGGGTCGCCCAAACGGCAGTTGTATTCTAAAACATACGGAGTATTGCCGTTCATTATTACGCCTACAAATATAACGCCTTTATAATTCAAGTTTTCGGATTTTATACCGTCTATTGATTTTTTAACTATTGTGTCTTCAACTATTTTGGTAAGTTCCGCGGTCGCCAAAGGCGCCGGCGCGTACGCGCCCATTCCGCCGGTATTAAGACCTTCATCGTTATCGTTTATTCTTTTATGATCTTGAGCGGCAGGCATCATTGAATAAGAAATTCCGTCCGTAAAAACCAAATATGACAATTCTTGTCCGTCTATAAATTCTTCTATTACGACATTTGTCCCGGCATCGCCCAATGCTTTGTTTTGCATAAGCTGTTTAACGGCGTTAACTGCATCAGATTTGCCGTTGCACATATAAACGCCTTTTCCGGCAGCGAGACCGTCAGCTTTTACAACTACTTTTTTATTTTCTTCCCAGTTTTCAAGATATTTAAGCGCTTCGTTTACATCTGAAAAATTGTGATACTCTGCGGTAGGAATATCATATTTGCGCATAAACTGCTTTGAATAAATTTTGCTGGATTCAAGCTTAGCAGCATCTTTGGAAGGCCCTACTATTTTTAACCCTTTGTTTTCAAAGAAATCTACAATCCCTAAAGACAGAGGCACTTCGGGTCCGACAAACGTAAAATCTATATTGTTATCTTTAACAAAATCCGCAAGTTTTGAAAATTCGTCAACTGCAATATTTACATTTTGGGCAATTTCCGATGTTCCGCCGTTTCCTGGAGCACAATAAACTTTATCTATTTTTAAACTTTGAGAAAACTTCCAGCAAATAGCGTGCTCTCTGCCGCCTGAACCGACAACTAAAACTTTCATTTATATTTACTCCAACCAATAATTAAAATATGTATTTATCAAAAATTTTTACTGCAAGTATAAACATTACAAAAGCCACTATCAAAGTAATGATCATGGCTTTCCAGCTTTCTTTTACTATATCGCCCATTTTTGAAGTAACTTTTCTGCCGCTGCGCAGCTCTAAAGCATACTGGCAACGGGTTTCTTTACTTAAATCAGCGTATTCCGTAAAATCAGGGCAGGATTCATTTTCCGACAGCCATCTTTTTTTTGCCATACAAAAAATTCGTCCATTGCCTCTTTCGTCCAGACTATTGTCTCCCTGAAAAAAACAGTTAACACAATATCCCATTTTTACCCCGCCTTTTAGAAATTAAATTTAATTAGAGTAATTCTACAAAATATTACGGTTTTTGACAAATAAAATCATAGGTATTTTTATAATTATAGCATTTTTGATTTTATTTGACGTAACAGAGTTAGTTAGCTATAATGCTTGCGCTAAGGAGAATTGACCAATGAAAATAAACAGACTGTTATTTGCCGTTTTTATTATATTGCTGGCTGTCTTTGCCGTAAGTCATTTTGCTATTAAAGAAAAAGAAAACAAGTTTGCGCCTGTAAAGCAAACGATAAAAGACGCGCATATAACCGTTACCGCGCCAAATCTTGTAAGAAATGAAATAAGCGAACAAAACACCAAAGCAGCTTTGCAAAAAGATATTGACGTTATTTATTTTTATAACGCGGAACATAAAAAAATTTCATACACTTTGGTTTTCAGCCAATATAAAAAAGAAGCAAATTTGGATAACGGAATAAAATCGATTATAAATATTTTTGAAAACAATAATTTTGTATATGAAATTAAAGACAATAATATAGGAAATCTTGAAGGGAAATATATTGAAGGAACTTATGAAAAAAATGACGTTAAATACGGAATTAAACAACAGCTCGTCAAAAAAGATAAATATTTCTGGCAAATTTTAGTAACTTTCCCCTTTTCGGAAGAAAATGATAAAACCGCGAAAAATTATATAAATTCCGTTGAAATTGATATTGTTAATTAAACGCCTATAAATACGCCGAAATTGTAATTCAATTCGCCTTTATACATAGATAATGAAGCATTGATGTTAATTCCACCTAGGCTTAAGTTCCCGCCGAATCCGTAGCCTAAACCGTTAACCGTCGAAGTCATTCCGCTTCTTTCCGAAGACTTGGCTCTCACTCCCGCTACGTCATAACTCAGAAAAACATAAGGCTGTATGAAAGGAACCTGAGTCCAAAATGCCATCGGAGAGGTTTTTAAATTCCACGCTGTAAATTTATTGTAACCGTCGTCGGCTATAAGATAATTATAAACAGACTGCACAAAAAGCGTAGGAATAACTTCATCGTAGCTTTCCATTATTCTGTATCTTACACCGCCTCCTAAAACGGTGGAACTGTGCATGTGAGAAAGCCTTAATATCCCCGCTAACTCTTCATTAATCCCGAACTCGCCCTGAAGTATAGGATACACTAAGGTTGTATCGCCGGCAGTTCTTATGATCAGATTGTTATCTGAAACATTCTGATATGATACTTTAAGGCTTAAGTTTATTCCCATCAAACCTAAATTGCCGCCGACTCCGAATGAACCTCCGGAAATAGCCTGCCCGACGTCTTCTGCGAAATTATCAAGCAATTGCTGTGCTTCGGAATCGCTTATATAAGGACTGCCTAAAACAAAATTAAAAGCGTCATAAGGATCGGCATGAACCGTTCCCGCAGAGAATAACAGCAAAAATACTAAAGATAATACTTTTTTCATTTTTTCCCTCTTCTTTTTTCCCAAATTATTCTTATTCCTTCCAAAGTTAAATCCGGAGCAACTGCTTGTATTTCTTTTATTTCACTTATCATTAAATCAGCAAGACCGCCCGTAGCTATAATATGATTTACTTTCATTTCTTTTTTAATTCTTGCAATAAGCTCTTTTATAAGCCCTACATATCCAAAAAAAAGTCCCGACTGAATACATTCTACTGTTGTGGTTCCTATAGACTTTGACGGTTTTTTCATTTCTACCTGAGGAAGCTGCGCGGTTTTTAAACTTAAGGATTGCGCGGAAATCATAGGTCCCGGAGCAATAGAGCCTCCCAGATATCTTCCTTTTGAATCTATACAATCAAAAGTTGTAGCTGTGCCAAAATCTATTACAATACAGCTGCCTCCGTAAATGGAATACGAGGCTACGGCATCCGCGATTCTGTCAGCGCCCGCTTCTTTGGGATTGCCGGCCTTAAATACAAGACCGCCATTATTTATGTGATTAACAAAAAAAACTTTTTTATTAAAATATTTTGATACAAGTTCTTCAAAAACTCTGTTTAGCGCAGGAACAACGCTTGCGATTGCAACGTGTTTCACTTTTTTAGCGTCAAAGCCGTTGTAATAAAACATATCCATAAGAAGCGTGGCATATTCATCTGCAGTCCGGCCCTTTGTAGTTGACATACGCCAAATTCTTTGGGGTTTAGGCAATACTTTATCCGCATCCATTTCGAATAAACCGACTGTTATATTTGTATTGCCTACATCTAACGCTAAAAACATATCTGCTCCGCAGAGAAGATGGGATGTTGAGATGATGAGAAGTTTGGCAAAAACAAAGCCGTTACCCAACCTCTCATCCTCTCACCTTCTCATCTTCTATTTTTTTAAAAATATCATTTCCTTCCGAATCTATCGCCACAATCAACGGCATATTTTCTATTTCCAATTTATATATGGCTTCAGGACCCAAATCTCCAAAAGCAATAAGTTCACAGGATTTTACAGTTTTTGAAAGTAATGCAGCGACTCCGCCCGTGGCAGCCATATAAACCGCTTTATTCTTTTTAATAGAATCACAAACGTTTTTGGAACGAACGCCTTTGCCTATAAGAATTTTTACGCCTTCATCAAGCATTTTCGGAGTAAAAACATCCATTCTTGCCGAAGTTGTAGGCCCGCACGCACCGATAATTTCTCCGGGTTTAGCAGGCGTAGGACCGCAATAATATATTGCGGAATTCTTGAGTTCAAAAGGAACTTTCCCGCATTCATCAAGCATTTTTACTATTCTTTCGTGCGCAGCGTCGCGTGCTGTATATATTGTGCCGCTTAACAAAATGCGCTGACCTGCTTTAAGTTTTACTGTGTCTGATATTATTTCTTGAATATTCATAACCTTTAATAAAAAGTGAAGATTGAAGAGTGAAAAGCGGAAATATTGTGTTTCGGCTCTGCCGAAACTTATTATATGTTTTTGCTTTGCAAAAACTCGTTATCAAAACTCTTCTCTCTTAACTCTACACTCTGTCGTTTTATATTTTAATAGTCTTCCTTCTGCATGAATGGCATTGAATATTTACCGCGACCGGAAGCGACGCTATATGACAAGGTTTTACATTTATAAAAACTGCTAAAGCGGTAGTACTTCCGCCAAGCCCCATTGCCCCGATATTCAATTTGTTAATTTCAGCCAGAAGTTCTTTCTCTTTATCAGAATAATAAGGATTTGAATTTTGAGAGCCTATTTCTCTAAGCAGCGCTTCTTTTGCCATATACCCGACGCTTGCAAAATCCCCGCCGATACCTACGCCTATTATTAAAGGAGGACAGGCATTCGCCCCTTTTTCTTTTACCGCGTCTAAAACAAAACTTTTTATTCCGCTCCAGCCGGCTGACGGTTCAAGCATTTTTAAAGAACTCGCGTTTTCACTGCCTCCGCCTTTCGGAAGAAACGTTATTTCTATATTATTGCCGTCAACAACATCTATATATATGTTTGCCGGAGTATTATCGTCCGTGTTTTTTCTTTCAATCGGATCCGAAACTATAGATTTACGCAGATAATTATTTTTGTAACTCTCGGAAACGCCTTTATTTACCGCATCATAAATATTACTGCCGTCAATTACAACATCCTTGCCGAATTTTACAAAAAAATTCGCCGTACCGGTATCCTGACATAAAGGAATTTTTTCGGTTTCGGCGATTTCGGCGTTTTTTACTATTTCATCGAAAATTTCTTTCGAGCTTCCCGTTTCCTTTTCAGAATTCTCTTTTAAAGATTTTAAAACATCTGAAGGAAGCACATAATTGGCGTCAGCACAAAGTTTTTCAACTGCATTTGAAATAATTTCAGATTTTATTATTCTTTTCATTCAATTTATCTTTTAACGGGGAAGTATTTTGAACTTTTTGCCAAACAAAACCGAGTGAAGTTTACTTGGCTGTAAAGCGTAAATGAACGCAGGTTTTGCTACGCAAAAATTCAAAAGACAAACCGTATTATTTTGATTTTTTGATATAGCCTTTGTGCATCATCGTTTTCGTAACCCCTCTGCTTCTCTTTATCATCTCTTCCGCTTGCAAATGCAGCGCGTCATAACTTAATTTTTTTGCCGCTACTTTTTCTTTTATGGCTTTTATACCGACTGCGGCGGCTATTTTAGGATAAATTTCCCAGTCGCTCATAGTAGGAAGAATTTTACTCGGTTTTATTTTATTATCGGCTATACATGCCGCAAGTTCCGTCGCTGCCGTTATAGCCATGGTATCCGTTATTGTTGACGCTCTTACGTCTAAAACTCCGCGAAAAACCCCGGGAAAACCCAGAGAATTATTAA
>WRFE01000073.1 GCA_009778965.1 Candidatus Endomicrobium labiotermitis
GAATTGTCTATTTTAGAATAAATATATTTCAAATTCGCGCCGTAACTGAGTCTTGAAGAATATTCGTCAAATCTGTAACTTCTCGCATAAGACAAGTAAACAGCTAAATCGTAAGGCGAAAAACCGCTTGTTGCAAAACCGTTAATATCTCTTCCCTCAATACTGCCGTAAGAAAGATATTGAATCGCCGCTCCGAAAACACCATAATCAGTAGGCATTGAAAAGGCAGCCCATTCGTAAGACGCGCCCTCAAAATAAGAAGCGTACATTAATGTTAAATCTTTTCTGGTGTTAGAAGCAAGCCCGGCGGGATTCCAATATATACTGTCGGATGAATCGCTTTCAAGCGATGTAAAAGCTCCGCCCATGGCAACCGCTCGCGCGCCTGATCCTAATTTAAGAAATGCCGCTCCGGAAGTACCGAGCCCGTCATCAGAAAATGCCGCTAAACACAAAGACGGGACAAATAAAAACAAAAACGCAAATATTTTTTTATTCATTATTTTAAAAGTTCCTTGTTTATTTTTACTATACATTTTTTTACCGGGAATTCGCCGCATAGAGGAGAATGAGCGTCCTGCTGAAAAAACAAAGCAAAACTTCCCTCAAACAGCTTTATCTGAAAATCATACGTATCATTATAAAACATTATATCTTTTTCTTCATTGTAACCGGCATAAACTTCTTTGCATTCGTTTAAATTTTTCCAGCCGATAACGTCACAGCCTTCAATAATATACTGCAAATCTATATATTTTCTATGAACTTCCAGTTTTTGTTCGTTTAAAGGCTTAGGGACGGAAGTTTCAATAACGGCGTATATATAAGGATTAATTTCAAATCTTCCCTGCATTGAGATAAAACCGGATTTATTCTTCTCAATAAAATCAAAAGCATCCTTTAAAAAAGGAAACTGTCTCACATAAAAAACGCTTTCGGCTAATTTATCCGCAATCATATAAGTTTTAATTATACAAAAATAAACAAAAAAAAACGACCTCAAGAGGTCGTTAATATTTTTAATATTGCGGGGGCAGGATTTGAACCTGCGGCCTTCAGGTTATGAGCCTGACGAGCTACCGGGCTGCTCCACCCCGCGACTTGTTCTATTAAGATTAAGGGATTATACAAACAATTTGTTTTTTTGTCAAACATTTTCTTTTATTTTATCTGCTTTGGCGCTGAATTACACTCGTTCATATACACGTGTATGCGGCGTAACAAAGACAAAACGAAATTATAATGCAAATAAAACAACAATTACATTGATTGTTTATTCAAAATTTGATAAAAATATAGAATTATGAATAAGAATTTTACCGTATATACGGACTGCGCAAATTTTCCGTTGGACAGACCGTGCAAATACCAGAAAAATGATAACGCCGTATGCGACAAATGTGACAAATATGTAAGTTTGTCAAAAACACAGGGAATTACCCGGATTTTAATTATAAAACTCGGAGCAATGGGCGATGTTTTAAGAACAACTTTTATACTCGAGGGTTTAAAACAAAACTATCCTGAAAGCGAGATATCGTGGATTGTAAGCAAAAAAAACGCAGCAGTTTTAGAAGACAACTCTTTTATAAATAATATTATTTACAATGATGAAAAAACTCCCGAATATCTTGCTTTAAACTATTTCGATATTGTCGTAAATCTGGATTTGGCTCCCGAAAGCCTTGCTCTTGCCAAACTTTCAAACAATTCAAAAATTTTAGGTTATGTCTTAGATAACAAAAGAAACGTTGTTTCCTCAAACTCTTTTGCAGCAGACTGGCTTAAAATGAGCGCGTATGACGAATTGAAAAAAGCCAATACTTATACATATCAGCATTGGATGTCAAAAATAGTTGAAATACCGAAAGACAATTACGAAATTATAGTCCCTCTCTCTAAAGAATCCGTACAAAAAGCAGAAAATTTTTTAAAAGAGAATAAAATAAATACGGACAAAAAAATTATAGGAATAAATCCGGGAGCCGGAAAAAGATGGCCGCTGAAAAAATGGACTACAAAAGGGTTTATAGACGTTGCAAAATATTTTTCAGCTAAAGGGCATATTGTTTTACTTCTGGGCGGAATGGAAGATAAGGAAGAAATAGACGCCATACTTGCTGAAAAAATAAATAATGTTTATTCCAGCGGCGTAAATAACTCAATCCCGGACTTTTTCGCGTTAATAAATCTTTGCGGCGTTATACTTTGCGGAGACACTATGGCTTTACACGCTGCCGCAGGACTTAAAAAAAGTATAGTCGCGCTGTTTGGACCAACATCTTTTGCCGAAATTGAAATTTATTCCAGAGGGACAAAAATACGGTCGTCAAAAGACTGCCTGTGCTGCTACAAACAAAACTGCGATATAAAAAACAATTGCATGGAAAGTATTCCTAAACAGGAAGTTATAGAAGCCATAGAACGACAAATAACAATTAACAAATAATAAATAACGATTATTATTTTTCTTTGTCGTTAAATACCCGGTTTTGTTTGCGACAGGCGCCATAATGCGCCAAAGCAAATAAAACAAAATAAGGATAACTATGAAAACAATAGCGATGATTCCCACATATAATGAAGCGTCAAACGTCAGGCAAATTATAGATGACGTTCTTAACTGCGGAACAGAAAATATCGAAGTCCTTATAGTTGACGATATGTCTCCGGACGGAACTTATAAAATTGTTGAAGAAATATCAAAAACAAATCCGAAAGTCCATTTGCTTTTAAGAAAAGAAAAAAAAGGGCGGGGTCATGCCGGAAAAGAAGGATTTTTGAAAGCTCTTGAAATGGGAGCGGATTATATATTAGAAATGGACGGCGACGGTTCGCATTCCCCAAAATACATTCCCGGATTTATTAAAACAATAAAAGACTGCGATGTTGTTATAGGTTCCAGGTACGTACATGGCGGAAAAGACGAAGAAAGAACGCTTTTGCGTCAGGTAGTAAGCAACTTTTCAAAATTTTATCTTGCCTCTGTTTTAGGAGTAAAAGTAAAGGATCCGACTTCAGGATATAGAAAGTTTAAAAAAGAAGCATTAGCGTCTTTCGCGCACAAACTTCAAGCGGCAGACCCTTTTATTGTTACTGAAGTTTTATACCATATTAAAAAGAACGGATTGACCGTAAAAGAATACCCTATAGAGTTTCTTTCAAGAGCTTCGGGAGAATCTAAGCTCCGCCCTTGGACTTTGGTTAAATATTTATTTAAAGTTTTGAAGTTAAGAATTAGTAAAAATTAATAAATACTGTTTGTCATCTCCGAAAAACATCCCTTTGTCATGTTGAGAGGAGCAACGCATTTGCGAAATCGAAACATCTGCCTTTCAACGGCGGACCTTTCGGCTTCGCTCAGGGTGACAGACAACAGGCATTGGAAATATCATGAATTACAAATTATGGTTTTGGGTGGTAAACGGCGTTACTGCTCTTTTAAGACTTTCTTTTATAGGCAGAATCGGTTTAACAGTCGATGAAGCGCATTATTGGGTTTATACAAAATTTCTGGATATTTCGTATTTTGACCATCCGCCGATTATAGCTTATGTAATAAAAATATCTACTCTTATTTTCGGAGACACAGCGTTTGCCGTAAGATTTCCGGCTGTATTCATATTCTTTTTTACTTCCTGGCTGTTTTTCATATGCGTTAAAAAACTTTACAATGAAAGAACCGCTTTTGTAGGCGTAGTACTGCTAAACGTACTGCCTGTCTTTTCATTTTTAGGCGCTGTTATCTCAATACCTGATTCACCTCTGGCTTTGTTTTGGATTTTAGCACTGCTTCTTTTCATATTGATAATTGAAACAAACGATAAAAAGTACTGGTATTTTTTAGGCATAATAACCGGTCTTGCGATGCTTTCAAAATATAATGCTTTTATTATACCGGTTTCAGTAACGCTATTCTTAATTCTTTCACCTAAACACAGATTTTGGTTTAAAGAAAAAGAGCCGTATTTGGGTTTGCTTATATCAGTTGTAATGTTTACGCCGGTAATTTTATGGAATATCGCAAATGACTGGGCGTCTTTTGGCTTCCAAATGCAGCACGGATTGGGAAGCAGTCTGCCAAAATTTAATTTCACCACTTTTTATCAATGCCTTGGCGCTCAGGCAGGCTACATTTCCCCGCCGATATTTTTAGTTTTTGTTGCATCGGCTTATTTATGCGTTAAGGAAGCGTTTGTAAAAAAAGACAGAACCGCACTTCTTATAGCCTGTTTTTCGCTTCCGACTTTAATATTTTTTAATTTTGTCGCGACATTTAACGAAATTCTGCCGCACTGGCCGGCAATGGGTTACCTTGTTTTATCCATATACGTATCTCATATAACATTAAAATATGCCAATATTAAGTGGTTTAGAATATACAATATTGCCGCATGGACATTTACAGTTTTAGTTATAATTTTGGCTTATATGCACATTATGTATAAAGTAATCCCTGTTGAAAAATTCCTGCCCAAAGAACAAGTCGAAAAAATAAGACACGGAATACCTGAAGCCGAAAGAATAGACATTACGAACGACGTTTTCGGCTGGGAAGACCTGGGTAATGAAATAAGAAGAAGATTAGCGGCATATCCGCATAAGGAAAAACCGTTTATACTTACGCATAAAAGTTATCTCGCAAGCCAGATAGCCTTTGCAGTACCGGAGATAAGAGTTTTTTGTTTCAGCGACAGAGCCGACGCTTACGATATATGGCAAAGAAGCTTGCGGCAGTTAAGAGGCAGAAACGCTTTATTTATCAGCAGCGATTTCTTTCATTTCGATCCGACAAGATACGGAACAGCTTTTGCTTCTTATTCCGAACCTGAGGCATTCCCGATTTACAGAAACGGCAAAAAAATCAAAAACTTTTTCTTTACTGAGTGTAAAAATTTCAGACCTGCAAATCTTCCGCCACAATTTGTACCAAGACTTTTAGGAGAAAAAAAGAGCATATACAGAGAATTTATTAATTTTGATCATGCCACTTTCAAATTTATCAACTCATCTTTGAAAAATAAGTTGTTTGATTTTTATCTACTGCCCATATCATACTGTGACTCAAAAGGTTTCAACGTAACGCTTACGCTTATGCTTCTTTTATCAATAGTAATTTTATGGAATAATAAAAAAGATAATTTTTGGACAAATATCGCGTTGCTGGCAAGCGTTTTGGTAGTATCGTCGCTTATAAACTATTTTCTTAAACAGTATTTTGAAAGACCGCGGCCTCTTACGGCTTTAGGAGAGGAAAACGTTAATACCCTTTACGAACAATGGCATAGAAACTCTTTCCCTTCAGGACACACACAAGCGGCTTTTACAGCCGCCACATTTATGTTTTTTATTGTCCGGAAATACTGGTATTGGTACGTGCTGTTTGCTTTTGCAACTGGATTTGAAAGAATTTATGTAGGCTGCCATTTCCCCTCCGATGTATTTGCCGGAGCTTTATTAGGCTTTATTATTGCCGCCATAATGGTAAAACTTTTCAAGAAGTATTCTAGGATATAATAATTTAGACAAACAAAAAGAAAAGCGGCAACAAAACATTTTGTTGCCGCTTTTCTTTTTTACGCCCAATTGAAATTACAGTCTATACGCTATTTTTCCGCCGACGACCGTCAGGACTGCTTTTCCGGTAAAATTTCTGCCGATAAACGGCGAATTTTTACTTTTTGAAACTATGCTTTCTTTTGTAAATTCATAATTGTGTTTCGGGTCTATAATCGTAATATCCGCTATTGAACCTTCTTTTAAAGAACCTCTGTTTTCAAGGTTAAAAATTTTTGCGGGATTCACGGTCATTTTCGAGACGGCTTCGCTTAATGTTAAAACATTTTTATCAACAAGTTCGTTCAGGACAAGGCTTAACATTGTTTCAAAACCGATTATTCCGAATGCCGCCAAATCAAATTCTTTTCTTTTATCTTCTTCTGTATGCGGAGCGTGGTCTGTGGCTATACAGTCTATGGTTCCGTCCGCAAGTCCCTGTTTTATAGCGTCAACGTCTTTTTGTTCCCTTAACGGCGGATTCATTTTCGTATTTGAATCATAAACCTTAACGACCTGGTCGGTCAATGTAAAATAGTGAGGACAGGTTTCCGCGGTAACGTTTATTCCTTTCTTTTTAGCCTGCCTGACCAATTCCACAGAACCTGCCGTCGACACATGCGCTATATGCAAATAGCCGCCGGTAAGTTCCGCAAGCATAATGTCTCTTGCGACAATAACGTCTTCAGCCTGGCGTGGAATACCTCTTAAACCAAGCACCATGGAACATTTCCCTTCATTCATAGCGCCGTTTTTGCTTAATTCTTTATCTTCCGCATGCGATATAACCGGAATTTTAAACATTTTTGTATATTCTAAAGCGCGGCGCATTATCTGTGAGTTTGAAACCGGAAGACCGTCATCGGTTATCGCGACAATCCCGGCGTTTTTAAGAACACCTATTTCGGAAAGCTCTTCACCCTGCGACCCTTTTGTTATACAGCCCACGGGAAAAACATTTACAGCTCCTTCTTTCTGGGCTTTTAAAAGAATAAATTCTACGGTCGGCGCATTATCTATAACGGGTTTTGTATTTGGCATGCAAAAAACTGTTGTTATTCCGCCTTTTGCGGCAGATCTGGTGCCTGTTTTAATGGTTTCTTTTCCTTCCTGCCCGGGTTCTCTTAAATGGGAATGAACGTCTATTAATCCGGGAACGGCAATCTTACCTTCGCCGTCATAAATTTCATCAGCTGCGCCGGAAAGTTGTGAAACTATTTTACCGTTTTCAATGAATATGTCTCCGGTATATTCTTTATTTTGCGAAGGATCGACAATTTTTACATTTTTAATTTGTAGACGCATTCTTTTTCACCTGTTTGTTTGTTGTTGTCGGTTTTAAGAGATACAAAACCGCCATTCTGACGGCAATTCCGTTTGTAACCTGCTCGTTTATTACGGCGTTGGGACTGTCTGCCACTTCTGACGATATTTCTATGCCTCTGTTCATAGGTCCGGGATGCATAATTATTACGCCCGGTTTAGCTTTGGCAAGCCTTTCTTTTGTAACCTGATAAAGCTCTACATATTCATGAACAGACGGGAATAAATTTTCCTGCTGGCGCTCAAGCTGAATTCTCAAAATATTGACGACATCCGC
>WRFE01000074.1 GCA_009778965.1 Candidatus Endomicrobium labiotermitis
CTCAAAAACTCTGTGCGCGTATACTATTCCTTCCAGCAAAGAGTTTGACGCAAGTCTATTCGCGCCGTGCACGCCAGAACAAGAAGTTTCGCCTATCGCGTAAAGATTTTTTATATTAGTTCTTCCGAATTCATCAACTGCTACGCCGCCGCAAAAAAAGTGAGCCGCCGGTACTACGGGAATCATATCTTTTGAAATATCCATACCGTATTCCAGGCACATGGCATAAATATTCGGGAAACGTTTAACCAAAAAATCCCTGCCTTTAAAAGTAATATCAAGATAAACAAACTTATCTCCGCTGGCTTTAAGCTCGCTGTCAATTGCTCTTGCGACAATATCCCGCGGAGCAAGTTCCTTGGCAGGATGATATTTATGCATAAATGCTTCGCCGTTTTTGAGCCTTAAAATTCCGCCCTCACCCCTTACCGCCTCGGAAATTAAAAATGTTTTAGCGTCGGGATTAAAAAGACAGGTAGGATGAAACTGGACAAATTCCATATTGGCAATATCCGCGCCGGCTCTGTATGCCATCGCTATTCCGTCGCCGGTGGCAATTTCGGGATTAGAGGTATATACATAAGTTTTTCCTGCTCCGCCGCTTGCCAAAACAGTAACTTTCGCTTCAAAAGTTTCAACTTCGTTTTTCTCGTTTTGAAAAACATAAGCGCCGCGGCAATCTTTATTGTCGTCAATAATTAAATCCACGGCGGTATGCTCTTCATAAACGGTTATATTAGGATGCTTGTTTATATTTTCTATCAAAACTCTTTCTATTTCATTGCCTGTCATATCTCCGGCGTGCAGAATTCTGCGCTTGCTGTGTCCGCCTTCAAGCCCCAGCTCAAATTCGGAATCGGAATAATCTTTTTTGGAAAACTTAACGCCGAGTTTTATAAGTTCTGAAATTCGAGCCGGACCTTCTTTAACCATTTTTCCGACCATTTCCTCGTTACAAAGCCCTGCGCCTGCGGTAAGAGTGTCGGAAATATGCTGTATGAATGAATCCGACTTATCGGTAACGCAGGCTATGCCGCCCTGAGCCTTACCCGTGGCAGAATCAAAAAGTTTTCTTTTTGTTATTAAAGCGACATTGCCGTTTTCAGACGCTTTTAAAGCAAGACTGAGCCCGGCAATGCCGCTTCCTATAATTAAATAATCAGACTTTATCATTTATCCTGTTTTGCTTCCGGTCCTGTTTTACACCACTGCGTAACGTTTTTTAGCAAATCCTTTGCTTTTTGTTTATCACCGCTGTCTATGGCTTTTATCGCTTCATTAACTTTTTCTCTGTCGCTTAATACAGAATTTCTGGTATTTTCTATAACCTTGCCTATCAGGCTTGCAAGCTCAATAGTTTCATCTTTACTTCTCCAGTGCATTTTTATTCCGAAATTTCCTTCCGAAAGCTTTCTCATAACTATTTCAAAAAAGTATATAGGACCTAAAATTCTGTGAAAATAAAAAACGCTTTGGATCAAAACAAAAACGGCAAAAGCAAAAATTATCCAGAAAAAGCCGCTCGCATAAGCGCTTTTGAAATTTTTCACTGTACCTGCGCTTAACTGCTCCATCCCCGGGGCGGAAACAAGAACATTTAAAAACGCGTAATAACAAAGCGTTCCTAAAATCACCATAACAACGGCAAAAATCACAAGATATTTCCACTGCGTTTTAGGCTTTACAAAATACTTTTTTCTCAACATTAAGCCCTCCCCGAAAGTTTTGTAAGTATTATATTATCTATAAGCCTTGTTTTGCCTATATGAACAGCAACGGCAAAAACAGCTTTTTTAGTATTCTTGTCGGCTTTTCCAAGCGTATAAAAATCCAGAATTTCGGCATAATCTATTTTTGAGTCCGGTATTTTAGACAGTTTTTTTACAGCGTCTTTTAAAACTGCTTCCGCTTTTTTAATTTTAAAATTTTCTCTTGTTTCTTTAAGAATTTCCGAAATTTTCAACGCGTTTTTCTTTTCAGTTTCGCTCAAATATGAATTTCTGCTGGACATAGCCAGACCTTCTTTTTCCCTTATTATAGGGCACGAAATAATTTTTGTCCTGAAATTCAAATCTTTCGCCATTTTTTCTATTATACGCAGCTGCTGAAAATCCTTTGCCCCAAAATACGCCCTGTCCGCAAAAGATATATTAAAAAGTTTGGCGACAACTGTAGCCACTCCCTTAAAATGCCCTTTTCTAAAAGCCCCGCATAAAATATCCTGCATTTCATTAACCTGTGCGAAAGTCTTATACCCTTCAGGAAACATTTCCGCGACGGAAGGAAGAAACACATAATCAACATGAGATTTTCTGCACACCTGCAAATCTTTTTCAACTGGTCTCGGATATCTCAAATAATCTTCATTTGGTCCGAACTGAACAGGATTTACAAAGATTGAAACTATCGTTATATCATCATTTTTAACAGACCGGTCTATCAAAGAAACATGCCCGTCATGCAAAGCGCCCATTGTAGGAACAAGACCTATTTCGTCGTTGTTTCTAAGATGCTTAAAGGCTATTTTCTGCATTTCCGAGACTTTTTTTATTATTTTCATTTGTATGTATTTTCATCAGCGGGAAATTTGCCGTCTTTTACTTCCTCTGCATAATTTTTTACCGCGTCTTTTATAGTTTCAGCTAAATTTGCATACTTCTTTACAAATTTAGGCGTAAAATCCGTAAACATTCCGAGCATATCGTCAACAACTAAAATTTGTCCGTCACAAAATTTTCCGGCTCCGATTCCAATGGTTGGAATATTCAAAATTTCCGAAACCTGTTTTCCTAAACTTTCAGGCACTGCCTCTAAAACTATTGAAAAAACACCCGCTTCTTCCAGAGCCTTAGCATCCGCTATCAGTTTTTCACGCGCGGCTTCTTCCCTTGCCTGAACTTTAAAACCGCCAAACTTATTTATAGCCTGAGGAGTAAGCCCTAAATGTCCCATCACAGGAATTTTAGCGTCTAAAATAGCTTTTACTTTATCAATAATTTCAATCCCGCCTTCTAGTTTTACGGCTTCGGCTCCGCCTTCTTTTATGATTCTTGCCGCATTGAAAACAGCATCGCTTGCGCTTATTTCATAAGACATAAAAGGCATATCAGCAACAAGCAAAGCGTTGTTGTTTCCTCTTTTTACCGCTTTTGTATGATATATTATATCGTCAACCGTAACCGGCAGAGTGTTTTCATAACCAAGTTTTACAACGCCCAGAGAATCTCCCACAAGCAAAACGTCTATATCCTGTGAAGATAAAATTTTTGACATTACGTAATCGTAGCATGTAAGTGCGGAAATTTTACGCTTATCGCTTTTCATTTTAAGTATGGTTGAAACTGTTTTTTTATTCATTTTTTAATCCGTTTTATATTTACTTTATAATTTTAACCTTTTGGTTGCGGAGTGTCAATAATTTTTTTTCAAGAATATGCTTGATTTTTCTATTTAAAACCGGATGAACAAATTCAGGCGCAATTTCCGCAAACGGTATTAATACAAAAAGACGGCTGCATATTTCTTTGTGAGGAATTACTAACGGCAGAGTAAAGAGTGAAGAGCGCAGAGTGAAAATTTTGTTATTATAAAATAATATATCAATATCAATAAGCCTTGAAGTCCAGCGTTTTGCCGGCTTACGTCCTAAAATTTCTTCCGTTTTTTTAATAAGACAAAGCAATTCCTGCGGTTTAAGGCATGTAAGCGCTTCAGCAACTATATTGTAAAAATTTCTTTGCTTCGGACCTACCGGAGATGTTTCATAAAAAGACGAAATTTTATTTATATTTATAAAACCCGAACTTTGCAAAAAAGACAGAGAGGAAATTATATTTTCCTTTCTGTCTCCGATATTAGAACCTAGCCCTAAAAATATTTTATTTTTCATTAAAGCCTTAATATTCTAATAAAACATCATACGTCATTTTTTCGTTATTTCCCAAAAGATTCTTTTCTTCGGCAGACAGAACTTTGTATTTAAGCGGTTTGCCGGAAATCGGAAACAATCCGCTGACATCTTCTGCTGAAGTTTTTGCTTCTCCGGTATTTTCATCCAAATATCCGAATTCATCCCAGTAAAAATTTATTCTTCTGTCTGTCTGAGAAAAAGTCCCGAGCGCCCAATTTCCGCCTCCTCCAAACATTTCCATGCGCGCTTGATCATTTTCCAGTGTGAGTAAAATCATTCTATCGCTAAAATTCGCGGTTGTTTCTATGCCTATGCCGTTACTGCCGGACAAAAGCCTGTTAAAACTCACCGGTTGCTGCTGACTATTATAATAAAACAACACTGCAACCGCGATAAAAAGAACTATTAAAGGTATAATTATTTTGATTTTCTTAATTTTCATTTATATCTCCTAAATGCCGAATAAAAAAGCAACCTGTTATTTATGTTATTGTTTAATACCAGTTTATTCATAGACGCTTGTTTCTAAACTAAATTTAAAAAACCGCTTAAATTATATCAAAAAGCCAAACGGCATATCAAACAATCTGAACGCCACATTTTACCGGCCGCTTTTACGGAAAAACTCCACATTTTCTTGAAATGTATATTGTCCTTAATATTTTAAACGCTCCCCGGATTGCTAACGGAGAGCGTCTTTTTATCGTTATTGCGGGAATCGACCCGCACGGCGAGATTACAGCATCCCATATTACAACCTTTAATGGCACAGATACAAATCGTTAAAACATATATCCTATTTCAAAACCGACCGCTAAAAAGTCTATAGGCCTGAACTCCGCGCTGCCGGATATATTAGGAAGAACCTGCCAGGACACGTCGGTTTTCTTTTTTCCCGTAATAATTTCGGTATATTCAAAAGTGTTAAACGCCGTAAAAACTCCCGCGTAACCGGCAATTGCAAACATTTCATGCAACTGGATTTTTATATAAAGATTCTCGGTAGTCGCGAAAATTTTTGAAGTAAGTTCAGCGTCCGGATCTACAAGGTGATTTTTCCCGAATTGGGAATAACCCAGCCTTATGCCCAAACTGATGTTGTCAGCCAAACCGAACATTCCTTCTTTACCTAAAAAAAGATCTATGCCCCACACGCCCGCTTCAGCTTCGCTTCTGTTGTCGGGCACTGCGACGGAATTAAAATCAAATTCCGCAGTTCCCAACATCTGCCCCCATCTTCCAACAACGCCAAACTCCGCAAAAGACAAAGATACCGCAACAACTACAGTCGTTATCTGAATTTATTAGAGGATGGGAAGAAACGCTCACAGCTCCTTTCAACTTCCCGTCTTCCCATCCTCTCACTATCTTATCTTCCGCTGTTTTGTTGTTTTTCCACGTCTGCGAAAATTTCCACTCTTCTGTTTTTCTTCATACCTTCAGGGCTTTCGTCGGCTATAGGTCTTGATTTTCCAAAGCCTCTGACTTCAATTTTATGCGCGGGGATGCCGTTTTCTATCAGCACGTTCGCAACCGCCTGCGCACGGTTTTTGGAAAGTACGTCATTATATTCTTCCGTACCGATGTGGTCGGTATGGCCTTCAACCCTCATTCTTATTAAACGCGGCTCTTTGGCATATTTTTGCGCTAATTCAGCTATTAAATCTCTATCATGCTGCGTAAGCTCGTAAGAGTCAAACTCAAAAAAGTTTTGTCCTGCGTCAGCCGAGGTAAGCACGAAAACAGGTTCCGGCACAGGTACAGGCTTAGGTTCCGGCAAAGGAGCAGGCTCCGGTTTCGGCTCTTTCGTAATAGACCTCTTTCCGAAGAAATAAATTAACCTTAAAGACCCGTCAAACCCTTCTTTCTCGCCTGCAAAACCCCGGACACCAAAATCCGCTCCGAAACTTCCTATTTCGACAGTAAGCCCAACTTCGCCTATGCCACGAAAACCCATCAGTTTAACTTCGTCAAGCGGCATACCGTAAACTTCGGCGTTGACTTTGCCGTCAAGCTCGTATTCCGCCGCTAAGCCCAAATACGGCGACCATACTTCGTTTATTTTATAACTTCCCCGTGCTCCGCCTCTGAGCCTGTGGGAATTTATGCCGTCAAATTTTAAAGGCTCGGAAGTCGAAAGCTCCGCGTCTTTTCCGTTTTGATGGACAAAGAAATATTTTCCGTAACCGTCAATATTGATTTTTTCGCTCAACATAAAAATACGGCCCAATCCTAAATGCAAACCGTAATATAAAGCGTCGGCGTCGTATTTTACGAAATCGATCGCGCCGATATTGTTTGCCTCAAAATCATTTTTTGCAGAACCTATGCGTAAAGAGCCTTCCGCATACCAATAACTTCTTCCCGCCTCATTTTTATTAAAGTCGTACCTGCCGAGCAAACCTCCGCCGATATAGTCCGCATCGCCGGAACCTTTGACATCTGAGAAATTTTCAAAAGTGTTTTCACTGTCAAAACCTGCGGAGCCGTATTCAATAAATAAGCCCGCAGTAAAAGCGCCCGGCTCAAAAACGAATTTTTTCGCGATTCCGCCTAAAACGGAAATGCCTTTCACGTCAATATGAGAGCCGGTTTCGTATTTCGCATTAGAATAATTTATCGCGCCAAACACCGCCAAGTCGTAAGTGTATTGCGTCATAGACACGGCGTTTGCTATGCCCCAGGCTGCCGCCAAGTCCGACCCGTCGCTAAGCAAAGCCATAACAGCCGCTCCGCCTTCCGCAAACGCTGTGGCCTGCGGATTGACTTGACCCGCGCCTCCGGAACCTCCACCGCTTCCATTACCGGGACTACCGGGATCCACCGGTCCTGTACTGCCTCCGCCTTGTCCTCCGCCTGACCCGTCCGTGACGGTTGCGGTTAAAGATGCATAGGTTAAATCTAAATCATAAACTAAAGTTGCGCCGCCAAAACCAAGTATTTGTCCGTCTGTTCCAGTCGCGTCTCCTCCAATAAGGGTTATTGAATCACCCACATTAAGCCTGCTGCCCGTAACGTTTACTTTAACGCTGGAATTGTCCTCTATGTTTATAGAGGCGCCAGTATTGTTAAGCATTACGTATTGGCTGTTCCAGTATTCCGCTTTGGTTTGAAATTCAAGCGTTTGGTTTGGGGCAACATTAATTCCCTTATCGGAATTTAAGGTTGCGTTTGCGCCAAGAATATTTATTCTTTCAAAACCGAAACTTTGCATATTTGTCGCGGCATTTAATATTTTAAGC
>WRFE01000075.1 GCA_009778965.1 Candidatus Endomicrobium labiotermitis
TAGCGATAAGTTCCTGTTTTCTTAAACCGGTTACTGTTTCGATTTTCAGGTCTTTTGCAAGTTTGGTAAGTTCTGCCATTGTGCGTTTTGACAATAGCGATGCGTCAGCTTTCTCTTTTTCCATTAACTCCTCCAGAGTTGTTTTGGTAGTATAAAAATAATAAACAATTGTTTTTTTGAAAGATACATAAGCAAAGTTTTATTAGATTTGTTTTTTTATTCCATTAAGGTTTTTTTTGATTTGAACAATGTTAGTCAGATGTTTTCATTTAAGTGATAGAATTGTATATTATTTTTTTTCGGCTGTCAATAACGCGTACAAATAACGCACGTTTTTAGCAAGAACAGTTTTTGACCCTGTATTATCAATTGTATAATCCGCCATTTTAACTTTTTCTTCAATAGGCATCTGGGATGATATTCTCTTTTCAACTTGTTCTTTATTAAGCTTATCTCTTCTGGCAAGCCTGCGCGCCTGAACGTCATAAGGAGCCCATATAACAACTATTTTATCGCAGATTCTGTCCAGCCCCACTTCAAAAAGCAAAGGAGCGTTTATAACCACATCGTATTTTTTCATTTTTTTTGAAATGATTTCATTTATACGGGCAATTATGTAAGCATGAAGAATTTTTTCAAGCTGAAGTTTAGCCTGTTTATCCGTAAAAATTATTTCCGCAAGTTTTTTTCTGTTAAGAGTGCCGTTGGGATTCAAAATACCCTTACCGAAACATTTTACAAGCTCTTTTAACGCGGGCATTCCTTTTTTTGTGAGTTCGTGAGCAATAGCGTCCGCGTCTATAGTATAAGCGCCAAGTGCTTCAAAGTATTTCGCGCTCTCGCTTTTTCCGGTTGCTATTCCGCCGGTTAAACCTATTATCATTTAATTTTCCTTTCGCAAGATGTTTGTCATTCCGGGCGTGACCCGGAATCCACTGTTACTAAAAATAATATCTTATTCCTTATGCCTTTTAACAACCAACTTGGATACCGTTGTTCAACGGTATGACAAAAGAGCGGAATTAAGACCTTACTTTTGTCATCTCTCCCCAGTTTTTTCCGCTTTTAACATCCACTGATAACGGAACGCTGAATTTCAGGGCGCTTTCCATTTTTTCTTTTACAAAAGCCGCAAATTCGTCTTTTGCTTGTTCTTCAACTTCAAAAAGCAAATCATCATGAACCTGCAAAAGCATTAAAGCCGGATATTTCTTAACTTTTATTTCGTTGTATATATTTATCATAGCAATTTTTATGATGTCCGCGGAAGTCCCTTGAACCGGAGTATTTAAAGCAATCCTTTCCCCCGCCGCTCTTACCTGATTATTTCCGGACTTTAATTCGGGAACATATCTTTTCCGTCCGGTAATAGTGCATACAAAACCGTCGTGTTTTGCCTGCTCTACAACGGCAGACATCCATTTTTTTACGCCTTTATATCTTTCAAAATAGCCGTCTATATATTCTTTGGCTTTGCCGAATGGAATATTTAACTGCCTTGAAAGCCCGAAAGGAGACATTCCGTAAACTATTCCGAAGTTTATGGCTTTAGCGGCGCTTCTCAAATCATCCGGAACTGTTTCCCCTTTAGAAACATTAAAAACTTCTCTGGCCGTAGCGGAATGAATATCTTCCCCCGCTTTAAAAGCTTCAATAAGTTTTTCATCCTGCGAAATATGCGCCAAAACCCTTAAATCTATTTGCGAATAGTCTGCCGAAATAAGAATCTTGCCTTTTTCCGCTATAAAAGCTTTTCTAAATTCTCTGCCGTATTCGGATTTTATAGGAATGTTTTGCAAGTTAGGCTCTGTGGATGAAAGTCTGCCTGTTGCCGTAACCGCCTGATTAAAAATTGTATGTATTCTGTCGCCGTAATAGGCGCAATATTGTGTTATAGGCTCGGTATAAGTACTCTTAATTTTTTGAAGTTCCCTGTATTTCAAAACTTCCGCGGCAAACTCGTATGAGGAAAGTTCAGTTAAAACTTCTTCATCGGTAGAATTGCCTGTTTTTGTCTTCTTTATTACGGGAAGATTAAGCTTTTCAAACATTATATGAGAAAGCTGTTTTGGGGAATTTATGTTAAATTCTGTTCCCGCCATATTATAAATATTTTTCTCAATATCTTTTATGGATGAAACTATTTTTTCACTAAATGTTTTTAAAAAATCAGTGTCTATTTGTATTCCCGCTATTTCCATTTCGGAAAGAATTTCTATCAAAGGCATTTCAATATCAAAAAACAGCGGCTCAAGTTTATGCTGTTTTATTTTTTCTTCAAACAATTTGTAAAGATTATGCGAAGCACAAACTATTGAATTTGCATACTTTGCGGTTTCATTAACGTCTGAATCGGCAAAAGATATTCTTTTTGAGGCTTTTCCCAGATATGAATCGTCGCCCGCGGTAAAACCAAAATATTCTTCCGCCATATCCTTTATATCATGAGATTTTGACGGATTAAGACAATACGACGCCAGCATAACATCAAAAGATATACCATTGAGACTAATACCTAAAGAATGGTATATATTTCTTTCTTCTTTCAAATCATATCCGATTTTTTTTACTTTATAGGAAGCCAGAATCCCTGAAAAAACATCTATAAAATCTTCCGGAGTTATTTGTTTTACGGTAAAGTCATTATGACCGATCGGAATATAAACATTTTTCCCGGAAACATAAAAAGAAGCGCCCACTATGCCTGTTTTTAGAGAATCTCCTGTAGTACCTACAGTCTTTAAAGTTACCCTGCCCTCTTTTTCTATTTCTTTGGCAAGAAGCAAAGCTTCTTCTTTAGTATCTATAATTTCAGATTTGAAATCCGTGATAACCGAAGTTGGTCTCCCTCTGTCATTCTGCGGTGAAATAGCGCTCGCAGAATCTATAGACTCTGCGACTTCGGACTTTTGTCTGTTTTCTATTTGATTTTCATCATTAATTCGTAATTCGTAATTCGTAATTTGTAATTGCTTTATAAGGCTTTTAAATTCGTACTTTTCAAAAAACGGCAAAGCTATATTTGTATCAAGATCTTTGATTCCGAAATTTTCAAGTTCATAATTCAAAGGTACTTCTTTATTCAATTCAATAAGTTTTTTGCTCATCAAAGCGTCTTGAACGCCGTTTTGAATCAATATTCCTGTTTTACCCGGTATGACAGCCGCATTTTTTAATATGGCTTCCATGCTTCCGAATTCTTTAACAAGCTTTAGAGCGGTCTTTTCGCCTATTCCTTTAACTCCCGGAACATTATCCGACGAATCCCCCATTAAAGAAAAAATATCAATAAGCTGCGAAGGAGCAACGCCGAATTTTTTATCAACCGCTTCTTCATCGTACATTATATCTTTGGAATCGTTCCATACCGCGACAACATCATCTTTGACAAGCTGCAAAATATCTTTATCACCTGTCACTATTACGGTGTAAATATCATTTTTCCTGTTATTTTCTACAACCGAAGCTATTAAATCGTCCGCTTCGTAACCTTTAATTTCAATTTCGGCTATGTTCAAAGCTTTGACCGCTTCACGCGCCAAAGGCATTTGACTTATTAACGCTTCGTCCAGAGGCTTTCTGTGGGCTTTATATTCGGTAAAAATTTCATGTCTGAAGTTTTTTGCGGGATAATCAAAACAAACCGCGATATAATCCGGCTTAAACGTATTTTTGATTTTTAAAAGAAGTTTTATAAAACCATAAACGGCGTTAACCTGTGTGCCGTCTGATGTGTTAAGCGGCGGCAAAGCGTGATATGCTCTGTGAATATATGCGTTTCCGTCAATAACGTAAAATTTTCTCATGTTTTAAACCATTAAAACCGTTACTCCTCTCCCTAGTCAGGGAGAGGGCAGGGTGAGGGTGCATTGTGCTGCTTTACCGCCCTCACCTTAATCCTCTCCCGGACACGGGAGAGGAAAAGACAGATTTCATTTTAGCAAACTTCTGCTTCTTTTTTGGAAATTAAATAATTTCTGAAGTATAAGCCGCTGTCTGTCAGCACAAGCGCAAAATTTAACGAATACAAAATTATCACAAAATCAAAATTGTAAAATACTTTATGAATTATGCCGCAGGAGTATCCTATTATAACAATCACCAAAAACCACAAACTTTTGCCTTTATTGCTTCTTGACTTATAAGACTTATATATTGAAAAAGGCCATGCAAAACCAAAACAAATCATCATTATTGCTTCAAAAATACTCACTTCTCTCTCCTTGTCACCCTCTCCTTTATCCTCTCCCTGGCTAGGGAGAGGGCAGGGTGAGGGTCAATCTTCACTCTTTTTTACAGAATTCCCTGCCAAATATCCGGTTGAAAACGCAGCCTGCAGATTAAAACCTCCGGTCGGCGCATCAACATCAATTATTTCCCCGCAAAAATAAAGCCCTTTAACAAGCTTGGACTGCATTGTTTTCTGTTCTATTTCGTCAACAGAAATCCCGCCTCTTGTGACTATGGCTTCTTTTATATCTCTTACGCCTTTAATCTTGAATCTGAAATCAAAAAGAGAAGAAATAATTTTTTCCCTTTCAGCTCTGCTTATTTGCGAACATTTTTTTGTAATATTAAATCCGCAATAATCTATGAACGGCTTTATGGCTTGAACAGGAAGCATCTCTTTGAGCATATCTTTAATTGATAACTGTCCGTATTTATCTAATTCCCTGAGTAAACGCGAATCCAGCTGCTCTGCGGTAAGCGCGGGTTTGAAATTTACCGATAAAAACAAATCTGTTTTTTTTATTTCTTCCCCGACAAGCGAACTCAGCGTAAGAACAGTCGGACCGTCAGCGCCGAATATTGTAAATTCCGCCTCGCCAAACTCTTTTGCCAATACTTTTTGCGTATTTAAAACCGACACTTCAACATTTTTAAGTTTAAGACCGTTTAACTCTTTTAAATAAGGACATTCCAAAACCAACGGTACCAAAGCGGCAGAAAGTTCTTTTATTTTATGACCGAAACTTTCCGCGATTTTATAACCGTCCCCGGTGGATCCGGTAGAAGGATAAGAAAGCCCGCCGCATGCGACGATAACATTTTTAGAAACAAATACACCGGCATTCGTATTAACATCAAAAAATCCGTCTTTTCTTTTCAAAACGGATTTTACGGATACTGAAGTAATAATTTTTGAAATTTTTTTGACCTGTTTGACCAAAGCATCGACAATCTCCTGCGCTTCATCGCTTACGGGAAAATAACGTCCGCCTCTTTCAAGTTTGCACGGGACACCAAGATTTTCAAAAAAAGAAATCAAATCATTATTGGAAAACGAGTTAAAACTGCCGTATAAAAATTTTCCGTTTCTGAAACACGATACAAATTCGTTAACATTCGCGCTGTTTGTCAAATTGCATCGGCCTTTTCCGGTAATTGAAAGTTTAATTGCGGGACGGGATTTTTTTTCAAGAATAACGGTTTTTAAACCTCTTTCGCCTGCCGCTGTTGCCGCAAGCATTCCGGAAGGACCCGCGCCGATAATTAAAACATCAAATATTTCAGGCATTTGGGGTTATTTGTTTCAGAAGTTTATCAACATTATGTTTTAAGGTTTCAATATCGTTGGAATCATTTATAAAAATTATATCCGCCATTTCCGCGGTTTTTGCAAGCTGTTGTCCGGAGCCTGAACTCTGCGACTCTCTTTTTTCGAGTTCAATAAATTTTTCAAGGGTTTCTGGATCGCCCGGTCTTTGTCTTTTTTTCATTCTCTCAAAACGCACGCTTTGCGGAGCGTCAACGTTTATCAAAACAAAATCTTTTCTTTTTCTGAGTTCCGATATTTCGTCAGGATGTCTTATGGAAGTAATACAATAGTTTCTATCTTCCTGCATTAATTCCAAAACTTTTTTCGCAAGAACACCGTTGCCGTTTTGCAAGCGCAGGTTAGTCCCGAAAGCTATTAAGTTTTCTCTTGTAGGCTCTATTCCTTCGCCTTTCATAATGTGTCTTATAACGTCGGAAAGAGAATAATGTCCGTATCCGTATGTTTCTACTATATATTCAGCGACGGTATCTTTTCCCGAACAATATGAACCGGTAAAACCTATAATCATATTTACTCCCTGCTTAAATTATCCACAAATTCTTTTAATTTTCTCTGAACATCGGCATAAGAATCGCTGCTCACAACATTATATTTTTTTGTAGCTGCCGCAGCCTTGTCGTAAACATAAATGTTAAAATTAAGTTCTCCCTCGCTTTTTTTAACGGAACACATTATAAGCTTATCCGCTTTAGTATCTTTTATTACTGAGGCGGCTTCAGCAGGAGTAGGCATTGAGTTAATCGAGTTATCATCATAGGCTTCATCGGTAAATCTTTTATCGACAGGCTTTAAATTATCCGAACCCGCTAAAGCTCTTCTAAGCATTGTGGTATACATATCGCACTCGCTTTTAGGAACCGAGTTTGATACAAAATTCAGCACCGCTACGCTGTAATTCTTATTTACTTTACTTTTTTGTTTTTGAGGAGAATACTGTTTATCTCTCTCGGCATTTACTTTCTTAGGTTCATACTGCTTATCTCTTTCCGCAGGAGGTCTTACTTTGTTAATTGTCTGCTCTGCTTTTTGAGGCGGCTTCCTATATGTATCAGAAACAGGTCTTCCTTTGTTTCTTTTTTTAACTTCCGGTTTCTTTTGTTCTTTTGCCGGCTTAACAGACTCGGACTCTTTGCGCGATTCCCCAAATTTTATCCCCAGAGAAACTCTGTGCCCGATTCCCAAATCGCCGTAAGGAGAAAACGCATAATCAAAAAAATAGTCTAAATATCTGGCACCAAACCCCGCGTTAAAACCCGCGAAACCGGGAATATCCTTTTCCCTGTTGCTGTAACCCATTCTAAAAAATATATCCGCTTCATCCGCCACACAAAGCTTATATTCTCCGCCCAGCGCCAAATAGACGTTATTATCCGAAGGAAAAACTATATCCGCGGAAGCCAATAAATTATCAAAAAAGATTCTGGACGCGCCAATCTTAAACATTAAAGGAAGCGCTTCTTTTTCTTCATTATATTTAAGCGATGTTCCGACATTTTGCAAAACAAAACCGAAAGAAGTTAATTCGTCTACCAATGTATAAATCGCGCCGGCGTCAACAGCAAA
>WRFE01000076.1 GCA_009778965.1 Candidatus Endomicrobium labiotermitis
ATGATGTGTGTCAAATCTCTTCCCTTAAGGTCGATTGTGTATTTCTGCCAATCTTTTTTAAGTTCGACAGGTCCGATTGCGGCTGAGTCTGAATCCGGGAATTCGCCGGTAATTCCGCCCATTTTAAATTCGGCAATTTTTTCTCCGCCAACTGCTCCGCGTGCCCAGAAAGTAAGCTTAGTCGCGCCTGTTAAGTCAAAACCGCCTTTCTTTTCGCCCCAGTTATTTGCGGGCTGCTGCCAATAAATTCCTGCCCATCCTGCGCCTTGTGTCATTTTTGCGCTGTAAGTAATTTTAATACATGTTTTTCCGCTTCTTGGATTTTCGGTGCTTGCAAGGTTGATTTTAATGTCGCCATAATCGCCCATCCAGCCTGAAGGTGCAAAATTGTTTTCTTTCGAGTTATGTTCAACATAAACCGCGAAAGGTTTGAAAGCCGGAGCTTTTTGTGCCATTACTGCTACTGAAGCTGTTGCTACGAATGCTGCTGCTAAAGCTAATGATAGAAGTTTCTTCATGTCAGTCTCCCTTTTTTTATTTAATGCCTTTTGGCATCATCAATATATAAGACAACTCTAAATTGCAAAATGTTACACTTTTTTTAGCAGATTGCGGGTCATGCCTGCAGTGACGATAATATATTTGAGAAATTTTGAAACAAAAAAAGAGCAGAGTTTGAAAACAAACTCTGCTCTTTTAAAAAACTAAATTATTCGTAAATTATGCTGTCAAGATAGATTACAAATCCGTTAGGATTGTCATCTTTGGAAGCTGCCCAGCAGAAACCGCCGATGATGTGTGTCAAATCTTTGTCTTTAAGATCGATTGTGAATTTCTGCCAATTTTTTGTAAGTTCAACAGGTCCGATTGCGGCTGAGTCTGAATCCGGGAATTCGCCGGTAATTCCGCCCATTTTAAATTCGGCAATTTTTTCTCCGCCAACTGCTCCGCGTGCCCAGAAAGTAAGTTTGGTTGCGCCTGTTAAGTCAAAACCGCCTTTCTTTTCGCCCCAGTTATTTGCGGGGTGCTGCCAATAAACTCCTGCCCATCCTGCGCCCTGTGTCATTTTCGCGCTGTAAGTAATTTTAATACAGGTATTGCCTGTTCTCGGACTTTCGGTGCTTGCAAGGTTGATTTTAATGTCGCCATAATCTCCCATCCAGCCGGAAGGTGCAAAATGGTTTTCTTTCGAGTTGTACTCAACAAAAACTGCGAAAGGTCTGAACGCCGGTGCTTTTTGAGCAATTGCTGCTACTGCGATTGTTGTTACGAATGCTGCGGCTAAAGCCAAAGACAAAATTTTTTTCATGTCAGTTCCCCTTTTTTTTATTTGACGCTTTTTTAGCATCATTAATATTAAGACAATTTCAAATTACAAAAAGTTACACTTTATTTTTAAATATTGTTAAATTAACTTATTGGTTTTCTCTTATCATTCTTTCTTCATGCTCTTGTAAAAGTCTTAAATATATTTCTTTTTGTCTGTCATCAAGTATGCCTTTGATGTTTTCTCTTAACATATGGAGCTGTATATTTATTTTAGGGTTAACCTGTTTCATTATATTGTCTATAGCGGTTTTATTGTCGGCAAGAATATTTAAAAGCAAAGCTTTTTGAAGGGCAGTCAGCTCTAAAGCCTGCGTAAGCGGTTCAAGTCTTTCGAATCTATGCTGCAGGCTGTAGCTTTCCTTTGCCTGAACAGCTTTTTTTGATATATAACCGCATGCAAAACCGATTAGAAATATTAAAACAGATAATATAATTGCTTTTGTTTTGATTGAGAACATTTATTTATCCTTTTAAATTAAAGAAGAAGTTATTTTGTCGGACGCAGAAGTCCCTTTTAAAACATAATTGTCTATAGCCGCTATTTTGTCATACTTATCATAATTGTTTTTAGGCGAAGGCGTAAAAAAATTGAAAGTCGCTATTACGCCGAATAAAAATGCCGCTGCAAATAAGGAAACTTTGAATGTTTGAAATAAAGTTGAATAGTGGCTTGGCGCGTAAAGGTTATTTTCGATTTTCTGCATTATGATGCTTTCAAATTTATCTCCGGCTTTTTGTTTGTTAAGGCTTATAAGCGAAGTTCTTACGTTTTTAAGCAAAAAATATTCTTTAAAGCATTCTTTGCATGATTTTAAATGCTTTTCAAGTAAAATTTTTTCGCTTTCAGGAAGTTTGTCGTCAATGTAAAGGCTTAATTTTGATACGCATTTTTTGCATTTCATTTTTTTTCCTTGTTTTAGACTTTTATAATTTCTTTTAACTTATTTCTGGCTCTGAATAACCAAACTTTTACTTTCGCATCCGAAATTTTCATTATCTGCGCTATTTCTTCGTACGAAATATCTTCAATGTCTCTAAGCGTTACAATCATTCTATATTTTTCCGGCAGTTCCTGTAAAGCTTTTCTTATTATGTTTTGGGTTTCGACCGAAAGAGAATTTTTTTCAAGGTCTGCTTTCGGATCGGCTAAAACGTCTTTCAAAGAAATATCTTCTTTGCCTGCTACTTCCGTTTCAAGGGAAATAGTATTTTTCTTTCTTTTTTTAAGACCGTTGTAACATTCGTTTACCGTAATTCTGTAAAGCCATGTTGAGAAAGCCGATTTTTCCTCAAAAGAATCCAAATTAGAATAAACTTTCAAAAAAACATTCTGCGCTATATCGTCGCTTTCGGAGTAATTTGAAGTGAAAGAAAAAGCTATATTAAAAACTTTATCTTTATACTTCGTTATAATAGATTCGAAAGCATTTAAATGACCGTCTTTCGTAAGTTTTATAAGTTGAATATCGCTGAACATTAATAAACTCTCTATAAAATTAGACTGTTTTTTTGTAAAAAAGTTACACTTACAAATGATTTATTTATTTTTGTTTAAATCCTTTTGAAAATTCATACATTATTATAGATGCGGCTATAGCGGCATTTAAAGATTCCGCGTTGCCGGGCATATTTATTTTTATAAGCGAATCAGAGAGTTTTTCGGTTTCGGGTTTTAAACCGTTTGCTTCATTTCCTATAACCAAAGCTGTTTTATTCTTAAAAACAGAGCTGCTAAGATTTTTTTTGCCATTAATAGAAGCCGCAATTGTAAAAACAGATTCATTTTTCATAGCGTTTACGGTTTCTTTTATGTCAATATTATCTAAAACCGGTATATGAAATATTGAGCCCATTGAAGCTCTGACGGTTTTATCGGAATATATATCCGCGCTTTCTTTTGATACAAAAACGGCTTTCGCTCCAAACGCGTGGGCCGAACGTATTATCGTTCCGAGATTTCCGGGATCTTGAATATTTTCTAAAACAACGAACAATCCGTTTTGCTTAATTAGTTTTTTTGCGTCATATTTCTTTTTTTCAACAACTGCTATTATTCCCTGGGGAGTTTGTGTTGACGCAATTTTGTCAAAAAGACGCTGTGAAAATACAAGTGTTTTAGCGTTTTTTATTGTTATATCGTTAAAACTTTCTGAAATAACTATTTCTTTTATATTCCAATTATCGGATATTTCGTCAAACTGTTTTTTGCCTTCAACAAGAAAAAATCCGCTGTTATCACGGTTTTTTTTAATTTTCAAACTTAAAATATCTTTGTAATTATTGTTCTGCGGGCTTTCTATTATCATAAGTATTATAATTTACCACTTATTGAAAAAAAAAACAACCCAAAAATTTTTTAGAAAATATTTGTTGCAATTGCAATATATAATATTATAAAATTGCATTATGGAGAAAATAAATAAAACAAGACAGCCTGAATGATTCTGGCAACTTTTTTAAATTTCAAAAAATACAAGCCCATTATATCTGAAACGGATATAGTGTTTTTTTTTGTTCACTAAAAATAAAATTTATACAAATTAAAAATAAAGCGGAATATTTCAAAGTCAAAAGAATGGAAATTGGCGGCTGGCGAACTATTAAATTTCACAAATATTTTACTTGTTAAAAAGCATTTAAGATACTAAAGTTATGATATGAGAAGAATATATACAGTTTAAAAATGAAATTTATAAAAAATAAAAGCAGAACGGAGAAAAAATGAAAAAACTATTGTTAATTCTTGGCTTCCTGATGTGTATGTCCGGAGTTAAAGCGCATGCCGCGCCTGCATCGAATTTCAGTCAGTTTGAATCGTTATGGTTCGGCGCAACACAGGATATAGAGCTAACAGGAGACATTTATTTCCCTTATAGTATTGCTCCTATCTCGTTTCTTACGAAGACCATAGCAGGTAATAATCGCGCGTTTTACGGCAACGGATGGTCCAGCGGATTAATATTAAATAACAGTTCTGTTACTATAAACGGAGGGATATTATTTCAAAACTTTTATCGTGACAGCGGCGGTTTTGTCGGCGGCGGCGCAATAAGCGCAGAATCCGGTTCAACTATAAATTTCGGAGCGGTAAATAACAATATAATATTTCATTTAAACAGGGCAGATCATTACGGAGCTGTAGGCGTACGGGAAAATTCAAGAATGAATGTTAATATAACAAGCGGCAGTATAATATTTTCTTCAAATACCGCTTTGGGCAGCGCCGGAGCAATAGGGGCGGTTAACAGTTCAGAAATAAATATTAATGTATCAAGCGGTAATATAATATTCAGTTCAAACAGTGCAAGAAATCATGGCGGAGCTATGTATATATTTCTGACAACAGTGACTTTTGACGTGAAAAACGGGAATATAATGTTTGATTCAAACAGCGTAGGCTGGTATGGCGGCGCGATAAATCCGGTAGCGGCATTAGTGGAATTTAAGGTGTCAAACGGCAATATAATATTTTCTTCAAACAATGTGTCCGGCGGACAAATCATTCCGGGTTTTTGGGCAGGACATGGCGGAGCGATAGCTACATATAACGAGGGCTCAATAACAAATTTTAACGTATCAAGCGGAAGTATATTATTCCTTTTAAACAGGGCTGCTTATAATGGCGGAGCTATATATGCAACGGATGCAATAATGAATTTCAGAGTATCGAGCGGCAGTATATTATTCAGTTCGAACAGCGCGGGAGATAATGGCGGTGCGATATATGCGGCAAGCGGACGCAGGCTAATTTATGAAGACGAAGACATAGACGAATATTTTTATGAATCGCAGCCATCAATAATGGATTTTAATGTATCAAGCGGCAATATATTATTTAATTTAAACAGAGGCGCCAATAATGGAGGAGCTATATATGTAGCCGGATCAATAATGAATTTTAATGCTTTAAACGGCGATATAAAATTCAGTTCAAACAGCTCAGGCTGGGCAGGCGGAGCGATATATGCGACAAACGGAGATAGGTATACGAGATATATAGGTGACGACGTAGAAATTTTTGGAGAAATCCCGACAATAATGGATTTTAGAGTATCAAACGGCAATATAATATTTGATTCAAACAGCGCCGGACCTTATGGCGGAGCGATATATGCAGATAATGCAATAATGAATTTTAATGCGTCAAGCGGAAATATAATATTCAGTTCAAACAATTCCAACTGGTGGGGCGGAGCGATAGCCGCGGATAATTCAATAATGAAATTTGAGGTATCAGGCGGCAGCATAATATTCAATTCAAACTTTGTCTTCAGCGATAGCAATGGTAACGGAGGCGGAGCGATACGTTTGGAAGCGACAAAAATGGATATGGATGTATCAAACGGCGATATAATATTTAGTTCAAACAATGCGATCACAACAAGCGCAACCAATTACTATATGTATGGCGGAGCGTTATACATATATAATGGGTCAACAATGATTGCAAATGTATCAAACGGCAATATAATATTCAGTTCAAATAGCGCAACATTGTACGGCGGAGCGATACATGCAATGAGCCGCTGGACCGGGTCCGAGGTTGTGGGGATGCCAACAATAGATTTTAGAGTAGTAGACGGTAATATAGTATTCGTATCAAACTATGCCGGGGAGTTCGGCGGAGCGGTAAACCTGGGAGATACCTCTTTAAACTTTACAGCAACAAACGGCGATATAATATTCAGATTAAACAGAGCGGGAGTCGGCGGAGCGTTATATACGGAAAACTATTCGGGAACAGAGTTGCTGACGAATTTCAGAGCAATAAACGGCAATATAATATTTGATTCAAATTACGCAAAGTGGTGGGGCGGAGCGGTAGCGACAAATGACGACACAATAATAGATTTTAACGCGTCTGGAACGGGATTAAACGGGAATATAATATTTACTTCAAATACCGCGGGCGCTTTTGGCGGAGCGGTAAACGCGTATAATTCAATAATGAATTTTACCGCAAGCAACAATATAATATTCAGTTCAAACAGTGTTACATTAGATTTATACCCGTCGTACGGAGGAGGGGCGGTATATGCAATTCTTTCAACTGTAAGTTTTACGGCAGATAAAATAGAATTTACATCAAATAGCGCAGTGCTTAGCGGCGGCGCATTATATTTAACAGACGGTTCAAATGTAACATTTGACGCTAATGAAATATTATTCAGGTATAACAATTCAATGAATGGCGACGGAGTTGTCTATGTTGAAGACAGATCGTTTTTAAATTTTGGAAACGGAAATTTGACCGAAAGAGGCAATGAAGCGAATAACGGCTGATTTTTGTATTTATCAAATAAAGGTGCGATAAATTTTAACGGCAATGTTTTGATGTCCGGAAAC
>WRFE01000077.1 GCA_009778965.1 Candidatus Endomicrobium labiotermitis
AAAGGTTTCGGCGCAGGAGTTTCTTTCATTTATTACGCTATTAAAAACAAAACCGGTATTGTCGCAATAACGCCTTTCGCGGAGTCTGCCATAATAGACGATTCCGGAAAAATCCGTTCAAGAACAGGCGTCGGAGCAGGAATTTCTTTCCGTATATGGCGAATACCTTTCCCTATAGGAATAAATTATACTTATGACATCACCACAGACGGTTATAACAATATAACTTTCTTTTTCGGCGGCTGATATAAAGAATTAAAAAAATGCTATAATCTGTGAAACTGACAAAAGCAAGTATTCAATCCTCTCTTTTGTCATCCCCGAATGTCTTAGTCGGGGATCCATGTTTGGCCTTGAAATACATAAAGAATAAACATTGTTTTTATTGAAAATGGATTCCGCATCAAGTGCGGAATGACATGCAGATAGTTAATGAACGCAGTGAATGGAGAGGTGTCCGAGTGGTTGAAGGAGTTAGTCTCGAAAACTAATATACGGGTAACCGTATCGAGGGTTCAAATCCCTCCCTCTCCGTTTGTTTTTACTTCCTTTTTTGGATTTTTACTTCCTTATACGCCGGTTCATTTATGGTGTCATTGCGGACTTGATCCGCAATCTGGCTTTTAAGGATGAGATGCTGAATCAAGTTCAGCATGACAAATTATAGGCGTCGCAAAAACTCCAAATGCTTTACAAAAAAACAACAAAAAGACGTAAAAAATAAATTAAAAAAGGAGCTTTCTATGCAGCAAGTGTACAAAGGCAAAACCAAAGATGTTTTTTCGCTTGAAAACGGCAATTATCTTTTGAAGTTTAAAGACGATGTAACCGGAACTGACGGAGTTTTTGACCCGGGAGCAAACACTGTAGGTCTTTCCATTGAAGGTATGGGGAATGCCGGACTAAGACTCAGCACTTATTTTTTTGAAATGCTTCAAAAAAATGGTGTAAAGTCTCACTTTGTAAAATCCGATCTTACAAATAATACAATGGAAGTATTGCCGGCAACATTTTTCGGCAAAGGCGTAGAAGTTATATGCCGTTATAAAGCTGTAGGAAGTTTTATGCGCCGCTACGGTATGTACGCTAAAGAAGGCCAGGATTTAAATGCTTATGTGGAAGTAACATTAAAAGATGACGAACGCGGAGATCCTCTTATAATAAAAGATTGTCTCGCTCTTTTGAATATTTTAAATGAAAATGAATATGAATCTTTAAAATCTCAAACACAAAATATTTGCAATATGATAAAAGAAGAACTCGCGAAATTCGGCTGTGTATTGTATGACATTAAGCTTGAATTCGGCAGAAATAACGGACAAGTTATATTAATTGACGAACTTTCCGCAGGAAATATGCGCGTTTATAAAGACGGAAAAATTGTTGAGCCGTTGGATTTGGTTAAAATTGTTTTAGGAAAGTAAGAGATTAGATATTTGTCACCCTGAGCGAAGTCGAAGGGGTTGCAGTGCGACGAATAAGGAGCACAAGCCTGCGACGGGCGCGAGATGTGAGCGCCCCGGAACTGCAGTTAAAAGGCAGATGTTTCGACTTCACAACTCCGTTGTTCCGCTCAACATGACAACTTAGTCTTTCAAATGGAAATTTTGAATAGTCAAAACAACAAAAGACCTCCGCCTATAAAATGCGGAGGTCTTTTGTTGTTTGCTTTAGCTGTCATTGCGAGTCTGCGAAGCAGGCGTGGCAATCTAGATGCTAGAGATGTTTTTTTCGTTAGCTTTCTGGATTGCTTCGTCGTTTCACTTCTCGCAATGAAAGACGGAGCTAATATCACCTCAAACTAAAAATGAAATAAACAGTAATCCATACGCATACCATTAGTTTTAGTCCTATTCCTAAAATAAAACCAAGAAATGTTCCTGTAGCCGCTTTTAAAGATTTTTCTGCCGAAGCTCCCGCTGTCATTTCGCCTATAAAAGCGCCTAAAAACGGAAAGATTATTATGCCGAAAGGCAAAAAGAAAAAGCCGATTATTAAACCTGCAAAAGTTCCGATAATTCCGGCTGTAGTACCTCCGAGTTTTTTTGTTCCCCAAACTTGGGCAAAATAGTCTAAAAATGTTACAGCAAATACCACAATAACAAAAATCCCGATCCACATCCAGCTCATATTATTGAAATATAATTTCATTAACAGCAAAGAAATCAATGCCAGCGGAGGACCGGGTAACATAGGCACAAAACATCCTATAAAGCTTATTACTAAGCATAAAATAGCAACAATAAATATTAAAATGTCCATGTTTTATTTAACTACAACCGTGGATCCCGGATTAAAACACTCTGGGATGACAAAAGAGAGGAAAAAAACTGCTTTTATCATTTTTTAGATTTCAAAAGTTTGTATTCTACGGAGTCGGTAAGAGCCTGCCAGGAAGCGTCTATTATGTTTTCGTTGACGCCGACAGTACCCCAAGATTTTGACGAGTCTGATGATTCTATAAGTACCCTTACTTTTGCCGCGGTGTTAGCGTCGCTGTTGACTACTCTTACTTTGAAGTCGGTAAGGAAAACTTTTTTTATGTCAGGATAATATTTTATCAGAGCTTTACGCAGACAGTTGTCTAAAGCGTTTACCGGACCTTCGCCTTCGGCTACGGTATGTTCTTCTTTTCCTTTAATGTCGAGTTTAACGGTAGCTTCGGAAACAATGTTGCCGCAAGCGTCTTTTTCAACGGCTACCCTGTAGCTTTTCAAAGAAAAGAAAGGTTTGAAAGATTCCAAAGCTTTTTTTGTAAGTAAAAAGAAAGAAGCGTCGGCGTCTTCATACTGATATCCTTTGTTTTCCATATCTTTTACTGTTTCTATAACTTTTTTAACATGTTCCGGGGTATCGTGTATAGCCATTGCAAGTTCGCTGGCTTTGGAAACCACATTACTTTTACCGGACAAATCGCTCACAAGAATTCTTCTTTCATTTCCTATAAGTTTAGGATTCATGTGTTCGTAAGTTTCAGGATTTCTTTCAATAGCCGATACATGTATTCCTGCTTTATGCGCAAAAGCGTTTTTACCTACATAAGGTTTTGAATCATTTGGAACCATATTCGCGATTTCATCAACATATCTTGAAAGTTCTGAAAGTTTCTGCAGACTTTTAGCCGGAACACATTTGTAGCCTCTTTTTAACTGAAGACCCGGTATAATAGAGCATAAATTAGCGTTGCCGCTGCGTTCGCCGAATCCGTTTATTGTTCCCTGAACCATAACACAACCCTCTTCAATGGCTACTATAGAGTTTGCCACGGCGCAGCCCGAATCATTATGCGTATGTATTCCGAATTTAACTCCGGGAAAAGTTTTTACGACATCTCTTACTGTTTTTTGTATATCGGACGGCAGCATTCCGCCGTTTGTTTCGCATAAACAAATTATGTCCGCGCCGGCGTTTAACGCCGATTCAACAGCTTGAAAAGAATAATTCTTATTGTTTTTATAACCGTCAAAAAAATGTTCGGCGTCAAAGACGACTTCCATTTTTTTTGATTTCAAAAAAGCCACGCTTTCGGAAATCATTTTCAGGTTTTCTTCGTTTGATGTTTTGAGAGCGTATTTTACATGCAAATCCCACGATTTTCCGAAAATGCAGGCAGTCACAGCGCCGGAAGCAACTATAGTTTTAAGACTGCAGTCATCGGAAGCTTTTATGCCTTTGCGTCTTGTGGACCCGAAAGCTGTAAGTCTTGAATTTGCGAAACGGAGTTTCTTCGCCTGATTGAAAAACAATTCATCTTTAGGATTAGATCCGGGCCAGCCGCCCTCGATATAAGCAACGCCGAAAGCGTCCAAAGCTTTGGCAATTTTCAGTTTATCCTCAACGGTAAACGAAATGCCCGCGCCTTGAGATCCGTCTCTTAATGTAGTATCAAAAATTAAAATATTTTTCATAGTGTTTTTTGTATGTCATTGCGAGGAGGAAATTTTATTTCCGACGCGGCAATCCACGTTGTCTTTTCATAATTCCCCTTTAAGATAAAGAGGTGTCGGCAAAGCCGACGGGGTATGTGAGAAACAATGGATTCCGGATCGAGTCCGGAATGACAAATGTGTATTACTTGCTCTTCTTATCCAATTTAAAACCTTTATGTAATTCTTCTACGGCTTTTGTCATATCGGTTTCGTCAACAATGCACGAAATTTTTATTTCGCTTGTGGAAATCATTTCTATGTTGATGCCTTTTTTTGAAAGAATTTCAAACATCAGCGCGGCAACTCCCGGATTGCTTCTCATTCCTATGCCTACAACGGAAATTTTTGCGACATGTTCGTCGCAAACCACGCTTAACGCTTTAAGTTCGGAGGCAATTTTATCCAGCTCAATCTGGGTTTTCTTCATATCTGATTTGCTGACCGTAAACGAAATATCGTTCTTTTTGTTTACCGCGGCAGACTGTATAATCATATCGACATTAACGCCGATTTTCGCGAGTTTTCCGAAAATTTTTGCAGCTACTCCCGGTGTGTCCGGAAGGTCTATTATTGTGAATTTTACCTGATTTTTATCAAACGTTACTCCTGAAACTAACAATGCTTCCATCTTTTTCCTCCCGATTTTTTCTTCGCTTGTTATTATTGTTCCGTTTTTATCGCTGAAAGTGCTTCTTGAATGTATTTCAACTCCGTATTTTTTTGCCACTTCGACGCTTCTTGCCTGTAAAACCTGCGCGCCGGAGCTTGATATTTCGAGCATTTCGTCATAAGAAAGATAATCCAGTTTTCTGGCTTCTTTTACGACTCTGGGGTCGGTTGTAAAAACGCCTTCAACGTCTGAATAAATTTCGCAAGAGTCTGCTTCAAGAGCGGCAGCCAATGCTACGGCAGTTAAATCCGAACCGCCTCTGCCTAATGTTGTTATGTCGCCGTTAGTATTTATTGCCTGAAAGCCCGCTACTATTACTATATTATTTTTTGCAAGCTGGGCTTTAACTTTTTTAGGGTCAATTTTTTTTATTCTTGCGCGTGTATGGTCGGTATCCGCCACAATTCCTGCCTGCGGTCCGGTCATGGAAATAACCTTTTCGCCTATGGCGTCTATTGACATAGCGAGAAGCGAAATGGAAACCATTTCTCCGGTAGCCAAAAGCATATCCATTTCTCTTGCGGGAGGGTTAGACGTGATTTTATCAGCCATTTCAAGCAAATCGTCGGTAGTATCGCCCGGAGCTGAAACCACAACCACTACTTTATTGCCTGCATTCTTTTTCGCGACTATTTTATTCGCGACATGTTTCATTTTTTCGGCATCGGCAACCGAAGAGCCGCCGAATTTCATTACAACAAGTGCCATTTTGCTTTCTCCTTATTGTTTTGTGTAAGTTCCATATTATATAAAATTTTTTACAGTTTACAACTGTAAAAAATTTAGAGGTTGGGAAGTTGGGAAGATGAGAGGCTGAGTCAAAAAAGATGATGTCGTTACTCAACTTCTCAGCATCCAATCATCTCATCTTCTGCAGTTGTGTTGACAACCAATAGCATAAATTTTATAATACTTTTGTATTTTTCCGCAAATTAAAACATTCGTTTTAGTTTAGAGAGGTATCAATATGCCCATAGGCGTTAAGCTTTACAACTACCTGTTGCAAAATACCGCAATAACAAGTCTGTTGCCAAACAGCATCTACCCTGTAATTGCTCCTGACGGAGCTCAAAAACCTTACTTAGCATTCCGCGTAGTTTCAGATTTAGCCGAATACACCCTTGACGGCGACGCTGGGCAGGGCAATAAAACAATCCAAATAAGCGTTATTTTCGAAGATTATTTACAAGCCAACAGTATTGCGGAAACCGTAGAACAGGAAATCGCAAAGTGGGCTGCAGTGGAGCCTGATATACAAGTTATAACAAAAACAGGCTATAGCGAACTTTACGATGAAGATCTCAACGTAAAACGTATAGATTTAGAATACACAGTATTCGCAAAAAATTAACCCTTTGTAAAAGTAAATTGAGGACATCTTACCTGCTTTTTATGCAAATCCGCAATACAATTGCATTTTATATAAAAAGCAAATCAATGGGATGCCACGAAGTGTCGGGTGAAGGGTTTGTTGTTTCTTTTGTCACCCTGAGCGAAGCAACAAAGTTGCGAAGTTGAATGGGTCTGCCTTACTGTCTTATAAAGTTGTTTTCTTCATTTTGTCTGTCATCCCCGAAATTTGTAGTCGGGGATCCACATTAGCCGTTGTCTGTCATTCTGTTGAAAAACGGAATCCACGTTGGTCGTTGTCTGTCATACTGAAAGACGAAGTCTTGAAGTATGCAGCCGTTAAAAGAATAGATTGCGGGTCAAGCCCGCAATGACAATAATAAAAGGCAACCTTCTCCTTTTTCCTCTCCCTCGTCAGGGAGAGGGCAGGGTGAGGGAGACAAATAAATAGTAAGAATGGATTCCTGTTTTCGCAGGAATAACACCGCCTAAAAACAAGATGTTTCAAGAAATCCATTTTGCAGTTAAAAAGGAGGCAGTAAAATGACTATTGCGGCAAGAATGTCTCGCGGAAGCAGATTCGGTGTGCGTAAAGAAGGCGAAGCATCCTACAGTTACGTAGGCGATTTAAAAACGATTTCTTTGCCGGA
>WRFE01000078.1 GCA_009778965.1 Candidatus Endomicrobium labiotermitis
AAAGGCTTAGCGCAGTACATATCTTATGACCAGGTAGCAAAAGCCTCCGAATCACAAGGAAGAAGAGACGATACGAAGATTGTGACAATCGCAGTATCGCACGTAGAATATTCGACAGAAAAAAGACATTATGCTCATATAGACTGTCCGGGACACGCCGACTATGTAAAAAACATGATAACCGGCGCAGCGCAGATGGACGGAGCAATACTTGTAGTGTCGGCTCTTGACGGCCCGATGCCACAGACAAGAGAACACATATTGTTGGCAAGACAGGTGAACGTGCCTTCAATCGTAGTATTCTTGAACAAATGCGATGCAGTAGATGACAAAGACTTGTTGGACTTGGTAGAAATGGAAGTAAGAGACTTGCTTACGAAATATAATTTCCCCGGAGATAAAACGCCTGTAATCAGAGGATCAGCGCTTCAGGCCTTGCAGGGAATAAAAGAAGGCGTGGATTCAATCATGGCATTGATGGATGCGGTAGACGAAACAATCCAATTGCCTGAAAGAGATATAGATAAACCATTCTTGATGAGCGTAGAAGACGTATTCTCGATAACAGGAAGAGGAACAGTAGCGACGGGCAGAGTAGAAAAAGGCAAAGTGAAAGTAGGGGAAAACGTAGAAATAATAGGAATCCAGGAAACGAGAAAATCAGTAGTGACCGGAATAGAAATGTTCAGAAAACTGCTTGACGACGCGCAGGCAGGAGACAATATAGGAATGCTGCTTAGAGGAATAGAAAAGAACCAGATAGAAAGAGGCCAGGTAATAGCGGCACCGGGAAGCATAAAGCCGCATACGAAGTTCAAAGGCCAGGTATATGTGTTGACGAAAGAAGAAGGCGGAAGACATACACCGTTCTTCAACGGCTACAGACCGCAGTTCTATTTTAGAACGACAGACGTAACCGGCGTAGCGCATTTGCCTGCAGGAGTAGAAATGGTGATGCCCGGCGATAACATAACGATGGACATAGAATTGATAATGCCTGTCGCGATGGAAAAACAGTTGAGATTTGCGATAAGAGAAGGCGGAAGAACGGTAGGATCAGGCGTTGTTATCGAGATAGTTCAATAATAAAGAATAATCAGGATGAGGAGTTGTGCAAATAACTCCTCAATCCTTATTATATATGTGTAAAGTTTATCCTCTGGCGGGGAGCTGTCGTATCTTAAATGATACAATAGTCTGACGGCGCAAACTTTGCAGACAAAAGTAAAAAAACAAACAGGATTGAAAACATGTCAAATGAAAAAGCAGTGCCAACTCAGAGATTGAGAATTAAATTGCGCGCGTACGATCATAAAATGTTAGACGATTCTCTCGCGAAAATCGTTGAAACGGCAAGACGCACCGGAGCCGCTATAACGGGTCCCGTTCTTTTGCCTACACATATAAAGAAGTACACGGTCAACAGATCTGTTCATTCGGACAAAAAGTCACGTGAACAATTTGAAATGAGAATACACAAAAGATTGGTTGATATCCGCGAGCCTTCGTCAAAGACGGTGGAAGAATTGATGAAACTTGATCTTCCGGCGGGCGTAGATATAGAAATAAAGATGTAGTTGTACGACAATTAATAATTAATAGTTAATAATTAATAATTGTCGTGTGCGGCATAGCCGCACTGGTGATAAAAAAGCGCGCTGAGCGCGCACCAGCATTGTTCATTATTCATTGTTAATTGTTAATTGAATAAAAAGAAATTCAGAGAGAAATTATGTTAAAATCAATAATTGGTAAAAAAATAGGAATGACACAGGTTTTCGACGATAAAGGTAATCTTGTACCTGTAACCGTTGTCGAAGCCGGTCCTTGCGTTGTTACGGGCGTACGCACGGCGGAAAAAGACGGATATAACGCTGTTCAGCTCGGCTTTGATGATGCGCAGGAAAAAAAGCTTATAAAACCTCAGATAGGTTTTTTTAAGAAAAATAATATTGCCCCTAAAAAAGTTCTCAGAGAATTCAGAGTCTCTGATATAGCTTCTTTTTCCGTCGGTCAGGAAATAAAAGCCGATACTTTTAAAGCCGGCGATTATGTTGACGTTTCCGCGTTGACCAAGGGTAAAGGTTATGCGAGCGTTATTAAAAGACACAATTTTGGAAAGCAGCCTACTACTCACGGTCAGTCGGACAGAACGCGCGCAAGAGGCTCAAGCGGCGGACAGGGACCCCAGAAAGTTTTGAAAGGCATGAAAATGTCTGGACATTTGGGCTGCGAATATGTTACAATACAAAAATTGCTTGTTGTAAATGTTGACGCAGAAAAAAATCTTATGCTTATAAAGGGAGCAGTACCCGCGGTTAAAACCGGAACGCTTCTTATCAGCTATACGCTTAAGAAAATTCCCGTCATACAAGAACCTAAAGCAGACAAAAAAGCTAAAAAGAAATAACGGCTTAATAATTTGTTAAGCTGTTATTCGGATTTTGTTTTTTAAAATAGATGCTGAACTTGTTCGGCAAAATACATAGAGAGAAGAGTAAAATGGAAACAATAGTTTATAACGCTAAAGGTCAGGAAAAAGGAAAAATGGAGCTCCCCGAATTTTTTAATACGGAAGTTTCTAATACCCTTTTGCACGAAATAACCACAGCCTACTTAAACAACCAGAGAGCAGGCACGCATAAAGTAAAAACCAGAGGAGAAGTGTCCTTTTCAGGAGCTAAACCCTGGAAACAGAAAGGTACGGGAAATGCCCGCGCCGGACAGAGAAATTCTCCTTTGTGGAGAAAAGGCGGCGTGATTTTTGGGCCCGAACCGAGAGATTATTACACAAAGCTTTCAAAACAAAAAAAGAAACTTTCTCTCAGCATGGCTTTCTCGGCGCAGCTTCAAAACGGGAAAGTAATGGTTGTGGATTCTGTTAAAGTAAGCGAAGTGAAAACAAAGAAAATTGCGGAACTTATTAAAAATCTTAAAGTTGAAGGCAAAAAAGTCGTGTTTGCCATTAACAACGATGCGGATTTTAAACTTGCCGCCAGAAATGTTGAAAACGTCGTAGTTGAAAACGTAAAGAATATCAACGCGTATCAGGTTCTTTGGGCGGATAAGCTTGTTATTACCCCCGAAGCTATAGAAATACTTAAAGAAAGACAAGCCTAATTTTAGGTTTGTCTTTATTAATTGGACAGGGATTTTAAAATGGATATCAGAAACATAATAAAGAAACCGATGGTAACAGAAAAAGCTTCAATCATGAAAGAGAAAGACAACAAATATACTTTTATGGTTGATAAAGACGCGAATAAGCATCAGATAAAAAATGCTATTGAAAATTTATTCAAGGTTAAAGTTGAAAGCGTGCATACCGCCAATTATCTTGGTAAAGCAAAAAGAATGGGCGCGCACTCCGGATACAGAAGCGATTGGAAAAAAGCGATAGTAAAACTTGGCAAAGGCCAAGAAATTCAAATGGTCGACGAAGCCTAAATTTAGTTAGGAGTTAAGAATTAGGCGTAAAGGCTAATTTGAAACATCTTATAAAGATTTAGACGCAAGAAGTAACTATGGGACGGCTGTTAAAAGCGTTCCGACAAAACAGGAAAAAGTAATGCCTATTAAAACATTTAAACCTTACACACAATCCAGAAGACAGATGTCTGTGTCCGATTTCTCAGATATCACTAAAACAGAACCCGAAAAATCATTAACAAGAATCATTAAAAAGTCCGGCGGTCGCAACAACACCGGTCAGGTAATGGTTCGTTTCAGAGGCGGCGGTCACAAAAGATTTTACAGAATCATCGATTTTAAAAGAGATAAAGTAAATATTCCCGCCGAAGTTATAGCAATAGAGTACGATCCTAACCGCTCAAGCAGAATAGCGCTTTTGCAGTATAAAGACGGTGAAAAAAGATATATAATTCAGCCTGTGGGTGTGAAAGTAGGAGAATCCCTTATGTCCGGTCCGGATGCCGAGATAAAAGTAGGAAATTCTCTTCCTCTTTCAAATATACCCGTAGGTACGTTCATACATAACTTGGAACTGGTCCCGGGCAAAGGCGGACAGCTTGTTCGTTCAGCCGGAGCCGCAGCTCAGCTGCTTGCCAAAGAAGGCGATTATGCTCACATAAGAATGCCTTCCGGCGAAATAAGACTGGTTCGCGTAAACTGTTATGCAACGATTGGTCAGGTAGGTAATTTAGACCATGAGAATATTACGATAGGCTCTGCAGGAAGAAGCCGCCACATGGGAAGAAAGCCTAATGTTCGCGGAACTGCAATGAACTCTGTTGACCATCCTCACGGAGGAGGCAGAGGCAGGAGCAAAGGAAACAACCAGCCCAGAAGCCCTTGGAACCAGCCTGCTAAAGGTTTCAAGACAAGACCTAAAAAAGTCTGGGATTGGGTAATCGTCAGCCATCGTAATAAAGCCAAGAAGAGATAAGAAGAGAGGATAATCAATGAGTCGTTCAACTAAAAAAGGACCATATGTAGACGAGAAGCTTTTGAAGAAAATGCAAAAGCTTAACGATGCCGGTGAAAAGAAAGTTATTAAAACGTGGGCGAGAGCTTCCGTAATAACTCCTGATTTTGTCGGTCATACGATAGCTATACATAACGGTAAAAAGTTTTTGCCGATTTTCATATCGGAACAAATGGTAGGACACAGGCTTGGCGAATTCGCTCCGACGAGAACTTTTAAAGGTCACGGCGGAATGACCAAGCAGGAAACCTCTTTAACATAAAAGTGAAGAGTTGAAAGTGGAGAGTGAAAAGATATGGAGTTGTCGTGTCTGTCATTCCCGAAATTCGTAGTCGGGAATCCATTTTTTGAAAACGATAAAAGGAACATAAGATGCAAGCACAAGCTACAGCAAAATTTGTAAGATATACTCCCAGAAAAGTAAATCAGGTTTTGGCTCTTATAAGAAACAAAAGAGTTGCCAAAGCTTTTGAAATTCTTTCTTTTCTTCCTAAGTCAGCGGCAACGCTTGTCGAAAAAGTTTTGAAAAGCGCTACGGCGAACTCGGGAAAACTTAAAGATTTTTCAAATCTTAAAGTTAAAGAAGCATGGGTAGGAAACGGACCTATTCTTAAAAGAATGAGACCGGGACCCATGGGAAGAGGAATGCCCATAAAAAAGAGAACCGCTCATCTTACGATAGTGGTTTCTGACGCGGGTGTTGCTCCGGAAAGAAGAAAGAAAATCGCGGCAAAAAATGTCGCTGCTATTCCGGCAGTTAAAAAAGATGTTTTAAGCGCAGCAAAAAAATAGGAAAAAGGTAAGAAAAATGGGTCATAAAGTACATCCTAAAAGCGTAAGACTCGGGTATATTAAAGATTGGGACTCTAAATGGTTTAATCTTAAAGAGATGCCCGATTTTATAGAAGAAGACCGCCGTATCAGAACTTATTTGAAAGATAAACTAAAATTGGCTTCTGTTGCGAAAATCGGCATAGAAAGAGCAGGAAAGTATTTGAGAGTAAATATTTATACAGCGCGTCCCGGAATCGTTATAGGGAAAGGCGGGCAGGGTATTGAAAATTTAAGAAAAGAAGTAGAAGCTATGACTGCGAGAAAAACTTTCGTTAACGTCATGGAAATAAAAAGACCGGAAACCGACGCGCAGCTTGCTGCGGAAGGTATAGCGTTTCAGCTTGAAAAACAAATTGCTTTCAGAAGAGCAATGAAGAAAACCATTGAAAAAGCGATGGCAGCCGGAGCGCAAGGCATAAAAGTTATGGTTTCGGGAAGAATAGGCGGAGCTGAAATCGCAAGAACAGAATGGCTTAAAGAAGGAAGAGTTCCTCTTCAGACTTTCAGAGCCGACATAGATTACGGTTTTACCGAAGCATATACAACCATGGGTCAGATAGGCGTAAAAGTATGGATATTCAAGAAAGAGTATTTCAAGAAGACCACGAAAGACTTGATTGAAGAAGCCAAACTTGTTGACGCCGAAACTTTAGCCGTTAACGCTAATGCAGGTAAGACTCAGGAAGAACCTAAATAAATCAGATAAAAGTCAGAGGACATAATTATGTTGATGCCAAAAAGAGTAAAATATAGAAAAACGCATAGGGGCAGAATGAAAGGCAAAGCCAAAGGCGGAACGTATTTAGCTTTTGGAAAATACGGTCTTCAGGCGCTTGAGCCGGTCTGGATTAACAGTAACCAGATAGAAGCTGCCCGTATAACCCTTGCAAGGTTTATAAAGAAAGGCGGAAAGGTGTGGATCAGAATATTCCCTGATAAACCTATAACCAAGAAGCCTGCCGAAACCAGAATGGGTAAAGGTAAAGGCGATCCGCAGTTTTGGGTCGCGGTAGTAAAGCCGGGAAGAATAATGTTTGAAATGGAAGGGATTCCCGAAGCTGAAGCAAAGAGAGCAATGACTCTCGCGGCCAGCAAACTTCCTATACACACAAAAATATTAGTCAGAAAAGAAATTTAAT
>WRFE01000079.1 GCA_009778965.1 Candidatus Endomicrobium labiotermitis
TAACTCGATATTTATGATGGCCGATTCCGGCGCAAGAGGTTCGCGCCAGCAGGTCAGACAGCTTGCGGGTATGCGCGGACTTATGGCTAAACCTCAGAAAAAACTTTCAGGCGGCGTCGGAGAAATTATTGAAACGCCTATCGTTTCAAATTTCCGCGAAGGTTTAACGGTTTTGGAATACTTTATCTCCACTCACGGAGGTCGTAAAGGTCTTTCGGATACGGCGTTAAAAACCGCGGAAGCGGGTTATCTCACAAGAAGACTTATCGACGTTGCTCATGATGTCGTTATAAGAGAAGAAGACTGCAAAACCGTCAACGGCGTGTTTATCGGCACTCTCCAGAGCGGCGACGAAGTAATTGAAAAAATAGACGAGCGCGTAGTCGGAAGAATCGCGCTTGATAACGTTGTTGACATTGTTCACGACGAATTAATAGTAAAACGCGGAGAACTTATTACTCCCGAAAAAGCGCAAAAACTTGTTGAAGCCGGTATCGACAAAATCGGTATAAGAAGCGTTTTAACTTGCGAATCTACTCACGGAATATGTTCGAAATGCTACGGAGTAAATCCCGCGACAGGCAAACAGGTTGAAGTGGGCGAAGCGGTAGGAATTATAGCCGCTCAGTCTATCGGCGAACCCGGAACGCAGCTTACGCTCAGAACGTTCCACATCGGCGGAGCCGCGAGCCGCGTTGTTCAGCGTTCGGAAATATACGCTGAAAACAACGGTACGGCGGATTATTACAACTTAAAAACGATTAAGAATAAAGAAGGCGAAACAATAGTATTGAGCAGAAATACCGAACTTTCTTATACGGAATCTCCGGTTCACCGCAGACAGGTATATCAGATACCTTACGGCGCTATAATAGAGGTTCAGGATGGTCAGAAAGTAGAAGTTAAAATTGACGCAGCTACCGGAATGAAGAAAAATGTGTTGATAGCCAGATGGGACCCGCATTCAAAACCGATTATTTCGGAATTTGAAGGCACGGTTAAATTCGAAGACGTGAAAGACGGCGTAACTTTGCAGAAAGAAAAATCCAAAGTAACGGGTCAGATTGAACGTGTTATTATAGAGCATCCTTCGGACAGAAAAAGTCCTAAAATCGTTGTTAAAAAAGACGGTAAAACCGTTGCGGAATATCCGCTTCCTGTTGACACCACTCTTGTTGTTCACGACGGGGACAAAATTAAAGTCGGCGATGTTCTTGCTAAAATTCCTCAGGAAGTTTCTAAGTCAAGAGATATCACGGGCGGTCTCCCGAGAGTCGCGGAACTTTTCGAAGGACGCAGACCAAGAAACGCGGCTGTTGTTTCGGAAATTGACGGTATAGTTCATTTGGCGGGACCTACTGCAAAAGGCGCCGTAAAAGTTGAAGTAGAAAACCCTGAAACAAAAATGAAAAAGGATTACCTTATTCCCGTAGGCCGTCATTTGGTTGTTTATGAAGGCGACAGAGTGAAAGAAGGCGAAGCGTTGTCGGACGGCGCTGTAAATCCTCATGATATTCTTAAGGTTAAAGGTCCTAAAGAAGTTCAGGAATATCTTGTCAATGAAATACAGCAGGTTTACAGACTGCAGGGCGTTACGATTAACGATAAACATATTGAAATAATAGTAAGACAAATGTTGTCTAACGTAAGAATAATTGATTCAGGCGACAGCAAGTATCTTAACGGCGAAATTGTTTCAAGATATAAATACGAAAGCGACAGAAGAGCAGTCAAAAGCAGAAGCGGTAAAGCGCCGGTTGCGCATCCGATTCTTTTGGGTATAACGAAAGCGTCGCTATCGTCGGATTCGTTTATCTCCGCTGCGTCGTTCCAGGAAACCACAAGGATTTTGACGGAAGCCGCTGTTTCGGGACAGATTGACACATTAAGAGGATTAAAAGAAAACGTTTCTATCGGGCATCTTATACCCGCGGGAACCGGACTTAAGCCTCAGGAAATAGAAAAATAAGTGAAAATTAGCAATCCGCTTGCTGCTGCACGGCGGAGAATAAAAGGAAAGAACAATGCCAACGATTAATCAGTTGATTGCAGACGGAAGAAAAGACTTAATCAAGAAAACAAAAGCGCCTGCGCTTAAAAATTGTCCTCAGAGAAGAGGCGTATGTACCAGAGTCTATACCACGACTCCTAAAAAGCCTAATTCGGCTTTAAGAAAAGTCGCAAGAGTAAGGCTTACCTCGGGATACGAAGTTTCTTCGTATATTCCGGGAGTCGGACATAATCTTCAGGAACATTCGCTCGTTCTTATAAGAGGCGGACGTGTGAAAGATTTGCCGGGCGTACGTTACCACATTATCAGAGGCACTTTGGACACAACGGGCGTTGACGGTAGAAAGCAGGCAAGAAGTAAGTACGGCGCTAAAAAAGCGAAAGCCGCGAAGAAATAAGCAGAGAATAGATAATAGAGAAAATAATTTTTTTTGAACAATATATTATTGTCTGTTAAATATTGTCTATTATCTTCAGTTATAGATGTCAGAAATAAAATAAAGAGGTATGTATGCCACGCAAAGCGTTGAAACCAAGAGAAAAAAGAGGATTGCCCAATCCTGATTCAAAGTTTGGCTCGGTGTTGATAGCCAGATTTATCAGCAAATTAAATTTTGAAGGTAAGAAAAGCACTGCAGAATCCATAATGTATGATGCTTTCGACATAATAAAAGAAAAAACCGGTGAAGATCCGGTATCTGTTTTTAACAGAGCAATAGAAAATATAAGACCTCTTCTTGAAGTCAGACCGCGCAGAGTCGGCGGAGCAACGTATCAGGTTCCTATGGAAGTTCCTGCCGTTCGTTCTACAACTCTTGCTTTTAACTGGCTTATAGAAATAGCAAGAAGCAAAACCGGCAGACCTATGTGCGAAAGACTTGCCCAAGAGATAATTGACGGCGGTAAAAGAGAAGGCGCCGCAATGAAGAAGAGAGAAGATACGCATAAGATGGCGGAAGCTAACAAGGCATTTGCCCATTATAAATGGTAAGACTTGTCTTTTTGGTTTTTGCGTTTTAAAACCTGTGCTCATTTACACATTGCTGCACGTAAATTTTGCTCGGTTTTACTTAGCAAAAATACAAAAATACTTCGTTTTATAACAGGGAGTATGCAATGGAAAAATTTTGTCAAAGCTGCGGAATGCCGTTGAAGCAGGATCCTAAAGGTTCAGGCACAAACGCTGACGGTTCAAAAAGCGAAATGTATTGTTCATATTGTTATGAAAACGGAAAGTTTACATGGAATTGTACTGCAAAAGAAATGCAGGAATTCTGTAAAGGCAAAATGAAAGAAATGGGAATGTCGAGTTTTAAAGCTTGGCTTTTCTCAAGATTTATTCCCGGACTTAAACGCTGGAAGAAAAAATGATGCGAAGCGTCTATAAAATATAAAATAAAAAGCGCGCAATTTAAATTGCGCGCTTTTTATTTTGCTTGTTGTTTTGGTTTTTAAATCCCGGTTTTGTTTGCGACAAAAGTAAAGTTTAGATAAGAGAGTTATTGCCGCATACACACGTATATGAGCGAGAATTTTTTAGGGGTAGTTGGCGAGGACTGTTTGAGCGCACAATGTGCGCGAGTTTCGCAGCCACCTAAAAAATGCGAGTGAATGTGTGTCAGCGGCGGGCGTTTTTGATTACTTTTTGAGCTCGTGTAAAAAGTAATTCAGGTTCAGGGCGAAGCGCCTGATGATGATGAGGTTGACAAACAAATAAAATATTTGCTATAAACTAACCTCGTTGTAAAATATTTTAACTCGGGGTCGCAATTCGTGATATACCTTGCGACGCTGTGTGTCTTTTTAGTCTTTAAAATTTAGAAATGAAAGGGAACAAAAATGGCTAGAGAATTTCCGTTAAACAAGATTAGAAATTTCGGGATTGCCGCTCATATCGACGCTGGCAAAACTACAACTACAGAAAGAATTCTTTATTACACAGGCAGAATTCATAAAATCGGGGAAGTGCACGAAGGCGCTGCGACTATGGACTCGATGGAACAGGAAAAAGAAAGAGGCATAACAATCTCTTCTGCCGCTACATATGCAAAATGGCAGGATATGCAGTTTAATATAATAGACACCCCCGGACACGTTGACTTTACGGCGGAAGTAGAACGTTCTTTAAGAGTTCTTGACGGCGCGGTTGTTGTGTTTGACTCCGGCAACGGAGTTGAACCGCAGTCTGAAACTGTTTGGAGACAAGCGGACAAATATCATGTTCCGAGAATAGTTTATTCAAACAAAATGGACAAAATCGGCGCGGATTATTTTATGGTTGTAAACGACGTAAGAGAAAAGCTGGGAGCGACTCCTCTTCCTTTGCAGATTCCTATCGGTGCAGAATCAAGCTTTCAAGGTATGGTGGATATAGTTCAGATGAAAGCGTATGTTTGGCACGGCGAAGAGCTTGGGGCGAAATTTGACATAGTTGATGTTCCCGAAGAATATAAGGCTAAAGCCGAAGAAATGAGAGCCCAGATGATAGAACTCATCGCGGATTACGACGATGAAGTTATGAATAATTTTATGGAAGGCAAAGAATCTACTATAGTTCAGATTAAGAGAGCTATAAGAAACGCGACGCTTCAGATAAAATTGATTCCTGTTTTCTGCGGAACATCATTTAAAAATAAAGGCGTTCAGCCTATGCTTGACGCGGTTTGCGATTATCTTCCTTCACCGCTTGACAGAAAAGCATTTAAGGGCGTTGTTCCCGGAACAGAAGAACCTGCGGAAAGACCTGTTGATGACAAAGCGCCTTTCAGCGCTCTGGCATTTAAAGTCCAGGCAGATCCTTATATAGGAAAACTTACTTATTTTAGAGTATATTCCGGAACTCTTGAAAGCGGGTCATATGTTTATAATCCTGCTAAAAACAACAGAGAAAGAATATCGCGTATAGTGCGTATGCACTCAAACCAGAGAGAAGAAATTAAAATTGTTCACGCGGGGGATATTGCTGCTGCGGTAGGGCTTAAAAATACCAGTACAGGCGATACTCTTTGCGATGAAGAAAATCCGATAGCTCTTGAAGCTATGACATTTCCGGATCCGGTTATCGACGTTGCCATTGAACCTAAGTCGAAAGCTGACGAAGAAAAGCTCGGCATAGCGCTTGGAAGACTTGCCGAAGAAGATCCGACTTTCAGAGTAAGAACCAACGAAGAAACCAACCAGACAATTATTGCCGGAATGGGCGAGCTTCATCTTGAAGTTCTCGTTGACAGAATGAAAAGAGAATTTAACGTTCAGGCAAATGTAGGAAGACCTCAGGTTGCGTACCGCGAAACCATTAAAAAAATGCAGGAAGCAGAATCTAAATATATCAGACAGACCGGCGGACGCGGTCAGTACGGTCACGTTATACTTACCGTAGAGCCTCAGGAGCCGGGCAAAGGTTATGAGTTTGTAAATAAAATTGTCGGCGGCGTGATTCCAAGAGAATATATTCCGGCTATTGACAAAGGTATAAAAGAAGCTATGACATCGGGCGTTTTGGCAGGATATCCCGTTGTTGACATAAAAGTTACAGTCATAGACGGATCATTCCACGAAGTTGACTCATCTGAAATGGCGTTTAAAATAGCAGGTTCAATGGCTTTCAAAGACGCCTGCAAAAAAGCAAATCCCGTAATTTTGGAGCCTATAATGAAGACTGAAGTTACCGTTCCTGAAGATTATATGGGCGATGTTATCGGAGATTTGAATTCTAGGCGCGGTAAAATATCAAGCATGGATTCCAAAAATAAAGTTCAGCATATAAAAGCGAATGTTCCGCTTGCGGAAATGTTCGGTTATTCCACAACTTTGCGTTCATTGTCGCAGGGACGCGGAAATTACAGTATGGAACCTTCTCATTATGAAGAAGTTCCGAAACAGATAGCTGACAAAATATTAGAAAAAACGGCAAAAGCATAAAACAAATATTTACCTATTAACCTCGCCCTTGTCAGGGAGAGGGCGATAAAAGGAGAAAGGATATGTCAAAAGAAAAGTTTGATAGAAGTAAACCGCACGTAAACGTAGGAACAATAGGTCACGTGGACCACGGCAAAACAACATTGACGGCGGCAATAACAAAAGTGTTAGGCGATAAAGGCTTAGCGCAGTACATATCTTATGACCAGGTAGCAAAAGCCTCCGAATCACAAGGAAGAAGAGACGATACGAAGATTGTGACAATCGCAGTATCGCACGTAGAATATTCGACAGAAAAA
>WRFE01000080.1 GCA_009778965.1 Candidatus Endomicrobium labiotermitis
GGAAACAGAATAATGTCAACTTTCGGAAATCCTAATTTTTACGGCGATTTCTTAATAGTTATGAGTCCTATAGTTCTGGCTTTATTTATATATAAACGTAACTTCTATCTGTTGTTTTTATGGCTTTTAATTTGTGTTAATACTATTTATACGTTCTCTAAAGGTGCTTGGCTTGGTTTTGCCGCGGGCACTTTGGCGTTTGTTGTTATTTACGCATTTTCATTTCTTAAAGACAAAATAAGCAAAAAATTAATTACTACGGTTCTTATAACCGGAGCACTTATTGCCGTCATAGCATTTTTCGGGATTTTCAGTTTTTCAAAAAAGAGACCGGACAGTATTTCTTTCAGAGTATTTACATGGCTTTCGGCTTGGGAAATGATAAATACAAATCCTGTATTGGGAACGGGCATAGGCACTTTTTATGTGACTTATCCGGCATGGAGAAGACCCCAGATATTTTTTATTGAAGGGAAACATAATACCGAAAGCGACCATCCCGAAAACGAGTATCTTGAAGTATGGTTTGATGAAGGTATTATAGGCATTGCGATATTTATGCTGCTTATAGTTTTTATCTTTACTTTAGGATATAAAAACATACTTTTTTTAATCGGCGGAAAAGGTACCCGTGACGATCCTTTGGCCTATATACAGCTTGGCATTCTTGCGGCATTTGCCGCGAAATTGTCGCACGATTTTGTATGCGTATCATTGAGATTTGTATCTTCCGGAGTTATGCTCTGGCTTTTAATAGGCGTGACGATATCCATAAGCGTTCAACTGTTAAATAAAAAAGATAAATTGTCTCCCGGAGTATTAAAATGGTATGTAAAAGCTGCCATACAAATTATAATTATTGCGGTTTTAGGTTATGCTATTTATTTTTTCGGCGGCTTCTTTAAAGCTGATATACTTCATTCGCGGGCTATACAATATTCCAAACAGGGAAACTGGGATTTGGCGATAGCTACTTATGAAGCGGTAAACAGATATAATCCGGGTTTTCCGATGTCAAAATATTTTAGGGCGAACGTTCACGTTGACAGATGGAAGCCTGGCGACCCTCTTATGGCTGAACGTACATTTAAAGAATTATGGAGACTTGCTCCTAATTATGTACAATCAAAATATCTTGCCGGAACAATGTATGCTAAAATGTGGGAAGGAAACAAAAAATTAAGAGAAGAATATATAGCAGAAGGAAGACCTCAGCAAGTTATTGAAAGACAAGAGAAAGAAATAACGGATTCGTTTAATAATGCTATAAGAAGTTTTAACGAATACATAATGATTGACCCTATATATCCGTTAACTTATTATGCGCTTGCCACTTTATACGCGAATATCGGCAATTTCGCTAAAGCCGAAGAAATTTTATTCCAGCATATAAGATTTGTAGATAATTTGAAGAGACCTCCTCATAGTTTCTGGGTTGAAGACTGGGGTTCAAGGCGGCTTTCGGATTACGCGGAAACTTATTCCCAGCTTGGCAATCTGAATATGTTTCAGGGTAAATTTGAAGCGGCAAGAGATATGTATATGAAAGCTCTTGAACTTGTGCCTAATTTTATTGTAGTCAGGAAGAATTTGGCAGTTGCTTTCGCTAACCTTGGAGACAATGAAAATGCTTTCAAACAGTGGGTTGAAATTCACAGGCTTGATCCTAAAGACGAAGATGCTATAAGATATTTGCAGGCAGTCGGAGCTTTACCTAAATAAAGGCTTGATATGCAGATAAGTCCAGGTGTATTATTTACGATAGCGGGTTTTCCCGTAACAAATACTGTTCTTGTTACTTTGATAGTAGATATTATCATAGTTTTAATGGTTTTTTCTGTTTATAAAGCCATGTCCTTGCGTCCGGGAAGACTTCAAAACGCGGTAGAATCAGTAATGGGTTATTTTTACTCTGCGACAAAAGACATAGCCGGAGACAGAGTATCGTTTATATATCCTTGGGTCCTTTCGTTTTTTATTTTCATAATCTTTAACAATTTAATAGAATTTATTCCGGGATTTGAAAGTATAAGGTTTTTTTCTCAGCATGCCGCGGAAGGTCATGAACATGGCGTTCCTCTTTTCAGGGCTGCCACAAGCGATTTGAATTTAACTCTTGCCTTAGCCGTTATTTCAGTTATTATGTCGCATTTTTACAGTATAAAATATACCGGAATAAAATCTTATATCGGCAGATTTTTTTCTTTAAAAATGTTCGGGCTCTTTTTGCTTGTCGGTATGATAGAGCTTATAAGCGAATTTGTTAAATTTATATCGTTTTCTTTCCGTCTTTTCGGAAATATTTTCGCGGGAGACATAGCTTTGGGAGTAACGCAATATTTTTTTGTTATGTTCGCGTTTGAAATGTTTGTCGGAGTTATTCAGGCATTTGTGTTTGCCATGCTTACAATGGCATTTATGACAGTTTTGACAGAAAAGTCGCATTAAAAAAGGAGAGTCTAAAATGAGCAGTATTTCTATCGTAGGCGGTATTATTTTCGCGGTGGCTTGCTTAGGTCCTGCAATAGGCATAGGAATCATCGGCGGAAAAGCAGTTGAGGCTATAGGAAGAAACCCAGAAGCTACAGGAAAAATCCAAAGCAATATGATCTTAGCAATAGCTTTTGTAGAAGCTCTCGCTATTCTCGCGTTTGTAGGCGTATTTATTTGGAAATAAGGTGTGATAAATGGAAGAAATATTAAACATATTCGGGCTTGAAACATCCCTGTTTCTTTTTCAGGTTATAAATTTTTTAATAGTGGCGTTTATATTAAAGAAATTTCTTTATAACCCGTTAATGAAAAAGCTGGATGAAAGAAAGAATAAAATAGAAAAAGGCTTGAAAGACGCCGAAGACGCCGGTATTGCTTTGGAAAATGCCGCGCAGGAAAGACAAAAAATTCTTGCAGGCGCGAAAGCAGACGCAGATGCGTTTGCGGTTTCAGCTAAAGCCGCTTTAGATGAAACAAAAGAGAAATTTACGGCGGACGCTAAAAACCGTTCTCAGCAGATTATCGAAGAAGCAAAACAAAAAGCATCGGCGGAATTTGAGAATATGAATAAACAAATCGGCGCGATGTCCGTGGAAATCGCGGGGAAAGTTATTTCCAAAACTCTTGAGGGATTATTTACCGAAGATGAAAAACAAAAAGTTACGGCGCGCGCGCTTGAAAAAATAAAAAAGGGCGATTATGAAAAGAGCGCAAATTAAGGAACTTTCCGAGTCAATAATCGGTGCTGGAGAACTTTCCGATAAAGATTTACAGCATGTTTTCTCAATGTTTTCAAGGAAAGACCTTAAGCAGTTCATGCTTTTATTGTCGCGCGAAATAAAAGATAAAAACGTTTCCGCAAATTTTGCCGGTGAATTAAGCGAAGAAAAGAAAAAAGAAATTATTTCAATGTTTCCGGGACGAAAAGTCAATTTTATACGCGATGACGCGGGTCTTATAGCCGGATTGCGTTTTGAGTACGGCGACTTTGTTTTGGATTACAGCGTTTCAGGAATAATAAAAAGAACTTTGGAAAATCTGTCGGTTTAGTCCGCAGATATTAATTTTACGCAGAGAGCAAATTATGAAACCCGAAGAAATAATAAAAAAAATTGAAGAACAATTGTATTCAAAAGAGATAAATCCCGAGCTTGTAAATTTTGGCGTAGTGGAATCTATCGGCGACGAAATCGTAAGAGCATCGGGACTTTCCAACGCCGGTTATTACGAAGAAGTGGAATTTGACGACGGTTCTTTAGGATTTGTTTTAAATATAGATGAAGATTATGTTTCTATAGTTCTTCTTTCGGATTCAGGACATATCGTGAGAGGAATGAAAGTAAAAGCCACCGGAAAGGTTTTAAATATTGCCGCGTCGAATAAACTTATAGGCAGAGTCATCAATGCCGTCGGTCAGGCAATAGACGGTAAAGATTTAAAACATGATAACCCCGTAAATTATCCTGTTGAAAAAATTGCTCCCGGAATAATTGAAAGAAGTTCCGTTGACAGGCCTTTAAAAACCGGCATTACTGCTATAGATTCAATGACGCCTATAGGCAGAGGACAGAGAGAGCTTATAATCGGCGACAGAGGAACCGGAAAAACCGCCATTGCCATTGATACAATAATAAACCAGAAAAAACTGGACATGGGTTTGAAAAGAGTAATATGCATATATTGTTCAATCGGTCAGAAAAAATCCAATCTTGCGGCGATTGCGGCCAGACTAAAAGAAGAAGGCGCTATGGATTATACGGTTATAGTCGCGGCGACCGCTTCCGATCCGGCTTCGATGCAGTATATAGCTCCTCTTGCCGCGTGCGCTATCGGCGAATATTTTATGGATAAAGGCGAAGATGTTTTGGTTGTTTATGACGATTTGACAAAACACGCGTGGGCATACAGGCAGATTTCCCTTTTGATAAAAAGACCCGCGGGCCGCGAAGCTTATCCCGGCGATATTTTTTATTTACATTCAAGACTTCTTGAAAGAGCGTCCAGAATGTCCGACGCGAGAGGCGGCGGAACTCTTACAGCTCTTCCCATAATAGAAACGCAAGGCAATGACTTGTCTGCGTATATTCCTACAAACGTAATATCCATTACAGATGGTCAGATATATCTTGAAGCGGATTTATTCAATTCGGGAATACGTCCGGCGATTAATGTAGGTTTATCGGTTTCGCGCGTAGGCGGAGCAGCTCAGACAAAATCTATGAAACAGCTTGCCGGTCCCGTACGCCTTGAGCTTTCGCAGTTCAGGGAATTGCAGGCGTTTACGCAATTTGGCAGTGATTTAGACGAAGATACTTTAAACAGGCTTGAAAGAGGCAAAAGAATAACCGAAATTTTAAAACAGCCGCAATATACGCCTTACGATGAAATATCTGAAATATTATCGATTTTTGCAGTAACGTCAGGGGCTTTTGATGATATTGATGTCGGAAGAATAAAAGAAACGACTGACAGTATGACTAATCATATAAAGAAAGCGTATCCCGGAATAGTAAAAAAACTTTCAACCGGCGCAAAAATTGACGATGAGTTAAAAGAAGAACTTAAAAATGCCATGGAAGAATTTAAAAAAGGCAGAGTATAATTTTAAGAGTTAAAATATGGCTCAAAATCTACAGCAGCTTAAAAAAAGAATAAAGACATCCCAAAGCATAGCGCAGATAGCTAAGGCTATGGAAATGATTGCGGCGTCTAAAATCCGCAAAGCTCAAGCCGCGGTGGAAAAACACAGTCCTTACGCGAAAAAAATATATAATGTAGTTCATAAAATGATTGCCGATAAAGAATTGGACGGTGTTGAGAAATTTTCAAAAGAAAGAGAAGGCAAAAAAGCCGTTTTTGTAATTTCTCCGGATAAAGGCTTGTGCGGCGGTCTTGTGGTTAATCTTTTGAAAAAAGCGAGTTCTTATATATCCGAAGACGATTATGTTATAGCGGTAGGAAAAAAAGCCGCTTCGGGAATTGTTAAATACGATTACAATGTGCTGGCGTCTTTTCCTATGGGAACGGGTTTTCCCCGTTATGATGATATGTTTCCTATGATAGACATAGCAAGAAAATTTTATTTGTCCGGTGAAGTCGTAAAAGTCGCGATTGTATATACGGAATTTAAAAATATGCTTATTCAGGAAGCGGTTGTGGATGAGATTTTCCCGATAAAACCTGATGAAAGATTTAATGATTCAGGCATAGACTATATTTTTGAACCGTCTCCGGAGCAGGTTTTGAGAGACATAGTTCCTTATTATTTTGAAGTAGAATTTTATAACGCGCTTATGAATTCTTATGCTTCAGAGCAGGCTGCAAGAATGACCGCGATGAGCAATGCCAAAGAAAACGCAAATGAAATCTCGGCTTCTTTGACAAACATATACAATAAGTCCAGACAGGAAAAAATTACTAATGAAATTTTAGATTTGGCAAACGGACAAGCTATTTAACGGCAATTACGAATTACGAATAAACGGCAAAAACTAATAAATAGAAGGTGCAAAATGGCAACGGAACAAAAAAAAGAAAGCGGAAAGGTTATAAGAATTCAGGGAGCGGTAGTCGACTTGAAATTCGAAGGCGCGGTTCCC
>WRFE01000081.1 GCA_009778965.1 Candidatus Endomicrobium labiotermitis
AAAGCGTTAAATTTGTTTTCGCCGAAAAACTTTTTATCAGTATAGGTTTTTAATAAATCTCTGACTTCAAGAAACATTTCTACCTTTTTATTTTTTGCAGACAACGGCAAAATAATTTTCTTCGTCAAAAATCTCTACGGTTTCAAAACCCGCTGTACAGGCAAATAACGTTATTTCTTTATTTGACGGCATCATATCTTCGCATACGGCTTTATGACATTTTTTGTGAAAATCGTCAACTTGCTTTTTGCCCATATCGTGCGAAATAACAAAAATTCCGCCTTTTTTTAAAACCCTTGCGCACTCGTTAAAAGCTTTTTCTTTGCTGTTTATATGAGGCAGGCAGTTATGACATATAATTTTATCAAAAGTTTCGCTTTCAAAAGACATCTCTTCAATATTTCCGACAGCATATTCCGCATCTGCGCCGTGAAGTTCCCGCGCCTTATCTATCATATGCTGGGAATAATCAAATTCCGTTATAAAAACTCCGTAAGTTTTTAAAAGAGGCATAAGCACCCCCGTACCGCCGCAAGCGTCTAAAACTTTTTCTCCTTTTTTGAGTTCGAGCAAAGGTATAATTTTTTCCTTAACCAATTCATTAAGACAGTGTTTGAGCTCTTTCCATTTTTTTGAACAATCATCAAAAAAATCTTTTTTCAAATTTTCTGATTTCATTATTTCTCCATAAATACTTTTTTAATAAAAAAACTTAAACCGAAAACAGCAGATGCTGTAATTATTGCGGACGCTCCCGCGGGTAAATCAAAAAAATAAGAAACAAATAATCCGGCAACGCATGCAAACACCGCAAAACCCGATGACAAAATATATAAAGATCTCAAACTTTTCGCAAAAATTACCGCGGTTGCCGGAGGGATTGTTATCAATCCATATATCAAAAGCCCTCCGATAGTTCTTATATTAAGGCTTACGGTCAGAGCGCACAAGATTAAAAGCGAATAAAAAATAAATTTTTCAGGTATTCCGCTTGCCGAAGCTACCGCTCTGTTATAAATTACGGCAGTAATCCATTTTTTAAAAATCAGGAAAAACACGAAAATCGCTAATGAAACAATTATCAGTAGATAAACGTCTTTTACGCTTACTGTTAAAATATTTCCCCACATCAAAGACAAAGCTTCCGAAGCGTTTACGCCGGCTTTGCCGATAAATAAAAACGCGACTGCAAGCATAAAAGAAAATAAAATTCCGGTAGAAATATTAGGCGAAAAATCCCCTCTTTCAGCAATCGGACCTATAAAAAACGAAGATATTACGCAAAATAACGCTGCAAATAAAATCGGATTTACGCCAAGAAATAAACCTATTACCGCTCCGGCAAATGCCGCGTGCGCCATTGCAACGCCAACAAAAGGAATATTAAGCAAATATATCCAAGTCCCTATAATTCCGCAGGCAAAACCCGCAAAAACTGAAGCAACAAGAGCTTTAATAAAAAAATATTCAAAAACAAATCCCATTTTTACCTTTACGTTTGCTTCTAGTTAGTCATTGCGGACTTGATTCGCAATCTCATAGTTAATCGTAATTATCCAATATTGTCACACTGCGCGAAGTTGCAGGGTCTATGGATTTATAGATTCTGCGAAGGACTATGTCCTCGCAGAATGACCGACAAGAGCGGCTGTTTATAGTTCCAAAATTTCCGACTTTTCTATTTTCAAAATTTTATCGCTGCAAGCCGGCACACAATCCGTATCATGAGTAACAATAATACATGTAAATTTAAACTTTTTATGAAGTTTTTCAATCATATTTAAAAAATCTTTTTTAGATTCTATGTCAATTCCTGCCTGAGGCTCGTCAAGAAATACTATACGCGGTCTTTGCGCCATAACGCGCGCTATAGAAACTTTCTGCGATTCGCCGCCGGAAATTTTTCCGACAGTAGAGTTTTTTATATGTTCTATTCCTGCGAATTTCAAAGCGTTTTTCACAATTCTTTCATCTTTATCGGAAAACTTTTTTAATAAGCCGGATTTAACATATCTGCCTATATTGACAGCCTCTAAAACTGAAATCGGACAATTTTTTTCAGAAATGTTATTTTGCGGAACATAACCTATAATGCTTTTATCATTTTTTTTTAAGTCCTGCCCGAACATTCTTACCGTTCCTAAATGTTTCTGCAATCCGCATAAAGTTTTTATAAAAACACTTTTACCCGCGCCGTTAGCGCCCGTAATAACGGTAAAACTCCCGTCGTTTATTTTCAAGCTTATATTTCTTAATATTGTTTTTCCGGCAAGAACTACAGAAAGGTTTTCAATTTCTAACGCAAACGCTTTTAACACGGACATTATAACGCTGCCTTTTTGATTCTGGCGGCGTTATCTTTGAGGGTATTTATATAAGATTTACCTAAAACAAAGTTGCTTATAACCGCATGGTTCGCGCCTAAACTTTTCGCAAGGTCCATGCCTGTCGCGGTACCGCTTTGTATATTGTCTATCACGATTTTGACATTATTTTTTTTGCCTTCTTCTATAAGATGAGCAAGCTTTTTAGCGGTAAGCTCTTCGGCTCTCCCATAAGTAGCAATAACTGTTAAACCAAAACTTTCCAGAAAATCGCGTATTTTATCATTTGATATAACTTTTTTCCCGTAAACGCCTATAAGTTCTTTGTTAATCTCTTGAGCTACAAAATTTACGTTATAAATATATTCCGAATAGTTTTCCGCGTAATACTTGGCGTTTACGGAATCCATATAAGAAAGCATATTTTTTATTTCTTCCGCGGCGCGGATATTAATATGCGGTATCATCCAATTCCCTTCCGTTTCCATTGTTTTATATATTTTGCCGATGTCGCCTGCTTCCATTTTTATTTTTCTAACCCATTTTTCCCATTTCATGCTTAATATGAGGTTACTTTTTTCAACTCTTTCTATTACCGACGGCGTCGCGTCAAAACTCGCGGGACAGGATATAGGAGGTAACATTATTACAACGTCAACCTTATCTCCGCCGATTACATTGACAAGTTCGCCGATATTAGAATTTGTTACGGTAATAATTATCTTTGTCTTATTCGGATCATAAAAACGAGCCGCGTAAGCGTTTAAAGCAAAAAAAGACAACATAATAACTAAAATTAATTTTTTCATGGTTATATTATAGCATTTCTTTGTAATCCGACAACTAATATACATAACGGACTCAAACAACAGTTTATTGCCCGGATTGCTTAAAACTTATATCTCGCGCCTATAGTATATGTCGCGCCGGGCATTTCGTATATTGCAGCCTGCCCGAACGAAACTACAAACATATTATATTTTTGATCGGTAAAATTATCAGCGGCTAAAAATATGGAAAATTCATCTGTAACATTAAAATGCGTTTTCGCGTTAAAAACATTAAAGTCTTCAAGTTTTGCTCCGAAGTTATTGGCGGCATAATAATCAAAAACAAACATACCCGAAACATAAAAACCAAATTTCCATATTTTATAATCAGCCGATAAATCAATTTTATTTTTTACGGTCCCCTGCGTTAATTTACCCGGATCTAGATACGAATACCCGGCAAAAAGTTTCAAATTTTTAACGACTTCTTTATCTGCCGAAACTTCAAAACCCTTAAATTCGTAAGTTCCGGAATTTTGAAATTTCCCCGAAACAACCTGTATTATATTTTCGCCTTTAGATATAAAACCGGAAACGTCAAAAATTACGCCAAAATATTTTGAAGCGACGCCAATCTCATAAGAATCCTGCGTTTGCGCTTTTAAATCCGCGTTGCTTATGGGAAGAGAATAAAGCTCATTAATATAAGGAGTTCTGAAACTTCTGCTGTATGAAACTCTTGCGGTAAGCAAATCCGTAACTCCGTAGGAAAGCCCTGTCCGCGCGGCAAAATCCGAGCCTGAAATCTCGTCATAATTATATCTTGCGCCTGCCGTAATGCCGGTTTTGGAATTAAAAGAATATTCATCTAACGCAAAAAGAGCAATCTCGCTTTTATTCCAGTTGCCGATTTTAACGCTGGGCGGTCCTGCTATAACGTTAGCATAAGAATATCTGTATTCAAGTCCGTATTTAAAAACATTGTTTGCAAAACTAGTGTTTTCAAAACTGGCAAAAAGCCCGAATGTTTCATCTTTAGAATTAAATCCGTTTGAAAACTTATGCTCTCCAAAATCCTCAAAAGCAAGAATTTCCATAGAGTTTTCATAAAAATTTTTATTATACTTAGCGTCAACTCCGCCTCTTCTAAATTCGTATGATGACGGATTTAAAGTTATTAAGTGTCCCATATTGTTCAAACCTATTGCTTCGGGTTCGTTTTCTTTACCGTTAAAATATTTTCCGTTTATCATTATACTGCTTGTATCGTTTATTATATAGCCGAACTTACCGTAAAGGTCGGTCGCGTCATAACCGGAATTTTTCAGATGCCCGTCGCTTGAAACTTTGTTTGCGGAAACCTGATATAAAACATTATCAACAAGCTGACCGACATTAGCGTAATAATTTTGGGTATTATACGATCCATACGACAAAGATATTTCTGCTTCCAAAGGTTTTGACGGATTATGCGTAATTATGTTTACAGCGCCTCCGAACGCGTCGCTGCCGTAAAGAACCGAATCCGGAGTTTTTATAATTTCAATGCTTTCAATATTTCCCGAAAGCAAAGTCTGCGATACCGCGCATCCGTAAACAGAAACCTTTTCAGGACGTCCGTCGATAAACAATCCTATATTCCTAAAACTGTCTCCCATACCTCTTATACTGACATCAGATTTTAATACCGAAGCGGCTTTCGAGACAAAAACGCCCGGCACCGATGATATTAAATCAAGAGCCATGGGAACGTTTTGATTTTCAATTTGAGCTTCACTTACAACAGTATGCGTCAAAAAACTCTCAGTCCTGACATTTCCGGTTTTCTCAAGCGATAAAAAAGTTTCTGACGAAAACGATATATTATTTAGTAAAAAATAAAAAAACACAGCCGTTGCAACTTTACGCATTTTGATTCCCCTCTTAAATAAGTTTCATAATATTACATAATAAAAATTTATAGCACAAGATTAATCATTATCTTTGTTTTTCAAATGAAAAATTATATAATTTGAGAAATTTAACGGAGGAAAAAATGCACGTTTTACAAATAAGAATAGCTTACGCCGATACAGACCAGATGGGTATGGTTTATTATGGTAATTATCTTACATTTTTTGAAAGAGGCAGAACCGAATTTTTAAGAGACTCCGGAATTGAATATAGAGAAATAGAAGAAAGAGGTTTTTATTTTCCGGTTATTCACGCCGAATGCGATTATTATTATCCGGCTAAATACGACGACTTAATAACCATAGAAACAAGCCTTACGGGACTTACCGCCGCAAGTATAACCTGCTCATATAAAGTAAAACTTGGCGACAAACTTTTGGCTGCCGGAAAAACAAAACATCCTTTTGTAAACAAAACAATGAAACCTGTACGTTTCCCGCAGGACATAAAAGAAATGTTTGAGAAATACCTTGAAAAAGATAATTAATAAAGTACAAATAACAATTAACGACAAATTTATGACTGAAGCGCTTAAAGAGGCAAAAAAAGCGCAAGATAAAAACGAGGTGCCTATAGGCGCGGTTATTGTAAAAGACAATAAAATAATCGCCAGAGGATTTAACAGATGTATAATAGATCAAGACCCTACTGCCCATGCGGAAATTGTCGCCTTAAGAAAAGCGTCAAAAAAACTCAATAACTATCGTTTGAACGGTTGCAGCATATATGTTACAATAGAACCCTGCGCTATGTGCGCTGGAGCGCTAGTAAACGCGAGAATAGAAAAAATATTTTACGGCGCTGATGATAAAAAAGCCGGCGCGTGCAAAAGCATTTTTAAAGTTGTAAACAATAAAAAACTTAACCATAGAATAGAATTCAAAAGCGGCATTCTGAAAGAAGAATGCGCCGATATAATAAAAAAGTTCTTTGAAAAGAA
>WRFE01000082.1 GCA_009778965.1 Candidatus Endomicrobium labiotermitis
CAGTAACCGGTTTAAGAAAACAGGAACTTATCGCTAAAATCCTTGAAGCGCAAACCAAAGAAAATAATCAGGTATATGATGAAGGCGTTCTTGAAATTCTGCCTGATGGTTTCGGTTTTTTACGTTCGCCTGATTATAACTATTTACCGGGTCCGGACGATATTTATATATCTCCTTCGCAGATAAAAAAGTTTGCCTTAAGAAAAGGCGACACTGTTGCCGGATATGTGCGTCCTCCCAAAGAACAGGAAAGATTTTTTGCTCTTTTACAGGTGAAATCCATTAACGGACAGGAAAATCTTGAAAATATAAGAGAGCGTTCGCTGTTTGATAATTTAACGCCTCTTTATCCGGACGAAAAAATAGTTCTTGAAACTGCCCAGAAAGAAGTTTCCACAAGAATTATAGATATGCTTGTTCCTATAGGAAAAGGTCAGAGAGTTTTGATAAATGCTGCTCCCAGAACCGGAAAAACAGTTTTGCTTCAAAAAATAGCTAATGCGATTACCGAAAATAATCCCGATATAGTTTTGATGGTTCTTTTGATAGACGAAAGACCCGAAGAAGTAACCGACATGCAGCGTTCTGTAAAAGGCGAAGTTGTGTCTTCTACTTTTGACGAACCTTCCGACAGACATATACAGGTTGCGGAAATGGTTCTTGAAAAAGCCAAGAGAATGGTTGAAAACGGCAAAGACGTTGTTGTACTTTTGGATTCAATAACAAGGCTTGCCAGAGCCTATAATACTGCAATTCCGTCAAGCGGAAGAGTCTTATCAGGCGGTCTTGATTCAAACGCATTGCAAAGACCTAAAAGATTTTTCGGCGCTGCAAGAAACATTGAAGAAGGCGGCAGTCTTACAATTATAGGAACCGCTCTTGTTGAAACAGGAAGCCGTATGGACGACGTTATTTTTGAAGAATTTAAAGGAACCGGCAACTGTGAAGTTTATCTTGACAGAAAGCTTGCCGACAGAAGAGTGTTCCCTGCCATAGACTTGTTGCGTTCCGGTACCAGAAAAGAAGAACTTTTATTAAGCGAAGACGAAAAAAACAAAATGTGGATTTTAAGAAAGTGGATGAACTCTATGAATTCCATAGAAGTTATGGAAGAACTTTCTAAAAGAATGATGACTTCTAAATCTAATAAAGATTTCTTAAAACAAATGGAACTTTCGAGTCTTGAAGGACTATAAACGGCAGATAACAAATTACAAATAACAAAGTACAAATGAAAACCCGCGTAATTTTATTTACGCGGGTTTTTCCGTTTTGGTTGTCATACCGTTGAAAAACGGTATTTACGTTGATTAATTCTACTTTATCCTCTCCCTTGTCAGGGAGGGGCTGGGGTGAGGGTGACAAATAATAGTAACACTGGATTCCGGGTAAGCCCGGAATGACAGATTGTAGTCGATGGTTATTTGTCACCCTGCGCAAAGTCGCAGGCTCTATGGATTTATAGATTCTGCGATTGCGTTGCAACGCAGAAAGACATCGTGTACAACCTGTTATTTACCAATTACTTCTTTCACTAGCGCGGAAATTCTTTTTCCATCTGCCTGTCCGTTTACTGCAGCGATAGCTGCTTTCATAACTGATCCGAAACTTTTATCTTCCAAACCTGCCGCTGCTTCTTTTATTTTTGCAAGCAGCTGCTCGTCAGACATTTCTGCCGGTAAATACTGCTCTATAACTTTCATTTCATTCTGTTCTTTATCTACTAAGTCCTGTCTTGCGGCTTTTTCAAAGTTTTCAATAGCTTCTTTTCTTTTTTTTATTTCGCTTCTTAAAACTCTTACGATTTCTTCATCGTTTATCTGTACATTCTTCATTTCACGTATATTTATTTCATTCAAAATGCCTCTCACTACGTTAAGGCTTTCCATATCCCGCGCTTTCATATACTTTTTTAAATCTTCTTTAAGCGTTGCCAGCATTTGTTATCTCCTTTTTTAACTATCTTGGTCGTCATTGCGAGGAGGAGTTTTGTCACGACGAAGCAATCCAAGTTTTTTGTCATTTTTTATTTTAATTCCAGTATATCTCCAACTTTTATTTTAAATTTATCAGCATCTCCGGCGTTTAATTCTATAACAATGTTTACATAATAGTCCGAAAAATATCTTTTTAAATATTCATCTGAAATGCCGGGTTCGGGTTGTGCATTTTTGGTTATAGACATTACCTTATTTCCGTTTACCCATATAATGTCGATAGGAAAATGCATGTTTTTCATCCAGAATGACAACGCCTGCGGAGTTTCAAAGAAAAATATCATTCCATCCGCAGGCATTTCTGTTCTGTCGGACAATCCTTGTATCCTTGCTTGAGGACTTTGGGAAACTGTTAAAAGAAACTCTCTGCCTGAAAGTTTAACTTTAATTTCAGAGCCGTCAGCATACTCTTTTTCACTTGGCGTCTGGTATTCATATTTGTTTGATGCGGAGCATGAAGCAAATATGAAAAAAGGCATAATTAAAACGATAAAAAGTTTTGCAATTTTATTCATGATTATTAATTATATCAAAAAATGTTGAAAAATAGAGATAGAAATAGTAAAATTTATACTATGAAAAAAATAACTAAAAACAAAATTTAGCCGTTATATCTTAAACAGATATAGCGGTTTCTTTTATTGGAGAGAAAAAATGAAAAAATTATTATTGATTATCACGGCAGTTATGTTCTTGGTCGGCGTTAAAGCGAATGCCCAGTCTAGTGTAAGCGATTTTACGGAGTTTAACGATTATTGGACAGGCAATTCTACGCCGCCAAACATAAGTTTAACGGGAGATATTATTTTTGGTCCCGCTCTTGGACCTGCGGCTTTAGGTCTTAATATGACAATTGCCGGAAATGGCAGAATATTTGACGGCGTAAATACTTATAGCGGTTTAAGTTTAGGAAGCGGCAGAACTGTTACGATAACCGGCGGAGCAATATTTCAAAATTTTGAAAATAGCGTAAGTAGCGGCGGGGCGATATATGCTTCCGGTTCAAATATAAGTTTTAATGGGGGAAATACGATATTTCAGGATAATATGGCAGGTGGTCCTGGCGGTGCTATATATGCTACTCTTGGTTCAAATATAAGTTTTAATGCAGGAAGCGCGACATTTTATAATAATGCAGCAACCGGAACTGGCGGTGCGATATATTTGACTGCCTCAACGATGAATTTTACAAATATGAATACAACATTTAAAGATAATAGCGGATCGGGCGCTGGAGCTATACAAGTTACAAATAGTTCAAATATAAACTTTAGCGGAGGAAGCGTAACATTTCAAAACAATGTGGCAGGTTCCGGCGGTGCAATATTTTTGAGTGGAACATCAAGAATAGAATTTATGAATATGTATTCGGAGTTTACAAATAATCAAGCCGGAAGTATGGGCGGGATAATATATGCTTCTGGAGGCTATATAAGTTTTAGCACGGGAAGCGCAATATTTCAAAATAATATATCAACTGCTTCCGGAGGGGCAATATTTTTGAGTGGAGTATCGATGAGTTTTACTAATATGATAGTGGAGGTTACAAGTAATAACGCAAGAACTAATGGTGGCGTTATATATGCCCAAAATGCCTCAAATATAAGTTTTAATTCGGGGAACGCGATATTTCAAAACAATATAGGCAATAATGGCGGCGTTATAAATTTGAACGTTTCAACAATAAGCTTTACAAATATGAGTGTGGATTTTACAAGTAATAACGCAAGAGCTTCCGGTGGAGTGATATTTGCTCAAGCTGGATCAAATATAAGTTTTAGTGGAGGAAGTACGACGTTTCAAAATAATATATCATCCGGTACAGGTACAAACGGCGGTGGAGCGATATATTTGACAGGCTCAACAATGAGTTTTACGAATACATATACGGAATTTACAGATAATAACGCAAGAGCTGTTGGTGGAGCGATATATGTTACCGATGATTCAAGAATAAGTTTTAGCGGTGGAAGCACTACATTTCAAAACAATATATCAACCGGTGTTGGCGGGGCAATATATGCCTGGAGCGGTTCAATTTTAAGTTTTAACGCAGGGAGTGCGACATTTCAGAATAACATGTCATTAGGTACAACCAGCGGCGGCGGGGCTATATCGATTAGCGCTTCAACAATGAGTTTTACAAATATGAATGTGGAATTTACAAGTAATAATGCAAGAAATAACGGTGGAGCTATATTTGCTCAAAATGGTTCAAGTATAAGTTTTAACGCAGGGACTTCGACTTTTCAAAACAACATATCAACAGGTGTCGGTGGAGCAATATATTTACATCATTCAGGAACGCTAATGAATTTTACAAATATGAACACGCAGTTTATAAATAATAATTCGGTAAGTAACGGCGGAGCGATATATGGCGATATGGGAGCGAATATAAATTTTAGCACAGGATTTGTTGCATTTCAAAATAATATATCAACCGGTTCCGGCGGGGCGATATATTTGAATGCTTCTATAATGAGCTTTACGGATATGAATACAGAGTTTTCAAGTAATAACGCAGCAGGTGTCGGCGGAGCGATAGCCGGCAGGCTTGGATCAATTATGAGCTTTAGCGGAGGAAGCGTTACGTTTCAAAACAATACATCATTAACATCCAATGGCGGAGCAATACATTTAAACGGTTTAACAATGAATTTTACAGATATGGCAGTGGAGTTTTCAAGTAATAATGCAATGAATAACGGCGGGGTGATATATATCCAAAATGATTCAAATATAAATTTTACAAGAGGAAGCGTTTCATTTCAAAATAATATATCAACAGGTTCCGGCGGCGCGATATATGCAACATCCGGTTCAACAATGAGTTTTACAAATACATATACGGAATTTACAGATAATAACGCAAGAAGTAATGGCGGAGCAATATATGCTCAAAGCGGTTCAATTATAAATTTCAACGGAGGAAGTACAACCTTTCAAAACAATGTGTCAACAACAGGAAGCGGCGGAGCAATATATTTGACAGTTTCAACAATGAGTTTTACAAATACATATACAGAATTTATAGATAATAATGCAAGAACAAACGGCGGAGCAATATATGCTCAAAGCGGTTCAATTATAAATTTCAACGGAGGAAGTACAACCTTTCAAAACAATATATCGACAGGAAGCGGCGGAGCAATATATAATGCCGTAGGAACGAATATAAATTTCAATGGAGGAAGTACTACATTTACCGGTAATATCGCAGCCAGTTCCGGCGGAGCGATTTATAATGCCGGCAATATGTCAATCGCTAATTCAATATTTGAAAATAACAGAGCCGTCGGACAGGGCGGAGCGATATATGTATATCAGACAACAATGAGTTTCAGCGCGTTAGGCAGTAATCTGATTTTCAGTTCAAATACTTCCGGAAATTTTGGCGGCGCGATATATTCGGGTTCTTCATCAATGACATTTATTGCTGCGGGAAGCAACAGTATAATATTCAGCTCAAATACGGGGAGCGCGGGCGGGGCGATATATGCGAATACGCCGTCTTGGTTAAGTTTTACCGGAAATACGAGCTTTATAGGCAATAAAGCAGTTAGCGGCGAGGGCGGCGCGATAAATTCAATCTATTCTACAATAACTTTCAATGCGTCAGCTCGCAGTATAATATTCAGTTCAAA
>WRFE01000083.1 GCA_009778965.1 Candidatus Endomicrobium labiotermitis
ATTTTTATACTGGCATTCTTACACATCAACAAAAAGAGATACAAGGCAACCACGAAGCCATAATCAGTAAAGTCCAGTTTGGAAAAGTTCAAAAGCAACTTGAAAGGCGGCATAAATAAAGCCGCACAAATCAAAATGAGGCAAGGGAAACTATTATGAACGATAACGAATATAAGTCTATAAAAGAAATATCACTTGAAATTGGTGTTGTCCGGCAAACAATCCATAAGTACATAAATACTGAACCTCTAAAGTCTGAATTACAACCATATATAAAATATCTCGGTAATAGAATATTAATTCATACAGACGGCATTGAGTTAATTAAATCGTTTTCCATTAACGAAAAAGACGATAAAGACAAAAAAGACAATATCGAAGACAAAAAAGACGATAAAGACAATTTTCAAAGCAATATCAAAGACGAAAAAGACAATATGGACAAAAAAGACGAAGACAAAAAAGACAAAAAAGACAAAAAAGACAATAATTATACAGAAAGATATATAGAGTTCTTAGAGGAACAAATAAAAATAAAGGATATTCAAATCTCAGAACTGAATAAATCCATTTATAATTTAAGTCAGAGCGTTAATGTAGATAAGCATAATGAGTTGGCAGAAACAATTAAACAACCGGCTCTTATTGAACCCGCCGCCAACGAGAGACAAGTAAACATAAAAAAACGCCCGTCGTGGCAATTTTGGAAAAAATAAACGTAATAAATAGGAGAAAAATAATGGCATCAGAGATAAAAAAATTGTTAAATAAAGAAAATTGCACAGGAAGAGATATAGGGCGAATTATGCTAATCGATCTTGTGAACGCTTATAAAAACGCTCTGTACGGACGTAAAATAAAGCTGCTTTCCGTTGAAGATAAAATAAAACTCATAAATAAATTCGACAAGGAAGAAGACAACATAGAATACACCAAATTCAAATATATTCACGAATTTATAGTGACTGTGCCAATGCGGTATGCGCTAGCCAGAAATATAGCGGAAACCAGTTTCTGGAAACTACACTACTTTCTGAACGCGGCATTTACAACAAAAAAAACAGAGGAAAAATTTCAGCTGAATAATTTTAACCCGCGCATTGTAACCCAAGCTGAATATGAACAAATGGAAAAAACAAATCCCAAAGGAATGACGTTTATTGTCAGCGATAAACATATAAAAGCTTTAATTTTCACGCTAAAAAACAAATACAGAGAAATGTATGCCTTACATGTTTTCCTGACCATAACGGGAGAATTTTGCGAGGTTGAAGATCTTGAAACAATTCTTGCGCCCGTCGATGAAAGTATGATAAACGCCATAAATGCCGCTTTTGACTTTTTAACCTTATCAGACTCTTATAATCCAAAAAACACACTAATCAAAAACATCAAAGCATCGTTCAAACACATTTATGTTGACTCGCTGAAACCGGGAGAAGAAACTATAGTCGATACGCAATGCGCAATGTCCTATGATATCTTTTACGGTCGCGCCGACGCCTTTATTAAAGAATATTTAATGAACGATATTTTCCTTGATGACGATGACGGAGCAAGAGGGGAGAGATAAAAACAATGGATGAAACAAAAGAAAATGCAGCTCTCCCAACCGATTTAATAAATCATTTCGTGCCCGCAAAAACAAATTACGAAAAAGATTTTCATCTTCTTGCTCAAGGACCGGCATCTAATAGTCTGGCAAAAAATCTTACAAAAAAAATAACAAGTCCAACGCAATTTGATATTTACGGAACTGGGAGTATAGAAAATTCAGATTTCCGCCTATTCATTCGAGGATATCAGGAACTTGTAAACGGAGTAAATCAATCAGCCGCCATGCTACTCGACTGCCTTATGATAGCCGCCACACAGAACGGGTTACAAAACACGCTCGTCAAACTGCCTTTAAAAGAATATATGTCTATGCGCGGATTAAAAGACGAAAAGGAAATCCGCACGCAAGTAAAGAGGGATATAGACGCATTGGAACGCATAAGTTTCGAATATAAAGGTATAGGCAAACATCGCGGGGACTGGTTAAATGTGACGCTTGCCGGAGGGACAAGCGGCATTATAAATAGCGTTATTATATTTCGATTCAGCAACGCTTTTTTTGACACCTTCAGAGTAAGCGAGACGACAAGATATATATACATGTATTTTCCCCGCGAAGCTCTTCTTGGCAACATAAAACAGCACCCTCATAAGTTTTGGCTCGGGCAGAAAATTTCAGCGCATAAACGAATGAATTTAGGCAAACCGAACGAAGATATAATAGGAGTCGATACTCTTATAAACTATTGTCCTAATATGCCTACATACGAAGCTGTAATGCAAGGAAGCCGACATATAACTCAGCAAATAATAGAGCCATTTGAAAGGGATATGGATGCACTCAATTACTCTTTTTCATGGTACTACACAAACAGAGACGACAGCCCTCAAGATTATCAATCTTTTATGTCGGCAACCGTTACAATTCATTGGCATAATTATCCGAATATAAAAAAATTGAAGGACAGAAAAGCCAAACGAGCGATTAAACAAAAGACTTACAAAAAAAAGTCAAAATAATCCAAATCTAAAAAAGCGGGGGATTATCTCCCGCTTTTTAGCGATTTTTTAAGGAATCTTTCAATTCCACAAAACGGCGGGGGGTAACGATGCGCATCAGGGGGGGTAACGATGCGCAAAAGGGGGGGTAACGATGCGCAAAGATTTTTTTTGCCCCCATTTTACCATGGCTCTGAGCGCAAAATTTTCTTAAAGATATTAAGGATATCTAACGGCGCATTACCGCCCCGCTTTAAGGCGGGCGGTATGCTATAATATAAATAACCTGTAAAAGAAAAAACTCAAAACTTTTCTTTTAAGGCTTTCTGTAAAATTTAAAAAATCATCCCGGCAAGCTGGGCGCGAGGCGCTTCACTCGCAAACTTGCAAGCAATGCACGAAGTGCCTCACTCTCATTTTCGCGGTTTGTTGGGAATATCCCAAACCCTTATTTTATGAAATATTTCATAAAATTTATAAGCCGCTTCGCGTCTGCTACGGTCACGTCGCCGTCGCTCGTTTCCCTCAAAAAAATAAAAACGTAAATCATCAAAAGGAGTAAAAAAATGAATCAAGACCAAACAAAAATTTTTGTAAAGAATGAAATTGAAAATTATCTTGCCGCAAAGGGTATAAATATTAAAAAGCCTTTTAATTGTTTGAATCCGGAACACGCGGACAATGACCCAAGCATGAGTTACGATACAAAAAGGAAAAAAGTACATTGTTTTTCTTGCGGGGCAGATTACGACACTTTTGATTTAATCGGCATAGATTACAATTTGTCAGCATCCAGAGAAATTTTCAAGAAAGCCTATGAGTATTTTAATATTTACATAGAGAATGATGTTTATAAAAGTTCAAAAAAGCAAGGACAAAACCAAGTCAAAAACGAACAAAAAAATAAGGAATTTGATATGTCAAATCAAAACGATTATACTGAATATTTTTTAAAGGCAAAAGAAATATTACATAAAAGTCCGGAAGCTTTAGAATACATAAAAGGTAGAGGGATAAGCCTTGAAACCGCAGATCAATTTATATTGGGTTTTGACCCCGAATGGAGAAGCCCTGCAGCCATACGAAATGGCAAGAATCCTTTGGCAAGTGCACGGTTAATTATCCCGACCAGCCGACAAAGTTATTTAGCGCGGGCTATAGATAAAAATATCGATCCGAAATATAAAGCTATGAAAGAAGGGACATCGGAACTTTTTAACAAGAAAGCATTACAGGGAGCCACGCCAGTATTTGTAACGGAAGGGGAAATAGACGCTCTCTCAATAATTGAAATAGGCGGCGAGGCATTAGGGCTAGGCAGCATAAACAATGTAAATAAATTATTGGAATTATGCAAATCCGAACATCCGGCAATCCCTCTTATATTGTCTTTGGATAATGACGAGCGAGGTAAAGAAGCGCAATTGAAATTAAAATTAGGACTTGAGGATTTAAAGATTTCTTTTTTCGAGGTAAACACAGCAGGAGATTATAAAGACCCAAACGAACATTTAGTGAAAAATAAAGAAGCATTTACCGCTCTTGTAAATAGCGATCCGGCAGAAGCCGCCCGTCAAGAAGCTGAAGCGGAAAAAATAAAATACCTTGAAACAGCGGCGGCATATCATTTAAATGCGCTTATGGGAGAAATAGCCGCCAGCGCGAATACGCCGGCAATATCAACCGGTTTTAAATTGCTTGACGAGGCGTTAGACGGCGGGCTTTACGAAGGTCTTTATATAATCGGCGCGATAAGTTCCTTAGGTAAGACTACTTTTGTTTTGCAGATTGCGGATCAGATAGCGCAACGAGGAAATGACGTTCTTATATTCAGCCTTGAAATGTCGCGATATGAACTTATGGCAAAGAGTATAAGCCGGTTAACTCTTGAAAATTGCGGGGGAAAAACGACAGTTGCAAAAACTACGAGGGGAATATTAGCGGGGGCGAAAAGAAAAAATTATAGTACTGAAGAAAAAGAACTGATTAATAAAAGTATAGCGGATTATGCCGAGTACAGCCAGTACATTTATATCCACGAGGGTATTGGCAATATTGGCGTAGAAGAAATACGGCATGAAGTCCAGAAACACATTTCATTTACAGGTAATACTCCGCTTGTGATTATAGATTATCTACAGATAATCTCGCCGTTTGATATGAAATCTACCGATAAACAAAATACCGACAAAACCGTACTTGAATTGAAACGGTTGAGCCGTGACAAAAAAATCCCGGTTATAGCAATCTCCAGTTTTAACCGCGACAATTATACCGCACCAGTTAATTTAGCATCATATAAAGAGAGCGGCGCGATTGAATATTCAAGCGATATTTTATTGGGGCTTCAACTCGCTGGTATGGATGAATTAAGCCAGAGTGAAGGAAAGCGGACAGACACTACAAAAAAAATAGAGGAAATGAAAGTTGCTGACCCGCGTAAGGCACAACTTAAAATACTAAAAAACCGTAATGGGAAAATAGGTATAAGCCTCTACTACGATTACTACCCTATGTTTAACATGTTTAAAGAAAGTGTGACACCAGAAGAAAACGATAAAGATTGGAATAAAAAAGGGGGAAGCAAATATGCAGGTAAAACTTGATTTTTCTATATTGGATGGAGTACCAACTTCCACAGATGTTGGAAATGAGCCAAAAGCGGGGAACGTGTTTTATAAGCTGGAAGCAGAAGAAAAATTACGGGTTTCAATGGAAGAAGCGGCGGCGAAACAGCTTGAAGTGTACGCCGCTCATCAA
>WRFE01000084.1 GCA_009778965.1 Candidatus Endomicrobium labiotermitis
AAGAGAGGTTTTAATAACCAGTTTCGTAAAGAATATGCGATTGTTAATATCCAAAGTTTAAATAAATTTGACGCGGGTATAGAAGTTACTCCCGAAAAGTTAAAAGAAGCGGGTCTTGTATCGCAGTCAAATCTTGTAAAAATTTTGGGCGTAGGCGATTTGAAAAAATCCCTTACGGTTAAAGCTGCTGCTTTTTCAAAGTCGGCTATAGATAAAATAAAAGCTGCCGGCGGAAAAGCTGAAGTTGTAAAGTAGTTAAAAAATCTAAATAACGGGAAAGAAAAATGCTAAAGACTTTTACAGATATTTTCAGAGTGCCTGAGCTTCAAAAAAGGGTTCTTTTTACGTTGGCTATAATAATTGCTTACAGAATAGGAGCGACAATTCCTATCCCGGGCATAAATGCCGAGGCGGTTAAATCTTTGTTTGCAGCCCAAAGCAACGGTCTGTTAGGGTTTTTAGATATGTTTTCAGGCGGCGCGCTTAACAGGATGTCGATTTTCTCCATGGGTATAATGCCGTATATCAACGCATCCATTATCATGAGTTTAATGCAGGGAGCGCACGTTATTCCGTATTTAGACAGACTTGCAAAAGAAGGCGATCAGGGAAGAAAAAAGCTTACCCAGATAACAAGATACGGAACCTTAATTCTTGGTACCATACAGTCTTTTGGTTTAACTATGGCTATAAGCAGAATGCCTACACCTTCGGGTATGCCTATAGTTGTTGATCCGTCTCTTTCATGGATTGTTATGACGGTTGCGACTCTTGTTACCGGTACGGCTCTTATAATGTGGCTTGGAGAGCAGGTTACTGAGAGAGGTATCGGAAACGGTATTTCTTTGATAATTTTTGCCGGTATTGTTGAAAGACTGCCGCATGCGGCTATGAGTCTTATAAAGCTTGTTCAAATGGAAGAGTTATCGCTTATTTATGCTTTAGCTATTGTTGCGCTTGTAGTATCGGTTCTTATATGCGTTGTTTGGGTTGCCACAGCGCAAAGAAGAATTCCCGTACATTATGCTAAACGAATGGTAGGCAGGAAGATGTACGGCGGGCAAACGTCTTTTCTTCCGATAAAAGTTGACCAGTCGGGCGTTATTGCGGTTATCTTTTCGATTTCCATACTTTCCGCGCCTCTTACTATAGCTCAGTTTGCTCCCGAATGGACAGTTTTCGGAATTCCGCTTTCAAAATACATATTGTCATGGTTTAACGGCAGTTCATGGATATATAATGTGGTTTACGCGTCTCTTGTTATATTCTTTTGTTATTTTTATAATTCAATATCTTTCAATCCGAAAGATTTGGCTGAAAATATGAAGAAATCGGGCGGTTTTGTTCCCGGAATAAGACCCGGCGAGCCTACAGCTCTGTATATACAAAGAGTTTTGGAAAGAGTTACTTTGGGCGGCGCGTTGTTTGTTGCCGCAATAGCCGTATTGCCTGATATAGCAAGAACAAGACTTGACGTTCCGTTTTTCTTAGGCGGAACATCTTTGCTTATCGTAGTAGGAGTATCGCTTGATACTATAGGCCAGATAGAGTCTCATCTTATTATGCGCCATTATGAAGGTTTTATGAAAGAAGGCCGCATAAAAGGCAGATGGTTTAACGTAAGATAGTAAATAGAATATAAGCGGTAAAATAATATATAAAATAAAAAAGCTGTTGACTGGATTTTTCAGTCAACAGCTTTTTTTAATAGTGCCGAAGCGCGACTTTTGCCGTATTTGGCGGTAGTAGACGCCTCGCGCAACTACAGTGTAGACTGTAAATCTTTTTATGTCAAGCGGATTTTTGCTTTTTTCTGTATTTCAGGGATTTTGTATATTTTTCTAAAATTAATAGCCTTTGCTATCTATGTTGTTATATAAATTGATTTTTCAATTTTTTCACTAAATTATTATTGCATTTTAAACTAAAATTGTGTAAAATAAATACAATGAATGTATTTGTAAATACATCCGTTTTGCAAAATATTAAAGAAAATTTATTCGCGTGAGTTTTTTAGGCGAATATTTTTTCTTATTGCTGTTTTATTTCGTATAAAATTTTAATTATAGTTTGCAGCTAAAGGAGACACTGTGTGGGTAATTTAGTAAAAACCGTAGGGCCTGCAGAGGCCGGAAAAGAATCAAAACTTTATTCGAATTTGCGAAATTTAATTTTTAGCGTGCGTCCTTTTACGATTATAGAAACCGGAACGTATCACGGCACAGGCACAACTGCTTCTATATGCAATGCGCTTGTCGCGTTGCCGAATTTAAAATGTTCGTTTTATTCCATAGAAGTAAATCCTCTCCATTATGCAATATCCTTAGAAAATTTAAAAAGACAAAGATTATTGAATTACGTTAACGTGTTGCACGGCGTTTCCGTTCCGCGCTCCGTTATGCCTACCGTCGAAGAAATCAGAAAATTTACGGATGGAACGCAGTTCCCGTCGGGAGTGTTTGCCGATTTTCCCGAGGATATCCGCGCGGCCGGTTATTATGCCGAAGCTAATTTTCCCAATGTTCCGGAAGATATGCTGGGGTTATGTCTTGAAAATTGCGATTATAAGCCGGATATTATGCTGCTCGACAGCGCGGGACATATGGGCTTTGTCGAATTCAAATATGTTTTAGACAAAATAAAAAAAGAAATGTATTTTGTGCTGGACGATACCAGCCACATTAAACATTATCTCAGCAAACAATTTATTAAACAAGACCGGAGATTTCAGATAATAATAGACGATACGGACAGATTCGGCTATTTAATAGCGAAATTTAAACCGGAATAAAAAATAATCGGAGAAAGTATGTCAGAAAATAAAGAAAACCAAAACTCTCAAAATCAGCCTGAACAAAACGCTTCTTCAAATAATCCCGTTTCATTTCCTCCGCTTGACGCGGCTCCTAAACATATGGGCACGGTCGGTCACAACGCTCCGCAGGAGCAGCCGCAAATCGTAGTGGCGTCCGCGGCGATGCCTACTGAAGACGGCTCGCAGCAGCAAGTAAATCAGGATCCGTTTTTCGCGCCTCCTCCTCCGTTTCCCACTCAAGACGGACCGTTTGGAATACGTTACGATTTTAACGACGGAGCGCGCATTCTTTTGCCTAAAGGGCAATGGCATGTGCAGATAGAAGACGGCGAGTCCGGAAATTTAATTTTCGTCTGCGACGTTGACGAAGGCTGGGTAGTAAGCACAAAAAAATATTATGTTCCTTTTATAATAAGAATTTGGAAACGCGGCGAAGCGGAGCCTTTTTTCACGCACGAGATGAATCTTTCCGGCAAACAAGTGATGTTAAAGTTTCCGGTAGGCACGTTAGGCGATACTATCGGCTGGCTGCCTTATGCGGAAAAATTTGTTAAAAAACATAAATGCGCGGCAGAGCTTTCCATGGGTAAAGAAATGGCGGATTTATTTGCTTCGCAGTACCCAAATATTTATTTTACCGCGGTTCCCGGAAAATTGCGTTTTGAAAAACCGTACGCCACATATAAAATGGGTTTGTTTTTCAGAGGCGATAAAAACAACCAGCCTATAGATTTCCGTCAGGTTGGGCTTCACAGAACAGCAGGATATATATTAGGCGTAGATCCTACTGAAGAACCTCCGAAAGTCAATTTAAACCATCCCAGACCGATAGAAGAGCCGTACGTATGTATAGCTACAAAAGCGTCAAGTTTGCCGAAAATGTGGAATAATCCTTTCGGATGGGATATGGTAACTAAATATTTAAAATCTTTAGGATACCGTGTTATAGCAATAGATAAAGAATATATATTCGGACAGAATTTTTCGTTTACTCAGGTCCCGCGAGAAGCGGAAGATTTTACCGGCAACAAGCCTTTAACGGAACGCGTCGCATTATTACAGCACGCTGATTTTTTTGTCGGTTTGTCCAGCGGTTTGTCATGGCTTGCGTGGACTTGCCAAAAACCGGTGGTGCTTATAAGCGGGTTTACGCTTCCGATATGCGAATGGAATAATCCTTACAGAGTATTTAACAGCCACGGCTGTAACGGCTGCTGGGATGACGTGAACGAAAATTTTGACCACAGAGATTTTTTCTGGTGCCCTAAACATAAAGGCACGGAAAGACAGTTTGAATGCACAAAGCTTATAACCGGCAAACAGGTTATAGGTCATATAGACCAGCTGATGAAAGATCTTAATTTTACGGCTCCAAACAAAAGAAAAGGTTAGTAGTTAAAAAAGTCATTGCAATTAATTATATTATGCATTATATTTGGCAAAACGATTATTAAAAAGAGGGCTAGCCCGCAATGACATTATTATATAGATGTATTCCCGACGGTGGGAAAAATAAAATAAAAAAATAAATTTAAAACAAGCGTTGTACGCTTGCGGAGGAAACAATGAGTGTAAAGAAAACTAAATCGTTAGAGGAAAAGAGTAAAGCTCTTTCGGCTGTTGAAAGTCCGAAGTCGTATGCGGACTATTTTCAGTCAGACGAGTACATGTCTTCATCGTTTAGCTCCGCGGTAAGCGCCACAATACTTGAAAGGATAATCGGCGGCGGAAAGAAAGTGGTGCACGTAACGGCATTGGCTGCGATACTTTATAACAATTTTGTTCCGTACGCGCAGGCGCAGTGGAATCCTAATATTAACTCGGGAGTGAGTTCCACCGGAGAAACTATATTGGTCGGTTCGCAAAATGTGAACTTCGGCGGATCAACGAATAGCGCCAATGTAAGGTCAGGCGGCAGCCAGATAGTATCAGGCGGCGGCAGGACGACAAGCACTTTAGTAAGTACCGGCGGGCAGCAGAATATACTTACCG
>WRFE01000085.1 GCA_009778965.1 Candidatus Endomicrobium labiotermitis
AGCAAGTCTTTTATTAATATCATTTATCTCTGCGGATGAAGGAGCGCCTTTTGATGACGCTGTTTTACCTGCATTTGATTCTATATTGTCCATCTGTTTTGCCAAAGCAGCAAGTCGTTTATTAATATCGTTTATCTCTGCGGATGAAGGAGTACCTTTTGATGACGCCGCTTTACCTGTGCCTGCTTCCAGACTGTCAAACTGTTTTGCCAAAGCAGCAAGTCTTTTATTAATATCATTTATCTCTGCGGATGAAGGAGCGCCTTTTGCAGACGCCGTTTTGCCTGCTCCCGATTCTATACTGTCAACTTGTTTTGCCAAAGAAGCAAGTCGTTTATTAATATCGTTTATCTCTGCAGATGAAGGAGCGCCTTTTGCGGACGCCGTTTTGCCTGCTCCAGATTCTATACTGTCAACTTGTTTTGCCAAAGAAGCAAGTCTTTTGTTAATATCATTTATCTCTTTTGAAACAGCAGCTGTTGAAGCGCTTCCGCCGGCTGCTCCGCTTTTCTCCTGAGAATCCACTCTTTTTGTAAGCAAATCAACTCTGGTAGTCAAAGTATCAATATCTTTTGTCAAAGTCGCGGAAAGAGCGCTCTTTCCGGAAGCAGCAGCTCCGCCGCCTGCAGCAACCTGATGCTGTAATTCTCTGAAAACTTTAGAATTTTTCAAACTGTTATCTAAAAGCATTGGCATATTCGGCGTTAAGTCTGCAATAACCTGAACTATATCAACGCTTCCGCCGCCTGCTGATTTGGCAGATGCAGCTCCGCCGCCGCTTTTTTCAATTGCAGCAACTTTATTTCTTAGAGTGTCAAACTCTTGGCGTGATATAGAAGGACTGGCGTCTGCCGAAGAAGCGGGACCGCTTGCTCTTCTGTCGTATTCATAAATAGCCTGAAGCAAAGCGCCTCTTGTTATAGGCTCTTCTTCTACGAAAACAGTTTCGCCGTACTTATTGATGAACTTTGGCATTTTCTTGCTTAGTTCGCTGATTATTTCCCTTAAAACAGGATCGTTAACGTCTCGTTTCTGTGAAAACGCGGGAGAAGCATTCGCGACCATAACGGCTGCTACAAACAAAGAAATGATTTTTCTGATTTTCATTTTTTACCTGCCTCTGAATATATTTTTAAAAGATTGATGCTTGTCTTTGTTATCCGTGTTAAAAATAAAAATTCAATGATATTTTATTCTTGTTGTCAAAAAGATTTCCCATACTCATAGCATAATCCAGCTGCAAATATTTCCCGAGTATCATAACGTCAACGCCGAAACCTATGCTGTACGTAACATTCTTATTTATATCTGACTTTGCTCCGTAACGGCTTTCCAAAGCCAGAGAGTTTATACCGCTTCTTAAATGCAATGCTTTTAAACCAAAATCAAAACCTCCGTAAACATCAACATAACTAAATTCAACGCCTAGATTAGCGCCCAAAGGCTCTTTTTGAGCCTGAACCAAATCCAAAGCTCCAAGTAGTTTAAACTTGTCATTTAAGTCAAATTTATTTGACACGCCGAATTTTGCCAGCAACGGCGCGTTATCGGCTTCACCGGTATCCCATTTCATTGACGCGCCTTTACCTAAAAACACGCCAAAATTTAAAGTCTCATAAACATTATACATTACGCCCAAATCCATATCATAACCCGAAGCTTTGCCGCCGTTTTGCGCATTCATTTTTTCCGAAACATATTTAAACGACGCACCTACATACAGTTTAGTGTTATCTTCCCATATGGGCATACCCCACGAAAGATAAAAAGCGCTTTGCGTGTCATCAAAAGTCCCGGTCTGAACGCCTAAATCATTAGATTCTACAATATTATCAAGCGACGAACTGATAAAACCCAAAGCAAAAACTGATTTCCCTAAAGACTCCGTGAATTTAGCAGCCGGCAATGAGCCCGCAAAAAAACTGTGGCTGGGAATAACATCGCTTAAGCCTGTCCACGCGTCGGAAGCTCCGGAAGTCGTCATAAATGTAACTGAGTAGTTTTCACCGATTTTACCAAGTCCGGCAGGATTCCAATAGATTGCGCTGGTATCATCGGCAACCGACGTAAAAGCGCCGCCCATACCCAAGGCTCTTGCGCCTACGCCTTTTCTAAGAAAAGCCGCTCCGCCCGACGCCGCATACGCGTTGACGGTAAGAGTTAAAACAAAACAAAGGCAGATTATCTTTTTCATTGTTTTTTTCATGTTATTTCCTCAATATAGCAAAGGATACATAACGTCTGTTTTCTTTGCTGCCTTTTGCAATTATTTCGCATATATATACGCCGCTGGCTAAGTCGTCGCCGGCATAGCTTTTTGCAAACCATTCGTCGGAATCATTTAATCCGGCAAAACGTCTCTGCGAATCGATCACTTTGCTTACAAATTTTCCTGCCCTGTCGTATATGTTAATTGTTACCACAGCATCTTCCTGAAGAATATATTTGATTTTCATAGACTTGCCGCTCTTTGGGTTATACGGAGATGGATAAGGCAAGAGCTGAGGTATCGGATCATTGTCAACTTTGAAAGTTACAGCGCTCGAATACACAGTCCCGTTGTCTGTAAACTGTATAAATAATGTGTATTCTCCGCCATTGTTTAGTTTCGCCGCGGTATATCTGTAATCAAGCAATTGTGCGCTAGGCATTTTTCCGTTGGCATCTTCAGTTGAAAGAGCAACCGTATTTGTAGAAGCTCCCGCAAACATTTGAATGGTAACGCTTGACGGATTAACGCTGGCAGAAAAAGCAGAAATTAAATTTGCCTTAATATTCGGATTGGATCCCGCTAAATCCGCAGGCAGTAAAATAAATACGCCGGCCGCATCTGAACTTACAATAATCTGAAAAATAGAACTTGGCTGACCATTAACGCTTGCCGTGTTTTGAGCAAACCACTGCAGAAAATTTACGCCGGGTTGAAAATCCGAAGTTATTTGAGCGGAATATGTATAAGTATCGCTTCCGGAATCTTCGGTTAATACCCAGGTATAAGCGGTTGTCGCCAATGCATCAAGTGAGTTTGAAATTCTGTATCCCAATTGTTCAACATTGCCTTGAAATGTAATAGCGGTAATGCCTATCGTCACCGCGGTTGTTGTCGAAACAGCACCTTCTGCAGGAATCGGATCAATAAAAGTAATATCGTTATTTGATGTAACAAAAGAAGCCAAAACACCGGAATCCAAACGAAAATTCCTGCTGGCTAATGTTTCCGTAAATACTATACCGCTGTTAACGGATGTCGTATTTACAAAATTCCCGGCTGAAGAAGATATTGAACCGTTAGATAACGATATATCTCCCATTACACCCTCTTGGGCGAAAGCCAATCCCGTAAAAGAGATAAGACAAACTCCTAAAATACAAAATAACATTTTTCTCATAATTTTTCCTGTTTTGCTATTTTTAAGTACTTATAAATTTTTAATCCCTAGCTTACTGTAAATTTACTAATACCATAATCGTACTCTTGGAACCTGTTGAATTTTCTAAAGCCTTGCCTATCACCGTTCCGGGTTTAGGGTCAATACCTTTCATCGCGCATCCGGGAGTTGAAGAGGTAACAATTAAATCCCCTCTTTTTATATCGCCGTTTTCATTAGTAACATTTACGGGAACTTTTCCGACCAAAGCAAGCTTATAACCTTTTTCATTAGAATTTAAAACTACTCCGGGAGCCGTAGAAATTACACCCGCAACCATAGTATCATTTTTAATTTTTGATTTTTCTATATATTCATCTTTAGTGGACGATATTATTACAACGTCTCCCGGCAATAAATTATCATAAGAAGCATAAATTTCAGCGACGTCGGCATTTTGAGTTAAAGTACCTGTAGCATAAATATCACCATTAACCAGAAGATCATTGCTTACAACTAATCCATCAGGATTAGAGGATCCTACTGTACCATAACTTAATGTCACATCACTGCCTGATGCACCTATTGTTAAAGTACCATCTACTGTCGCATTGCCACCGACAATTGCATTACCGGCTGTTACTGTTAAATCTCCGGCTGTTATCGTAGCTCCTCCGGCTGTCACTGTCAATGCATCAGGAACTGTAAGTCCTGTACCTGCTCCTAATGTCAACGCTCCGGTTAATGTCGTAGCTCCAGCTACGGTCAATGTTCCGCTATTTGTTATATTCAAATTACCGGAGATTGTTGAATTGTTTAAATATGCGGCACTGTTTACAGTCAATACTCCCTCTATAGTAGCTGCATTTTGTACCAGCAAACCATTATCTGTAAGCCCTGAACCGCCATATGCTGTTATTAGACCGGTTACATTTAATGAATCACTCAATGCCGTAGCTCCGGATACAGTCAATGCTCCGCTATTTGTTATACTCAAATTCCCGTCTATAGTTTGATTACCTGCTGACAAATATGCCGCCGATGATGCCCATATTGCTGTTGATATAAATCCTTCATAAGGGGCATCTATCGTACTTTCATCCAGACCTATTAAATATGTCGCCGTTGATACTGTCGCTAATTCTAAATTCGTAACGTTTTCACTGGATATCGAAACA
>WRFE01000086.1 GCA_009778965.1 Candidatus Endomicrobium labiotermitis
CTATTGGCGTTGGAGAACCTGATGACGGCGGGCTTTTAGCCCTATTCTGCGTCGTTCTTCCAACGCCCTTATACGCTTAATTATATATTCTTTTTAAGGAACAATTCTGCGTAGGCTCTGCCTATCGCAGAATCTATACTTATAGACCCTGCGACTTCGCGCAGGGTGACAGACAGAAGCGCTTTTATTTTGTGCTTTGTTCTTTACTATTTGTTATTTGAACTTTGTTGTTATCTATTTCTTTATACTCGACTCTCGCGTGATATATTCCTATAAGCGTTGAAGTCACGCTGTTTCTTATATTTTCCAAATCTTTTAACGTAATAGGACAATCAGAGAACTGTCCGTCGGTAAATTTATTGTTTATAATTTTTTCAACAGTTTCTTTTATTCTGACCGCTGTAGGATCGTCAAGTGCGCGGCAAGCCGCTTCCGAAGAATCGGCAATCATAATTATCGCCGCGACTTTTGTCTGCGGTTTTGGTCCCGGATACCTGAAATTTGAAACGTCCAAATCATTGTTTTTTTCCAGCGCTTTACGGTAAAAATAACTCATTACCGTTGTACCGTGATGCTGTTCTATATTGCTTATAATTTCGCTGTCAAGATTATACTTTTTGGCAAAAGCAACGCCGTCTTTTACATGCGACAGCAAAATCAGTCCCGACATTGCAGGAGTCAGCGAATCGTGAGGATTAATTGCGCAAGTCTGATTTTCTATAAAATACTCGGGATTCTTTAACTTTCCGATGTCGTGATAATAAGAACATACCCTTGCAAGAATAGCATTTGCGCCTATAGCATTAGCCGCCTGTTCGGCTATAGAGGCTGTCCACAAAGAGTGATGATAAGTGCCCGGAGCTTCAAGCATAAGTCTTTTTAAAAGCACATTATTAAAATCAGCAAGCTCTATAAGTTTAATATTTGTAGTTCTTGAAAACAATTTTTCAAAAACAGGAATTAAAACCAATAATATTATTACGGAAGCAACGCCGTTGAAAACGCTAAATTTTAAATTTCCCAGATACTGAGCGAAAGTATATTGTTTCAATAAAAAGAACATCGTCAATATGGAAGCGCTCGCAATAATCGTTTTTAAACCCGTTATTACAAATCCCGCCCTGTTTCTTATAGCATTCGCGTCAGCCATAGCAATTACGCCGCTGCAAAGCAAAACAAGGAAAACGTCGAAACGCATATTACTTAAAAGCCCGGCATAAAGACTTAACATAAGCGTATATAAAAGACCTATCCTCGGAGACAAAAGCATAGCCGTCATTAACGCGAAAGCAGAAACGGGAAAAACAAACGGCGACAAATATTCATGATAAACCGATATCTGAAGAAACAAAATACCTATTATAAAAATAAGACACATCAGCACTACCGCGTCGCTGTCGGACAAAATTGATTTTTCTTTTCCGCGCGTATGAATATCAAAAAAAACTATTATCAAAGCTGTAAAAATAGCAACGGCAAACATATTCCCGTAACTGAATCCCAGTCCCATGACAAACATAAAATAAACCGCGATTATGGTAATTCCGACGGAAAGAAAAACAGGAACTTTTATTTCTCTTAAAAATATATTTTTGGCGTTTCTCACTACGGGCGCGTCATCTTTATCAGCGACTAATTTTTCTGCCGCTGAAATAAGAAACTTCCCCAAAGCCATTTTTATTTTTTTATAAAAATTCATTTTTACTCCGAATTACTCTGTCACTAATCCGCTTGTCATTGCGAGAAGTGAAACGACGAAGCAATCCATTTTAAAGCAACGTGGATTGCCGCGCGGAGTTTATACCGTAGTGTCTAAATACGGTACTCGCAATGACGCCCTATGCGTCAATATTAATTCTTCGCCTGTTTAACAACCACTCTTATCCCGAGTTCTTTCAACTGTTTTTCACTTACTTCCGAAGGAGCGTTAGACATAGGATCCAATGCTTTCTGTGTTTTCGGGAAAGCAATAACTTCTCTTATAGACTCTTCTCCCGCAAGCAAAGCGCAAAGTCTGTCAAAACCCAAAGCAACGCCGCCGTGCGGAGGCGCTCCGTATGTCAATGCGTCAAGTAAAAATCCGAATTTTTCTTTAGCTGAATCTTCGGAAATATTTAAAAGTTCAAACACCTGTTTCTGAACATCGCTTCTGTGTATTCTTATCGAACCGCCGCCAAGCTCCACTCCGTTTAAAACAACATCATAAGCTTTCGCTACGGCTTTCCCCGCGTTTTCAGGCGTAAGCGCTTCTCCGTCTTTTGGCGAAGTAAAAGGATGATGCAAAGCAAACCATCTGTTTTCATCGCTATCCCATCCAAACATAGGGAAATCCACTACCCAAAGGAAATTATATTTATTTTTATCAATAAGCCCTAGCTCTTTGCCCATTTTAAGTCTTAACGCCCCAAGCCCTTGAGCTACTATTTTCTCTTCGTCTGCCAAAAACACCACCAAGTCCCCGGCTTTAGCATCAAGCTTGGAAATAATGGTTTTTATTTCTTCGTCTTTAAAAAATTTGACGATATTCGATTCGGCTCCGGTTTCGGTAATTTTCATCCACGCAAGACCTTTGGCTCCGTATTCCCCGACAAATTTTGTAAGTCCGTCTATTTCGCCGCGTGAAAAACTCGCACCTTTAGGTATGCACAAACCTCTAACCATGCCGCCTTTAGCCAAAACGCCGGAAAAAACACTGAATCCGCAGTCTTTAAGTTCAACGCTGAAATCTTTTATAAGCATTTCAAATCTGGTGTCCGGCTTATCAGAACCGTAACTAAGCATTGCTTCCTGATAAGGCATTCTTAAAAAAGGCGTTTTAATATCAATATTTAATGCCGTTTTAAATACTCCGCCAAGCATTCTTTCTATAACGTCCATAACATCATTTTCTTCAACAAATGACATTTCAAGGTCAACCTGCGTAAACTCAAGTTGTCTGTCAGCTCTTAAATCTTCGTCTCTGAAACACCTGGCAATCTGATAATATTTATCAAATCCGGCAACCATCAAAATCTGTTTAAAAATCTGAGGCGACTGGGGCAAAGCGTAAAAACATCCGTGATTAATTCTTGACGGAACCAAAAAATCCCTTGCGCCTTCCGGAGTTGATTTCGTCAAAAACGGAGTTTCTATTTCGAAAAATCCTTCATCATTTAAAAAATTTCTTATTTCTTTTGAAACTTTGTGCCTCATTATAAAGTTTTTCTGGAAACTAGGGCGGCGTAAATCCAGATAGCGGTATTTAAGCCTTAATTCTTCGGACGTATCCGTATAATCCGATATTTCAAAAGGCAAAGTCGGCGAAGGATTCAGTACTTCAAGGCTTGAGACTACTAGTTCAACCTTACCCGTAGGCATATTAGGATTTACGGTTCCTTCAGGACGATGTCTTATAAGCCCTTTCACAAACAAAACGTATTCGCTTCTTATATGTTCGGCAACGGAAAAAATTTCTTTATTCTCAGGCTGGAAAACTATCTGTAAAAGACCTTCCCTGTCCCTTAAATCTATAAAAATTACTCCGCCGTGGTCTCTTCTGGAATGCACCCAGCCGCAAACCGCAATTTCTTTACCTATACTGTCTTCTCTTACGTCTCCGCAATAACAACTTCTTTTCATGATTTTCCTCTTCTCTGGTAAGAAGGTGGGATGGTGAGAGGATGGGAAGTTGAGAAACGACAAAAAACTAACGCCGCTGCTCAACATCTCACCTTCTCATCATCTCATCATCTTATTTTAATATATTTTCAAAATACAAAAGCGCTATAACGGTTTTCGAATCCATTATCTCGCCGCTTTTTACCATATCTAAAGCTTCTTTAAATTTAATTATTTCCCCTGAAATAAACTCATCGGCGTCGGGATTAGTTTTCCCTTTCTTCAAGCCGAACGCGGCAAATATATGCAAAATTTCATTTGAAAAAGCCGTTGTGGGATAAAAAGAAATAAGCTTTTCTATTCTTTTCGCCTTTAGACCTGTTTCTTCCTCAAGCTCACGTTTAATACACTCAATAGGCGTTTCGCCTTTATCAAGTTTTCCCGCGGGAATCTCATAAGTAATTTTATCTATAGGATACCTGTACTGTTTTACCAAAACAATATTGTTTTTATCTAAAAAAGGAAGGACAGCAGCGGCTCCGGGATGTCCAAGATATTCCCTTGTCGCGCTCTGTCCGTTAGGCAGACTTACTTCATCACAGTAAAAATCTACGGCTTTGCCTTGGTATATTTTATTCTTTTTTACTAACTTTTCAATCATATATGATTATTTTACAATATTTTTATAACAAAAACTATCCTCTCCCTTGTCAGGGAGAGGATAAAGGTGAGGGTGTGCCGTTACTCTACTATTATCTCAACTCTTCTGTTTTGCGCTTTGCCTTCTTCTGTCTCGTTTGTCGCTATAGGTCTTGTTTTCCCGTGTCCTATCTTTTCTATCATACCGGAATCTATTCCCAATTCTAGCAGCTTCTTATAAACACTGTTCGCTCTATTCTTTGACAGCCATTCATTATACTTCATCTCTCCTTCATCGTC
>WRFE01000087.1 GCA_009778965.1 Candidatus Endomicrobium labiotermitis
ATGAAAAGTAAAAACTGGCAGGAAATGAGAAATATGACGGACTCAGAGCTTTCTGTAAAACTCAACGACGCGCAGGACAGACTTTTTAAGTTGAAATTCCGCCACTCTGCGGCGCCTGTGAAAAATGCTCTTGAGATAAGAACTTTGAGAAGAGACATTGCAAGAATAAAGACGTTGCTTGCGCAAAAGAAAGGATAGAATGATGAATTCCCGAATTACTTCGGGATGACGATAAAAGGAAGGAAATATGTCAGAACGTGGAAAACGTACATTTCGTACAGGCGTAGTTGTAAATGATAAAAGCGATAAAACAATAATGGTTTCAGTTTCAAGAACATACCGCCATTCTTTGTATGACCGTGTGCTTCGCAGCAAAAGAAAATTTGCGACTCATGATGAAAAGAATGAGGCTCGTATAGGCGATACGGTTAAAATAATGGAATCAAGACCGATTTCGAAATCTAAGAAATGGGTGTTGGTTGAAATTATAAGCAAAGCCCAGGCTGAATAAGCAGACAAACGTCAGTCAATAAGGTATGACAAAAAGTAAAAGGACAGTAAAATGATTCAGGAAAGATCGATTCTAAATGTTGCTGATAATTCGGGAGCCAGAAAGATACGCTGCTTCAGAGTCACAAAAGGCTTGAAGCGCCGTTACGCAAGCATCGGCGACGTGATTCACGCGTCGGTTCAGGATGCTTTGCCGCATGCCGCTATAAAAAAAGGCGATGTTATAAAAGCGGTTATAGTGCGTACCGTAAAAGAAATACGCCGTAACGACGGAACTTATATAAAGTTTGATGATAACGCGGCCGTTATAATTAACGATGAAGGCGACCCTAAGGGTACCCGTATTTTCGGACCGGTTGCAAGAGAACTCAGAGAAAATAATTATCTCAAAATAATCTCTTTGGCCCCGGAAGTTATATAAACCAAGTCAAGCTAAAAAAGAAACAGGAAAATAAAATGCTTAACATTAAAAAGAAAGACAAAGTTGTTGTTTTATCAGGAAAAGATAAAGGTAAAAAAGGCGAAGTTTTAGACGTGTTCCCTGATAAAGGCAAAGTTCTGGTTGCGAAAATTAATTTCATAAAAAGACACACAAAGCCCACTCAGAGAGACACCGGCGGAATCCGCGAGAAAGAAGCGCCGATTTCCATAAGCAAAGTTATGCTTGTGTGCCCGAAATGCGCTCAGGCTTCAAGACCTAAATTCGATTCTCTCTCCGATGGAAAAAAGGTCAGAATCTGCCGTAAGTGCGGCGAAATGATAGTAAACGACAAATAAGTATAAGGGAAAAAATAATGAATCAACCTCGTTTAAAAGAATTTTATCAAAAAAGCGTAACAGGCGAGCTTTCCAAAAAGTTTAATTTCAAAAACTTTCACCAGGTTCCTAGGCTTGAAAAAGTGGTAATTAATATCGGACTTAGCGAAGCGAAAGAAAATATAAAAGTTTTGGACATTGCCGTTGCGGAACTTTCGGCTATTACCGGTCAAAAACCGATTGTATGCCGTGCGAAAAAATCCGTCTCAAACTTTAAAATCCGCGAAGGTATGCCTATCGGAATTAAAGTTACTTTAAGAAACGCGATTATGTATGAATTTTTGGACAGACTTATAAATGTTGCTGTTCCCCGTATAAGAGACTTCAGAGGAATAGAACCTAACGGATTCGACGGAAGAGGCAATTTTAATTTAGGTCTTACGGAACAATATATATTTCCTGAAATAAACGTTGAAAAGTCGGATAAAGCCAGAGGAATGAATATAACAATGGTTACGACGGCTGAAAAAGACGAACATGCGAAAGCTCTTCTTGAAGCGCTTGGCATGCCGTTTAAGAAAAGAGAAACAAAATAAGACAGAGTGAATTGAAGAGTGCAAATAACACTTAACTCTTAGCTCTAAAGTTAATAAGAAGAGGAATTAAATGGCTACAACTTCAGCAGAAGCAAAGATGCGTAAACCTCAAAAATTTGCAACACGGTACAGGAACAGATGTCGCCTGTGTGGAAGACCGCGCGGCTTTTACAGAGATTTCGGGCTTTGCAGAATATGTCTGCGCAAACTTGCGCATAACGGTGAAATACCGGGCGTTACAAAATCAAGCTGGTAATAATTTTTAAAAGAGGTCGGTTTCAATGATTACAGATCCAATATCAGATATGTTTGCCCGCATCCGCAACGCGAATGCGAAGCTTCATGAGAAAGTAGATGTTCCGTCATCAAAATTGAAAGTTGAAATAGCTAAAATTTTGAAAGACGAAGGGTATATTTCAAACTTTAAAAACATTGAAGATTATAAACAGGGCGTTTTGAGAGTATATCTTAAATATACTCCGGAAGGCAAAGTTGTTCTTCAGGGAATTAAAAGAGTTTCAAAATCGAGTCTGAGAATATACAGAGGTTATGACGAGATGCCTAAAACTGTAGGCGGTCTCGGCGTGACAATAGTTTCTACGCCGAAAGGTTTAATGACCGACAGACAAGCAAGAAAAGATAAAATCGGCGGAGAAGTTATAGGATACGTTTGGTAAGCAGGTTATTGCGGGAAAAGGGTATTCCCTTGAAACGCAATACCGGAAAGCACTTTAAAAAATTGAGGAAAGAACAATGAGTCGCTTAGGTAAAAAACCGGTCCAGATTCCGGAAAAAGTAAAAGCAGAATTCAAAAACGGCGTCTTGGAAATAACCGGACCCGGAGGCAAGCTTTCGCAGCCGATAGATAAAAGAATCGGAATAAAGATTGATAAAGACAGTTTGCTTGTCGAAGCTCTAGGAAAATCACGTGAACATAATATGATGCACGGTTTGCACAGAGGGCTTGTCGTTAATATGATAGAAGGCGTTACTCACGGTTATAAAAAAGAATTGAAAGCTATCGGTCTCGGATATAAAGCCAATATTGAAGGCGGAAAAAAATTGGTTTTGAACGTCGGATTTTCTCATCAGGTTAATCTCGATATTCCGTCTGCCGTAAAAGTTACGTCAGTTCTTGACGCTGATAAAAACACAATTATCACGGTTACAGGCATAGATAAATACGAAGTCGGCGCTTTTGCCGCGAAAGTAAAAGCTGTTAAACCTACAGAACCATACAAAGGTTTCGGTATAAGATACACGACGTCTGCTATGTCTGCCGACGGTAAAACTGTCGTTTATACAGACGAACATGTAATAAGAAAAGCGGGTAAAGCTGCTGCAGGCTCAGGTAAAAAATAATTAACAGCAGATGGTGGGAAGATTGGAAGGTGAGAAGATGAGCAAAAGCAGAAACTTAAACGGCCAAAGCTCCTCTCAACCTCTCAACATCTCATCCTCTCAGCTTCTATAAGAGGATTTAGATGAAAGATTCAAACAAAAGATTTGATTATCGAGTAAAAAGAGTAAGAAGCAAAATCGAAGGAACTCAGGAAAGACCGCGTTTAAGCATACATCGCGGGCATAAACATATTTATGCTCAGATTATCGACGACAGCAAGGGAACTACTCTTGTCGCGGCGTCGACTCTTTCTCCGGAGCTGAAAGGTAAATTGAAAGTTACCGATACCGTTTTGGCGGCAAAATCGGTTGGCGATTTGATTGCGAAAAAAGCGTCGGAAAAAGGTCTTAAAAAGGTTGTGTTTGACCGCAGAGGCTATGAATATACCGGTAAAGTAAAAGCATTGGCCGATGCTGCCAGAGAAAGCGGTTTGGAATTCTAAAATCGTGTTTGTCTTCTTGCGAAAGCAGGAGAAAGTTTAACTAAAAATTGCGGCTAAGCCGCATATTATAAAATTATAGTTTTTAATTGTCGTTTAGGGAGGATAAGTTGGCTGAACAATTTGGAAAAAAACAACAAGATGATAGCGGTTTAAAAGAGACTGTAGTCGCTGTTAACAGAGTGGCGAAAGTCGTTAAAGGCGGAAAAAGGTTTTCTTTTAATGCTTTGGTAGTGGTAGGCGACGGAGCCGGCAAAGTAGGATGCGGGCTCGGAAAGGCAAACGAAGTTCAGGCTGCAATCCAGAAAGGCAGTACTCACGCTGCGAAGCACATGGTAGGCGTACAGCTTAAAGGAACCACAATACCTCACGAAATTACCGGAGTATCGGGAGCGGGAAAAGTTTTGCTTAAACCTGCCGCGCCGGGAACGGGAGTTATTGCAGGCGGAGCCGTGAGAGCTGTTTTGGAAGCGGTCGGAATAAAAGATATTCTTACAAAATCAATGCGTTCTTCAAATCCTTTTAACGTAGTATATGCTACAATAGAAGCGCTTAAAGATCTTCGCACTAAAGAAGAAGTTGCGAAAATAAGAAATAAAGAGGTTGCGGAAATATGATAGGTTTAAATAACTTAAAGCCCGCAAAAGGCTCAAAACATAGAAAGAAAATAGTAGGCCGCGGACTCGGTTCGGGGCATGGTCGTACAGCTACGCGCGGTTCTAAAGGTCAGAAATCGCGTTCAGGCGACGGTTCGAAGAAAATTGGTTTTGAGGGCGGTCAGATGCC
>WRFE01000088.1 GCA_009778965.1 Candidatus Endomicrobium labiotermitis
ACGCATTTATGTTCCATACAAACGACTGTACCGCAACCACATGCTCGTACAATGATATCAGCATTCCTAAACTTTCAGGCGTCTGTTTATCAAAGGTTATTAAATTCGAAGGTCTGTTGCCGTCAAATGACTTTTGCAGTCTTAATTTCTCATATCTTTCCATCTCTTTTTCTATGTCTGCCGCGCTTGCGTTATTGGCTTCCATTTCTTTTCTTATATTCGCCATTACCTTATTTATTTCTTCATCTACTTCTTCCTGATTCTTGCCCATTGCGAACGCTTCTCTCTGCGCTAATACATTCGATATGAATATCGCGTGTCTTCTTTCTATGTCTTCTCTTTCTTCTTTACTCATATCAGCTCTTATCGCCGGCGGCTCTAAGTATGTTATGAAATCTATCGGCACTATTCCCGTTCCCTGATGGAATAACTGGAAGAACGAATGCTGCGAATCTGTTCCCGCTTCTCCGTATATTTCTACTCCGGTTGTGTAATCCGTTATCTTCTTGCCGTCTTTGTCCGTACTCTTGCCTAAACTTTCCATATACAGCTGCTGAGTGTATTTCGGGAACATTCTTAAATCTTCGCTGTACGGTATTAACGCGTGCTTGTCATACTTAAAGAAATTACTGTACCAGGTCCATATCATCGCCAGCTTTATCGGTATATTATCTTCATAATCAGCTTCCGCGAAATGTTTGTCCATTTCATTCGCGCCTTGAAGCATTTCAAAATAATTGTCAAATCCTATTGAACATACCAAAGGCATTCCTATCGCTGACCACAATGAAAATCTGCCGCCCACAAAATCCCAGAACTCAAACATATTGTTTTCTGCGTCTATTCCAAATGCAGATACCTTTTCTTTCGCTGTTGATACCGCTATAAAATGTTTGGATATTATATCCGCTTCCGACGCTTTACCTTTTAACTTGTCTAACATCATCTTTCTTACTGCGTTGGCGTTTTCCATTGTTTCCTGCGTGGTAAACGTTTTTGATTCTACTATTACCATCGTTGTTTCAGGGTCTAAATCCTGCATTGCCAGCTGCGCCGCTCTCGGGTCTACATTAGATATAAACCTTACCTCTATTCCTTCTCTCTTATACTTTTCTAACGCCGCAGCAGCCATTTTAGGACCTAAGTCAGAACCGCCTATTCCTATGCTTACTACCGTCTTTATCTTTTTGCCTGTTGAACCTGTCATTGCTCCGCTTTCCAGCTTTTTATCAAATTCCTGCATCTTTGATAACACTTCTACTATTTCAGGCATTACATCCTTGCCGTCTACATATATAGGCCCGAGGCTTACTATGTTTCCTTGCGAGTCTTTTGTTACATTTCTTAATGCCGTATGTAATACTGCTCTTCCTTCAGCTTCATTTATCTTTTCGCCTGTCATCATCTTTTTTATCCAGCCTTTTACATCTCTTCTTTTGGCCAGATTCAACAGCAGTTTCATCGTTTTGCCGTCAATATTGTTAAATGACGTATCTATTGTCATTTCCGTATTTTTGCCTTTCAGCTTTGCTATATAGGCTTTTCTTAACGCTTCTTTGTTTTTCCTGTCGGGATCTGAGGCAAATAAATCTTTAATGGTTTTCTTTGAGATTTCTTTATGCTGCTCATCCAACTGTTTCCATTCTTTTGTTTCCGTCATAGGAAAAATTTCATCAACTCTGTCTGTAATTGTACCCGAAATTACTTTTGACGCGAATTTTCCTGTTGTTTTTTCAATATCGTCCGCGTTAAATACTACCAATCTGCCGTATTCCAGATAATATTCTGCAGTGGGTACGACTAATCTTTCATGTGTAGCCAATCTTGCCAAAATTTGGAATAAACTCTTATCATCAATGCGTATTTTTGCGGTTTTATCGCCTGCAGCTTGTTTTTCTAATGTTTCATTAACGCGGCTGATACGTCTTTCATTTAAAGATTCCTTTGAAACCTCAAAAGAAAGAAGAGATATTTCAATTCCTAATTCTTCTGTAAATTCGTCAAATGCTTCAGCCTGTTCTACGGTTCTCGGAAAACCTTCAAGAATAAAACCATCCTTGTATTTTTCCCAATTATTGCGCAGCTCGTCAAAAAGCATGTCATTTGTTATCTCATCGGGGATAAAGTAGCCTCCGTCATAAACATACTTAATTGATTCCCAGTGAAGAATAAATTTTTCATCTTCAGACAATTGCAATTCCTGCCATAATTGTCCCTGTATTCTTTTTATTTCTTCCGCATCCGGCTTTCTTTCTATTACCGTCATATTGCCTAAACGTTCGTGAAGATTCTTCAATATATCGTCCAGTCTTTCCTTCGTAATATTTTCTTCAAGCCTTGCCAGTTTTTTAAAGCCCTCGCGATACATTTCACCTGTAGAAAGATGAGGTATTCCGAGTTTCTCCGCCACTTTATCGGCGACTGTTCCTTTTCCGCTGGCAGGAGCGCCTAAAATCACAAAATTTTTATTTTTGATTTTTTTTGCGTGCCACGCCAAAGATTCAACAAGCAAATTTTCATCGACATAGGAAGTAAATCCAAAACTAAAATTTGCGGTTTGCCCCGGGTTCAAAGTCATCGCGTTTTTGCGGTCTTCGCCGACAAAAATCTCTCCCGCGTAAGACGGCTCAATGCATATAAAACTATTTCCGTTTTTGTCTTTTAATCCGTTAGACCAGATTTCGAATTTACTGAGATTAGTGTTTTCCGTAAATTCAATAACGTTATATCCTATTTCCACTTTAGTAATATTGTCAACATATTTTGTTGCATTGTTAAGACTTCCAAGGTCATCCACCGGTATAACCATTTTTTCATTATTGCCGTAATAAACGGTAATAACTTCAATTCCAGGAGCTACATTAAAAAACGGATGATACGCAGGCGCGATTTCAACCGCTTCTTTGCCGTTATTTTTGACCGTAAGCTCCTGCCTGAAACTGTTTCCCGAAGGTAAAGAAACTTTATTTTTTGCGGAAACATTCTTCCATTCGCCCTGTTTTTCGGAATCCGGCAAAGCAAAGCTGATTTCTTTGCCGTCCCGGCTTTTACTTTCAACCTGCCACTTTGAATTTCTGCCAAAACCGTGCTGCGGCATTCCTTCCTCGGCAGGTCCAAAGTACGGATAACATAAGAATGAACCGCCGCGATTTTTCGAATCGCCTACCGGCTCCGTAGTATTAAAAAGTACAGGACGCCCGTCAATCTCGTACGATAAAACATATCCGTCATCCGGATTTGTTAAAATTTTTGATTTATCATTTTTTAACGGTACAGAAGTAAGAATTCTTCTGCCGATATCCACAATTTGTTTAGTTAAAGCCTCACTGCCGCTTTCGGCATATACTTCTATCGCATATCCGGCGCCGACAGATCTCATCTCTATTACAACTTCAGGATTATCGGTAATAATTTGAATACCTTCAAAAGATTTGCCGCCGATTTTTTCGATTTTCATAATATTGAAATCTTTTTTCAACGCTTCAAACGCTCTTATAAATTCTAACTGTAAATCTTCATGCTTTCCTATAAAAACTTTTTCGTCTTCGTTATCCGTAAGCTTCTTTAAATATTCTGTTTGTTTTTTTAACTCAGCGGATGAAAAGCGGACTTTTTCACTTATTTTATATGCATTTTCCCAGTTTATCGAACGCGATGTTTCATTACTTTTGACAATTTCTTTAAACCTTTTTGCCACGGATTTTGCTACGGACAAAGCCGGATCTTTGCTTTGTTCATCTTTTTCTATAGTCGTAAGATTAAACTGCGCCAAAGAACCGCCGTAGTAATCCAAAAGAGGCTGAATTTCAGCGGCATATTGCTTATGGCTTAATTCGGCTCTGTCTATAGCGCTTTGAGATTTAAGCTCTTCAAACATCTGCTCCCTGCCTATTTCGAAAAACACAGGTGAAACGGAAACATTTCTTTTTTCTAAAAATCCGTCTAATCTTTTAGCCAGACTTACCGAACCATGACCATGATACCAGTACAGAATAAATCCGTCCTTGCAATCCTGCCCGCTTAATCTTTTTGAAACCAATTCTGCAATAATGTCATCACTGGGTTTAGGCGAATCGCTGCGTTTAATCCATGTCAAAACAGAACCGTATTTTTCCAAATACTCTCTTTCATCTTCGGTATTTACACCTTTTTGAATCATCATTTCCTGATAATCCGCCTCAATCTCCAAAAGTTTTTGAACATTAATATACGGAACTCCGGTTTTTTGGGCGATTTTTTCACATACCTGCTGCTTTTGGGCATCAGGATGAGCCATAACAAGCATGTACTTTGAAGATATTTTTCCGGATTGCTCTTCGGTAATCTTAGTGGTTTTTACAAAAAAGTCCTTAATCGCGGAGACAATTCTGTCAGCAAGAGAAGAGGCTGCCGGATACAAAAGCGATA
>WRFE01000089.1 GCA_009778965.1 Candidatus Endomicrobium labiotermitis
ACAACGATATTTCTGGTGATAATGTAAACTCTTTGGGAAGAGATTGAATTGCAAGGGCTTCAGCAACACTAAGCCTCCTAGGCTTATATGGATGTAAATGTACTTCATTATTACCGTATGCAGCTGTTGGAGAAAAACGCCATCTATGTAATCTTTTAAAAGATTTTCTTTTAGTATCTCCTTCTTTTACAGTATAAAAACGATTCTTACTTCTTATATTGAAACAATCTGTTCCATTGGCATGATTGTACACATCATTTTTTTGAAACCAATGCTCTACTGTTAAATCAGCTATAATATCTTTCGGGCATTCTGACATACCATTTTCTTTAAAATTATCTTCTTCAGCCCACAATGCTTGAAAAATGATTTCTTTTTTGTATTTCTTATGCTTATTCAAATTGAAGTGAGATATTTTATTAAACTTTCTTTTCCTAAAACCTATTAGCAACAACCTCTCTCTATCTTGAGGTACGCCATATTCTAAAGCATTTTCCACTGAATCAAAGAGATTATACCCAGCTACTTCCAACTTTTTCTTTAAAGTATCGTAAAAGAGTTTATGTTTTTTAGTTTTGTATAATCCTTTAACGTTCTCTAAAACAAAGAAATCTGGTTTGCGCTTTATTATTAGTTGTACATATACTTTTGTCAACACCCCTCTTTTACCATTTGCCCCTTCATTTTTCCCACTAACAGAAAAATCTTGGCAAGGGGGACCACCAATAAATCCTATAATCTTCTTCTTTCTATCTTTATTAAAACCTGACAAATTATGCTTCCATATTCTATCATTTAATAAATTAGTAATATCTAGATTACTATAGCCATATTTTGGGTATTCAGAATAGTGCCTTCTTGCATATCTGTATGCATTTAAGAATTCTTCTTCAAACTCATTAACAAAAGCAATTTTAAAACCTGCTTTCTCAAATCCCAAATCTAAAAAACCTAAGCCTGAAAAAAAAGAAAAAATTTCAAAATTCATTAATTTTCCTAGTAAATATATGTTTCTAAAATTTTGTTCATTATACCAATCTTATTATTTAATTGTCCATATCAACTGTTTTTGATATAATTAATATATGGATGTTTTGACAAAAGAACAACGAAGACTGAATATGCAGGCGATAAAATCTACTGGAACAAAAATTGAAATATTGCTTGCAAAAGCATTATGGGCAAGAGGCTACAGGTATCGTAAAAATTGCAAAACGATACTCGGAAAACCTGATATTGTTTTTAGAAAAAAGAAAATTGCTATTTTTTGCGATAGCGAGTTTTGGCACGGCAAAGATTATTTAGCCAAAAAGAAAAAATTTTATACTAATAAAAAATACTGGAATCAAAAAATAGAATCAAACATAAAACGGGATAAATTTGTAAACCATCAACTAAAAAAACAAGGATGGATTGTTTTACGATTTTGGGCTAGAGAGATAGAGAAAACCCTTGAACATTGTATGTTAAAAATTGAAAAAACTGTAGCAGCTAAATAACCAATATTAGTAACTTCTGAAAAAGCATCAATTATTTTATTAATGTAAAATAATTGATGCTTTTTTATATTTTAAAAAAGGGTGGACGACGGAACTTGAATCCGCAGCCTTCGGCTCCACAAACCGACGCTCTAACCAATTGAGCTACGCCCACCATTAATGAAGATTAGCGAAGAGTGAAACGTGGACTTAAATAGCTATCTAAAATATTTTGCAAAGCATTTGGAGTTTTTGCTACGCCTGCGACGGCGAAGTTTGCACAAAGGCAAATGAGCCGGAGTATAAGGACGCAAAAACTTCAAAGGTGAAGCAAAAACGTCTCCGAGGTGAGTTGAACACCTAACCTACTGCTTAGAAGGCAGTTGCTCTATCCAATTGAGCTACGGAGACCCTGACAGCTAACTTAAGGATTGGAATTATAGCAAAATGAACCAAATCCGTCAAATTGACAAAAGCAAGTCGTACTTCCGCTCTTTTGTCATACCGGCGAAAGCCGGTACCCAAGTTCACTCTTATTAATAAAAACAAAGTGGATTCCGTGTCAAGCACGGAATGACAACTAAAGACAAAGACGACCGCCACAAACAAAGTCAGACTTTTAAGACAGAATCTCATTTGCAAAAGACTCTCATTTTTTGTATCATATTTAAAATCAATTTATCGTATAGCAAATGCTTGCGGCGTAATGATTTTTATAACGCTGCAATTTTTTATGCGCAGATACAAGGAGAAATAAAATGGCGTTGGAACAGTTGTTAATTTTGATTAAGCCGGACGGAATTAAAAAATCCTTAACAGGAAATATTTTAACCAAGCTTTCGGAAGCAAGAATGGTTATTATAGGAGCAAAAGTCGTTAAAGTCAGCCAACATCTTGCGGAACAGCATTATTATCATTTAAAAGATAAGCCGTTTTTCGGAGAGCTTGTAGATTATATTCAGGGTAAAGTTTACGGCGAGCCTTGGGACAGAGTTATTGCTCTTGTATATCAGGGAGAAGACGCTATAGCCAGAATGAGAAAAATAGCAGGCGCAACAAACCCCGAAGAAGCCGACCCGATTTCAATAAGAGGAGCTTACGGAAGAATCACGACTAAAGGCATTTATGAAAACGTTGTGCATTGTTCGTCAGACGTAAGTGAAGCTGAAAGAGAAATAAAACTTTGGTTTAAACCCGAAGAAGTTGTTAAAGAACAGGGAAATCTTCTGTATCCTACAAAAGAAGTAGTAATAGAGAATAAAAAAGAAGTAGTCTGGTCATAAAGTTGTTTGCAGCACGCCCGTAAAGCTTGTCAAGCCAAAAACATAAACGTGGATTCCCGTTTTCACGGGAATGACAAAATGCGGAGGCTCGGGGGCAAGAAACTATACCTTATTCAGGATGGATACGCAAATGACAACACCGATGCAGAAATTTATTCAGGAGATCGCAGAACTTACAACTCCCGACAAAATTTACATTGTTGACGGTTCTGAAGAAGAAGCAAAAAGACTTGTAGAAGAAGCCTGTATAGCAGATAAAGACGGAAAAGTTTTACTCAGCAAATTAAATGAGAAAGTTTTCCCTAATTCCTATTATCACCGCTCAAATTCAAACGACGTCGCAAGAACCGAACATTTGACGTTTGTCTGTACCCCAGACAAAGAACAAGCCGGACCAAACAACCAATGGATTGACCCCGCAGAAGCCAAAGAAAAAATGAACAGCTTATTCAAAGGCTGCATGAAAGGAAGAACAATGTACGTTATTCCTTTTATTATGGGAAATCCCGAGTCAAAATACGCGAAAAACTGCGTTGAAATAACCGATTCCATTTACGTCGTATTAAGCATGAGAATTATGTCCAGAATCGGACAAGTCGCAACCGACAGAATCGGCGATTCTGCGGACTTTTTCAAAGGCATTCACTCCATCGGTGACGTTAACCCTGACAGAAGATTTATAATGCACTTCCCTCAGGATAACTGCGTTATGAGCTTCGGCTCGGGTTACGGCGGAAACGCGCTTCTCGGGAAAAAATGTTATGCGTTAAGAATAGCGTCTTATCTCGGATTTAATGAAGGCTGGCTTGCAGAACATATGATTGTTATAGGCGTTGAAGCTCCTGACGGAAAAGTAACATATTTCCTCGGCGCTTTCCCATCTGCATGCGGAAAAACAAATCTCGCGCTTTTACAGCCGGTATTCCCCGGTTATAAAGTATGGACAATCGGCGACGACATAGCATGGATTAATGTCGGCGAAGACGGACAGCTTTACGCGATTAACCCTGAAGCCGGAATGTTTGGCGTTGCTCCGGGAACAGGCATGAAGACAAACCCTATAATGCTTGATACTCTTAAAAACGATAAATTCTATCCTACATTGTTTACCAATACCGGAGTAGATAACGTAAACAATACTCCTTGGTGGGAAGGCTTGTCGGATGAAGTTCCTGCCGATATGACTGACTGGCAGGGAAATAAATTCGATAAAGCTGCAGGAAAGCCGGCAGCTCACGCAAATTCAAGATTTACGGTTTCAATTTATAATTGCCCCACGCTCTCAAAAGAATATGACAATCCGAAAGGCGTGCCGATTTCAGGCATTATTTTCGGCGGACGCAGGGAAAATGTAATTCCCCTTGTATATGAAAGCACTGACTGGGCAAACGGAGTATTTACCGCTTCAATTATAGGTTCCGAAACCACAGCGGCTGCATCCGGAGGATCTGTAGGCACCGTAAGGCGCGATCCGATGGCTATGCTTCCTTTCTGCGGCTACAATATGGGCGACTATTTC
>WRFE01000090.1 GCA_009778965.1 Candidatus Endomicrobium labiotermitis
CGAGTGAGTTCAAAGGCAAGCTTGTAGATATGTTTAATCAGGAAGAATTAAGCGCGAATGATATAGGAGTAATATCATCGCAGTTAATAATAAGCAAAGCTGTGAATATGAATGTAATGATAGAAGGACTTGCGCAATACATATCGCCTGTAGTAAGCGAAACTAAAGTCAAAACAGAAGAAAGAGACTTGGCGACAGCGTTGTCAGACTTTAAAAAGGCAGTGGAAACTAAACAGACGATGAAAGAGAAGTTTGTGAATTACTTCACAAGCCAGCGAATAATAGATGATGCGTTGCCAGCGTTTGACGCGAGAGACGAAATAAAGAAAGGCAAGAGAGGAATAGCAATGTCACCGTTGATGGCAAGAGCAGTTGCTCAATCGGCATAAGAGACAACGTTCAAAGAGAATAGTTTTACAAATAAAAACCAGGCGGGCTGATAGAATTTATCAGCCCGCCTGGTTTTTATTTGTATAAAATCGTTGAAATTCGTAATGTTTTTGTAATTTTACCTGCATTGACAGTCAAGGATTACTTTTATACAATATTAATTCAAATTTCAAGGGAGTTTTATATGATAATACTAACAGGCGGGGCAGGTTTTATCGGCAGTTGCTTTTTGTGGAAGCTTAATCAGGAAGGCATAAAGGATGTTTTAGTAGTTGACCATTTGAACGCAAGCGAGAAATGGAAAAACTTAATCGGCAAGAAATACTACGATTACATACAAAAGGAAGATTTTTTTAACGCTGTAGTGCACAGGCAGGTTCCAAAGCCTGAAGCAATTATTCATCTCGGAGCATGCAGTTCCACCACTCTTACCGACGCGGATTATTATGTGAAAAATAATTATGAATATTCCAAAGTTATGGCTTTATGGGCTTTTGAGCTTGGCATACCTTTCATTTACGCTTCTTCTGCCGCTACTTACGGAAACGGCGAAGCCGGATATGATGATGACATCACAAAACTTAACAGTCTTGTGCCTTTAAATATGTACGGTTATTCAAAACATATGTTTGACTTGTGGCTTTCGCATAATAATTATATGAATAAAGCCGCGGGAATAAAATATTTTAACGTTTTTGGTCCCAACGAATATCACAAAGGCGATATGCGAAGCGTAATATGCAAAAATTATGACGATGTAGAACAAAAAGGCGTGATAAAACTTTTTAAATCTTATGCAAAAGAATATGAGAATGGCGGACAGAAAAGAGATTTTGTTTACGTCAAAGACGTTGTTGACGCGATGTTTTTTCTTTTAAAAAATCCTTCTAAAACAGGGATTTTTAACCTTGGCACAGGCAAAGCAAGAACGTGGAATGACATAGCAAAAGCGATGTTTGCTTCTGCCGGGAAAAAGGAAAATATTGAATATATAGATATGCCGGATTATTTGCAGCCTAAATATCAGAATTTTACCGAAGCTAAAATGGACAATTTACGCAATGCAGGCTATGATAAGCCTTTTATGGAACTTGAAGATTCCGTAAAAGATTATTGCGAATATTTAAAAAATAAAAGTTATTTGTAAATGTAATTGTAGTGAAAATGGATTCCGGATTAAGTCCGGAATGACAAATAGAATGGAGTAACAAATAATGAGTCTGCCAAAAATAATTGATTCTTTTAAGAAACAGTCTGTACTTGTTGTAGGTGACATAATGATTGACAAATTTATCTGGGGAAAAGTTTCAAGAATTTCTCCGGAAGCGCCTGTTCCTGTTGTTGAAGTCACTAAAGAAACCGAAACTTTAGGCGGCGCGGGCAATGTGGCAAATAATATTACCGCTTTAGGCGGAAAGGCTTTTGTAGTAGGCACTATCGGCGATGATTTTACAGGCGGATCTTTGATTTCTCTGCTTAAAGAAAAATCAGTAAATCCCGATTATCTTGTTTGCGATTTGCAAAGACCTACAATTATAAAAACAAGAATAATAGCCGCAAGCCAGCAGGTAGTCCGAGTAGATAAAGAAATTAAAGGAAATTTTAATCTTTCCACTGAATCAAAAATTATTGATAATATAGAAAAGTTAATCCCAAAATTTAACGCTGTTATAATTTCCGATTACGGAAAAGGCGTTGTCAGTCCGAAAGTTTTACACAGAACAATTGCGCTTGCCAAAAAATATAAAATTCCAGTAACTGTTGACCCGAAAATTGAGAATTTCAAAAAATATAAAAAAGTTACCACAATGACTCCAAATACAAAAGAAGCCATTGAAGGAATGAATGCTAAAAATATAAAAACCGACGAAGATATGATAAATTTAGGGAAGAAAATTCTAAAGACTTTAAATTCGGAATCTGTTTTAATTACCAGAAGCGAAAAAGGCATGACGCTTATAGAACGCAATAATAAAGTTACAAATATACCGACGCGCGCTAAAGAAGTATTTGATGTTACCGGCGCGGGCGATACAGTTATATCAACTATGACTTTGGCTTTGGCTGCGGGTGCCAATCTTGCGACTGCCGCGGAAATAGCAAACTTTGCCGCAGGCATTGTTGTCGGCAAACTTGGTACCGCGACAACAAATCCCGAAGAACTTAAAAAAACAATTTCGGAATTTTATAAAAAATGAAAACAGCGGTTATAATACCTTCAAGATACGGTTCAAGCAGATTTCCGGGAAAGCCTCTTGCTTTAATAAAAGGAAAACCGCTTATTTTGCGCGTTCTTGAAAGAGTTAAGAAATGTAAAAAAGTAGACTTTTTTGCCGTCGCAACCGATGATAAAAGAATTTTTGAAGCGGTAAAAAGTTTCGGATATAACGCGTTTATGACGCCGGAAAACTGCAAAAGCGGAACTGACAGGATAGCGTTTGTAGCGTCAAAATTTTTGAAGAACTACGGAGTTTTTATAAATGTTCAGGGTGACGAGCCTTTAATAGATCCGGCTTTGATAGACGAATTGTCTCTGGAAATGAAAAAGAATAAAAAACTTGAATTTATAACTGCGGCTTTTCTATTAAAAAAAGCCGAAGACATAAAAAATCCTAATATAGTGAAAGTTGTTTTTGATAAAGACGGTTACGCTTTATATTTTTCAAGGTCGCCGATTCCTTACAACAGAGATAATGTAAAAGTAAAATATTATAAGCATATGGGAATCTACGGATATAAAAAAGATTTTTTGGCAAACTTCGCAAAGAGTAAGCCGTCTATGCTTGAAAAGGCTGAATGTCTTGAGCAGTTAAGAGCTTTGGAAAACGGCAAAAAGATAAAAATTGTTGTTGCGAAAAAAGATTCCGTCGGAGTAGATACTCCGGAAGACGTTTTGAAAGTTGAGAAATATCTTTAGAGTTTGTTGTCATTCTGCGAGAACAAAGTTCTTCGCAGAATCTATGAATTATAGACTCTGCGACTTCGCGCAGAGTGACAAATACAAGAAAAGGTCAAAATGAAAAATAAGAAAATAAAGATTGGAAATGTAATTCTTTCAAATGATAATCCTTTGGCGGTTATTGCCGGTCCGTGTGTTATCGAAAGCAAAAAACACGCAATGGCTCTTGCCGCAAAATTAAAAAAAATAACTTCAGCTTTAAAAATTCCGTTTATTTTTAAGGCTTCTTACGATAAGGCTAACCGTTCGTCTGTAAATTCGTACAGAGGTCCGGGAATTGAAGAAGGGCTTAAAATACTTGCGAAAATAAAAAAGAATCTTAATGTTCCGGTTTTGACTGATGTCCATACGGAAGAACAGGCTGTTTTGGCGGCAAAAGTTGTTGATATGATACAAATCCCTGCCTTTTTGTCCAGGCAGACAGATTTGATAAAAGTTTGCGCTATGACGGGAATCCCCGTAAATATAAAAAAAGGACAGTTTCTTGCCCCGGAAGATATTTTTAATGCGGTAAAAAAATCCGAAAGTTTCGGAAATAACAAAATAACCCTGACCGAGCGCGGAGTGACATTCGGCTATCATAACCTTGTGGTGGACTTCAGAGGGCTTGAAATAATGAAACAATCCGGTTATCCGGTTATTTTTGACGCTACCCACAGCGTTCAGCTTCCGGGCGGCGGCGGAAATTGCAGCCAGGGAAACAGCGAGTTTGTGTTTCCTCTTTCAAAAGCGGCAGCTGCAGTAGGTATCGCAGCTTTGTTTACCGAAGTTCATGAAAATCCCGGCAAAGCTCTTTGCGACGGCGCAAACAGCATAAATTTAAAACAGTTTGAAGATATTTTAAAGAAATCTATCGCAATAGATA
>WRFE01000091.1 GCA_009778965.1 Candidatus Endomicrobium labiotermitis
CTCTCAATGAAGAAAAAGTCATTGATGACCTTGTGCCGGCATATATTGCGCCGCCGAGATATTGATTCCTGTTTGAATCAAACAATATATTCCCGTCTGTTACTTTGAAAGTCATTGTTGAGCCGCTAACTTCTATTGCTCCGCCTTGCGAACCAGCCCAATTTAAACTAAATATTATGCTTCCTCTTTCCACGTCAAAATTTAATCGCGAATTATTTGCATATATCGCACCGCCATAACCGCCGGATTCGTTTGCATTAAATATTATATCTCCATCGGCTGCTTTAAAAGTTATTGTTGACTGAGTCTGCGCATTTATTGCTCCGCCTCTGGACATTGAACTGTTTGCAGAATTAGAACTAAATAATAAAAGACTATATGTTGTGTCAAAATTTACTTGCGACGCGCTCGCATATATCGCTCCGCCGCCATATGATGAACTTGTCGAGGTATTTAAAACGAACGAAATAGTCCCTCCGGTAACATTAAAACTCACCGTTGAAGCTCCTCCGGCATATATAGCTCCGCCATAGCCGTGGTTCCCATTGATGGTTTCTGCTCTATTTCCTATAAAATTTGTTTCTTTGCCGGTAAACGATACATATGAATTACTGGAATATACTGCACCGCCGACAGTGCTGGATACATTATTTATAAACGACGTTTTGCCGTTAAATACAGACGAACTTCTAAGTAAATATATCGCTCCGCCGCCGGTATTCACATATGTCTGAGAGGAGCCATACGCTATATTCCCCGTAAACGTTGATGTTGAATTAAACGTATATTTTGTATCAGCTAAAATAAAAATTGCGCCGCCGGAATCAGGTTGAAGAGACCCTCCGCCGCCTGTCGCGTTATTACCGGTAAAAGATACTTCATGATTAAACGTTGTTTCTTTTTGCGTCAAATACAATGCGTTAGCGGTATTTGAAGTAAATTCTGCAATCCCGTCAAAATATATAATATTACCGCTCGGGAAAGATGCCGCGCGCACCGCTGATCTGGTATTTGAATCGAAGATTATTTTGCCGTTTTCAACGCTAAGCGTCACTTCTGATGTTCCGATTAAATATATTCCGCCGCCAATATTTGAATCAAATATTATATTTCCGTTTGAAACAACAAAATTTGCTGATGAATTATTTACATACAGCGCTCCGCGTCCTATATTTGAACGGAAAACAATATCTCCGTCTTCTGCGCTAAAACTTATTCTCGAACCGGAAGCGCGAATACCTCCGCCTTCAGCATCATACCAATTAACGCCAATATTATTTGACTCAAACACTATGCTGCCTCTTAAAACGTTAAAATCCATTTTAGACGCGGATGCATATATCGCGCCGCCGCCGGATTCATCATAATTGAGCGGAGCACTCGCAGCATTTGAATTGAATATTATATTCCCGTCTGTTGCTTTAAAACTCATTGTTGATTGACTGGCAAATACCGCTCCGCCGCCGGAATACCCATTTCTGCGATTGATACTATTTTCACTAAATAATATATTACCGTTTGAAACTTCAAAATCCATTTTTGATTGCCTTGTATATACAGCTCCGCCGCCAAGCGTATTAGAGAATACATACTCATCGTTTGAAACATTCAAATCAAATATGATATTTCCGTTTGCCGCGCTGAAATTCATTGTTGATTGAACCGCATATACTGCTCCGCCGCCGGTAGCGCTGGCTCTGCGGTTAGCGCTGTTCTCTCTAAATACTATACTGCCGTTTAAAACATCAAAATTTATATAAGAAGCGCTTGAATATATTGCGCCGCCGGAAAAACTTGAAATATTATTTACAAAATCTACGCTGCCGTTAAACGCCGCGCTGCTGTTTTGTAAAAATACCGCGCCGCCGGAGCTAGCCACATTTACAAAATTTTGAAATGTTATAGGTCCGGTTACCGTAAAAGAATTATTATTCAATACTCTTAATCCGCTGGATGTATTAACTCCGTCAAGAGTAAAACCGCCGCCGATAATTTCTTTAAGCCCCAAACCGGCGCTAAGCCCATAAGCAAATGTAATATTACCTTTCAACTCCAGACTTTTAGGGGTTCCGTTTGTAAAATATGTTTCGAAATCAGTAAAAATGTAAACATCATCCGCATACGTTTTCACGCCGAACAAAAACATAAATGCCGTAATAATTAATAAAAGTTTTTTCATGTACTGCCTCCTTTTTACTATCTCATTATATCGCTATCTGTAGTATAGCCTATTTTATTTTTTCCGCAAGAGTTCCGTTTAAATAAACAACGGCGAAGGCAATTTGAAATCTGCCGCCGCCGTTGTTTACTATTTGTACTTTGTTAATTGTTCTTTATTGTTTGCCGTTATTCTACTATTATTTCCACTCTTCTGTTTTTCGCTCTGCCGTCCGCCGTCGCGTTTGACGCTATCGGCTTCGTTTTTCCGTATCCTACAGTTTCTGTCTTATCTGCGTCTATTCCCAATTCTACTAACTTTTTCTGTACGGTATTTGCTCTCCTCATCGATAACGCATCATTGTATTTTTGATCGCCTACATTGTCAGTATGTCCTTCTATCGTCACTTTTTCATAATCCAATTCCCTTAATGCTCTTGCCATTCCCGCTACAGCTTTCTTCGCGTCAGGCTTTAAGTCAGACTTATCAAAATCAAACAATGCTCTTGTTAATCTAAATCCTTTCGCCTTCGGTTTTCCTTTTACCGCAACAAGCTGGATTTCTCCGCTCTTTTCCTTTTCTTTGAACATCGTTATTTCGTTTTCTACTCTTATACTGCTTTCCTTGGCTTCGTTAGACCATTTTCCTGCTCTCTCGGCCGCTTCTTTCGCAAGTCTCGCCGCTGCTTCTGCTAATCTTGCCGCTTCTTCCGCTTTCGCCGCCGCCAGTCTTGCTCTGCTTTCTCTTAACTGTTTTTCCGATTTTGTCAGTCCTGCCGATTCTCTCGCAGCTATCGCCGCTCTATCTGCCGCCTCTTTGGCTAACTGTGCGGCTCTCTCTGCTTTGTTTGCCGCAAGTACTGCTCTTTTTGCTTCTTCTCTCGCTTTCTCTGCCGCTTCTTTTGAACTTTCTATTGTTGTCGCATTTGCCGCTTCTTTTGCGTGGTTTTCTGCTCTCACTGCTGCATCTAATGCTTCTTTCAAAGCTTCCTGTGCCATTTCATTATACTTATACGCTTCTCTGGATTCTTCTTCCGCTTTCATGTCCAGACTTTTTCTCTTTGCATTTCCAAACCTGTAGCCGATTCCCGCTTCTCCAACCACCTGCTGAAATCTTTCAGCTTTCTCGTATGAAGTCATAGCAAATACTTCTACACCATTCCATATATCCGCGCTGAATCCTATTTCCGCTTTCCCGGACAATAAGTTATTTCCGGCTCCGTATATATCAAACTCATTATCCAAATTGTTCAGCGTTGCTTCAAATATTCCTTTGCTGCCTCTTAAATTATATTTTCCTCCCAGCTCTCCGTACCATCTCAATGAACCTATCTCTTTTTCCGCTCTTAACCCTGCCACTGCGTTCAATATCTCAAATTGATTGTCTTTTACCGTCAGTACTGCCGCAGCGTTATCAAATCCTTTTTCTTTAAATCCGCTCGTTCTTATAAAACTTCCGTCCACCCCTGCAAACGGACTCAAATTCATAACATCGCTTTCCAATATTTTGTAAAACGCTTCTACGTTCGCATTTATGTTCCAGCCGTCATAACTGCTTTCCGTTCTGGATTGCAGCAATGCCTGCACTCTTTTTCCTTCATACTGCTGATAGCCTCCGCTTAGCTCCGC
>WRFE01000092.1 GCA_009778965.1 Candidatus Endomicrobium labiotermitis
ACTTGAGTTTTCCACTGCATCCCTTATAAAGCCTTTATCTTCGTAATCTTTTTCACATAAAAGCTCTAAGCGATATTCGAGAGCGTCAACTTTTTTGAATTTTTTAAATATTCGTTCTTTGGTGACATATTTACTTTTGTTTATATAGCCCAATACTTTAAAGTCTATTGAACTTAAATTTTCAATCGGAGTTGCCATAATTAAATATCCTTATCGTTATTTCGCGCCGTCCGTTTCGGGCGGCTTTTTTATTCTTCCGGCAGCGAATTTAAAAAATAGCCGTCGATTAATCCTTTGATATATACATCAGAAACCGTCGGCTGCTCTTTTTTATAATAAATCGTTAAAAACACGACAATTTTTGATTCCGTCACGACCATATATATAACGCGGTAGCCGTTCGACTTTCCGACGCTTGTGTCAAGATTCGGCAGACGAATTTTATACACGTCATAAGGCGTCGGTTCGTCAGTGTGTGTGATTTTATCGCCTTCAAATTTGCCCTGCTCTAAATCATTGATTAATTCATTAATTTGTTTTGGTAATATTTTAAATTTTTTCTTTTTAGACAATCGCTCGAAGGATTTATCGAAATCGTTTAAATATTGAACTTCATAAACTTCAACATTCTCCATTATTTGCCTCCTCGTCTATTTCTTTTTGTACTCGCGCGATCAAATCCCGCGCATTTCCGAGCTTGATTTCTCCGCGCAAAAACTTTTCCGCGTCTTTGAGTGCGTGGATAAATTCTTTTGCGAACTCTTCTCTCGGCCGCGGATTTTCTTCGCTGTAATCTTCTTCGACTGATATATTATTCATATCTAATTTTTTTACACTCATTCTATTCGTACTCCTCTCTTTGCCGTCCGTTTTGGGCGGCTTTTTTTATTTATCGCTTTCAATCCTTATGACGATTCCCCACACGGAGCAATAATAATCCCCGTCAATCCATCTTTTTAACGCGGGGGCTTTTCTATTCTTTTTCCGGAGCATCTTCCGTCGGCGAATGAATAAAATATCCGTCTATTAAACCTCCGATATATGTATCAGAAACTGTTGGGCTTTCTTTTTTATAATAAATCGTTAAAAACACAACAATCTTAAATTCTGTAACGACCATATAGATAATGCGGTAACCGTCCGATTTTCCGACATTGATATCAGGAATTGCCATTCGCAATTTATATACATCGTGAGGGGTCGGCAAATCCTTATGACTTATTTTTGTTCCGGGGAAATCGCCTTTTATCAAATCGTCCATTAATTCTTTGATTTGTGTCGGCAATTTCTTAAAATCTTTTTTATTGACGAATCTTTTTACATTTTTTTGGAAATCTTGAGTGTCGTCGATTTCATAAACTTCAATTTTCTTCATTCTGCTTTTCCTCGATTTCTTTCATCAATTGGTTTATAAAATTTTTTGTGTCACTCCTACGTTCTCCGCGCATTATTCTTTTTAAGGCTCCGTCATATGAATGTATAAATTCTTTTGCGAACTCTTCTCTCGATCGCGGATTTGTTTCGCTGTAATCTTCATCAACGGTTATTTTATTCATTTCCAATTTTTTCACACTCATTCCGTTCACGCTCCTTTTTTCACTTTTCGCTTTCAATCCGTATAACAATACCCCACAACGAGTAATAATAATCCCCGTCAATCCATCTTTTTAATCGTACTGTCAGTTTTTATATATACCTCTTCCATTTCTGTAACGCCGAGAGCGGTTTCCGCGGCGTCTGTTGCTGTTTTGGTTTTTGGGTTAATTTGCACATTCTCTGTTGTATCATCTTTATCAATGCCTAAAAGCTTATCGACAGCTTCTTGCATAGCAGGGGCTTTCTTGTATGTATCAATAAGATCTCGGTCGCGCTCGGTGATATTATCGGTCTTAGCGTTCGAGTATTTTCCGAATATATCATTTGCCGAAATTTTTAAAATATCGCAGATTTTAAATATCACTTCCACATCAATTGAATTTACGCAATTTTCCCACTGAGATACCGTATTATCTTGAACACCAAGCATACTTGCGAGGTATTTTTGTGTTATATTTCGTTTTTTTCTGTAATATTTTAAATTTTTAGCGATTTCTTCTTTAGCGGTTCCCATTCGACTCTCCTTCCTGCCAATCGTTGATATTTGTGAGTATACCATAAACAACCCCAAAAGTCAAGATAAATATTCTCGTTTTAAGAATTTTTTTTCAAAAACCTCTTGACAACTCTTTAATTGTGATGTATAATATAAAAAGCTCTTGAATTAAGAGCATTTAAGAGGGGGTAAGAAAATGTTAGGAAAGGAAATAAAAAAGTATCTTGACGAAAACGGCATTAAATATTCATTCGTTGCTGAAAAAATAGAAATGCCTATGAATGTCTTTAGCGCGCTAATTAATGAGAAAAGAAAATTAACGGCAGACGAGTATATCGAAATATGTTTTGTATTGAAAGTGGACACGAATTATTTTGCAAAACATTATTTTACGGAAAAGTTTGCGCAAGCATTCTAAACCGCTGTCGTGCATAACGAGCAAAGAAGGTGAGAAAAAATGTTATTCAAAAAATGTAAATCATGCAATGCGAATCTTGACCACGGCGAAATATGCGATTGCCGAAAAGAGACGGCCGAAAAAGAAAAAGTTGATTTTAAAAGATTACCAGCAAAAGACAAAAAGCCGTCAAAAGGCATAAAGCCAAAAGTAAAATAATTTAAACCCCGGCGCCGCCGGAGCATAAACGAAAGGAACATACAAAAATGTTACACGAAAAATGCGATAAATGCAAATCAGAACCGGATGAACTGGTATCAATCAAAACATATTCCTTTGAATGTTTGATGATTATGTCGCAAGAATTAATTAAGCGCATGAATTTCAAAAAGAAATTCCGGGTAGTGTTGGAGCACGACCCGGAAAAACCCTCTATCGACGTCAGATACTTTATAGACGAAACGCCGCCCGAAAAATGCGATTGCCGGAATAAAGAAACCGCAGCGCAGGAGCTGCCGAGCGACAAGGAAAACCCCGGCGGCGGGACTATAGAAGAAAAAGAGCGCGAAAAAACATTACAAAGAAAATGCCGTCATTGCGGTTCATTCTTTGATCACGACGAAATATGCGATTGCCGAAAGGAGGGAAACAGCATGAAAAAAATATTAAGATTGACTTATCCAAGCGGCAGCGTATATGAGTATACTCCCGCGAAAAAGAAATGGACTCCGGAAGATACCTGCGTTGACTACGGCGCATATTACGAAATACCAAGGCGGTCTCATTATTTGCGGATTGACAAAACGAATCTCGCCGTAACCAGTAATCTAAAAGACGTTTATACATACGCCGCAGAGCCGAATATAAAAGTCGAATGGGTTTTCGCATAAAACAGAAGCAAACAAAACGCAGAGTAACGGGCGGCGCAAGCCCCCGGCAATGCGGGCGGAGAAAGTTCCGACGGTTACAACCCCGTAAAAAAGAAAGGAAAACAAAACAATGAATATCACAGTAGCAACCAGAGAACAGGCGTGGCAGGAAGCGAAAAAATTATTTCCGATGGAATACGAAAAAGACTACGCCTCGAGCGTGCGTTCGGGACACCCGATATACACGCACATGTCTTCTACTCATCATTGCCGTATTGACGAATTAGACGGCAGGCTCATAGTATATATAGGTCAATACGATAATATTTCGA
>WRFE01000093.1 GCA_009778965.1 Candidatus Endomicrobium labiotermitis
ATAGACCCTTCGCTGCGTTCAGGGTGACAATGAAAAAAGGAAATTAAACCGATGTCAGACATAAGAAATTTTTGTATTATAGCGCATATAGATCACGGAAAGAGCACTTTGGCAGACAGGCTTCTTGAATATACCGGAACAATATCTTCCAGAGAAATGAAAAATCAGATTCTGGACGGTATGGAGCTTGAAAGAGAAAGAGGAATAACCATTAAGGCCAAAGCTGTCAGAATGAATTACACTGCTAAAAACGGAAAAAAATATATTTTAAACCTCATAGATACTCCCGGGCACGTTGATTTTACATACGAAGTTTCAAGAGCTTTGGCGGCATGCGAAGGCGCTATTTTGGTTATAGACGCGTCGCAGGGAGTGGAAGCGCAGACGCTTGCCAACACTATGCTTGCAAAAAACGCCAATCTTAAAATAATTCCCGTAATAAACAAAATAGATTTGCCTACCGCCGACGTTGACAGCGCTTATGAGCAGATGAAAGACGCTCTTGAAGTTGACGCGGAACCTATACTCGCGAGCGCGAAAGAAGGTATAGGAATAGGCGAAATTATCGACAGTATTATAGAAAATGTTCCTCCTGCCGAAATAAAAATGGATAAGTCTTTGTCGGCTATAATTTTTGATTCTTTTTACGATTCTTACAGAGGCGTTATTGTTATAATAAGAGTTTTTGACGGAAAAATCCGTAAAGGAATGAAAGTTCGTTTTATGGCTTCTGACGCGGAATATGAAGTTCTTGAAGTCGGCTATATGAAAATAAAACCGGTTGAAGCCGCTGAATTGTTATCAGGTGAAGTAGGTTATGTTATAGCGGGAATAAAGGACATTCACGATATAAAAATAGGCGACACAATTACCGAAAGTTCTAATCCCACAAAAAATCCTCATCAGGGATATAAAGAAATACATCCTTTTGTGTTCGCGGGGCTTTATCCTAACAGCACGTCGGAATATGACGGTTTAAAAACCGCTTTGGAAAAATTAAGGCTTTCGGATTCATCGCTTGTTTATTTTCCTGAAACATCGGTTGCTTTGGGTTTTGGTTTCAGGTGCGGTTTTTTGGGTTCCCTTCATCTTGAAATCGTAAAAGAAAGGCTTGAAAGAGAATTCGGGCTCAGTCTTTTGGTTACCGCTCCTAACGTTGTTTATAAGGTTGTAACGCTTAAAGACCAAAATATCATAATAGATAATCCGGCTAAGTTTCCCAATAGCGGTGATATAAAAGAAGTTTGGGAACCTTATGTTGAAGCTACGATAATTTGTCCGGTGGATTATATAGGTTCTCTTTTGGATTTGTGCCAAAAACGGCGCGGAACACAGATTTCCATGAAGTATCTGAATATGAAAATAGTTTTGCTTAAATATCATCTGCCTCTTGCTGAAATTATTATCGGTTTTTATGACGCTCTCAAGTCGGTTTCAAAAGGTTACGCCTCTTTTGACTATGAGCATATTGAACCCCAGACAGGAGATTTGGTAAAACTTGAAATAATGATAAATTCGGAAGTAGTTGACGCGTTTACGGTTATAACGCATAAAGATAAAGCGCAGACGGCAGCTCATTTCCTTACGGAAAAATTAAGAGGAATAATTCCGAGGCATATGTTTGAAATTCCTATACAAGCTAAAGTGAACAATAAAATAATTGCCAGAGAAACTGTTTCTGCTGTAAGAAAAGACGTTCTTGCCAAATGTTACGGCGGTGATATAAGCAGAAAACGCAAACTTTTGGAAAAACAAAAAGAAGGAAAAAAGAAAATGCGCCAGTTCGGGCGGGTAGAAATACCGCCTGAAGCTTTTGTCGCGGTGCTTAAAATAGACGGGGAATAAAAAAGAAGTTTAGAAAATTCTAAACTTCAATTACGAATTACAAATTACGAATTACGAAACGGAGGATTCATGGAAATCAAATTGTTTATCGCAGGTTGTATTTTATTTGTCGTAGCCATGTTTATGCAGGTTATCAAAGTGTTTTTTACAACGCCCGTAAGCCAGAGTGTATTTAGAACTGTATATTCGTGGGTTGACACTTTGTGGACGGCTTTAATAATAGCCGCCATATTAATGTTCTTTTTTATACAGGCATTTAAAATTCCTTCTGGAAGCATGAGAAACACTTTTTTGGAAGGGGACCATCTTTTCGTTAATAAATTTATATACGGATTTCACGTTCCTTTAAGCGACGGAAAAAGGATTCTGGCATTGCGTAAAGTTTCAGCCGGAGACATAGTAGTTTTTAAATGCCCGCCTGAAGCTCTTACAGTCGCGGAAAGAGAAGCGGGAGTTAAAAAAGATTATATAAAGAGATGCGTCGCTGTCGGCGGCGATAAAGTTGAAATAAAAGATAAAAAATTATACGTCAACGGTATTCTCCGGAGCGAAAGTTATGTAAAATTTGAAGACCAGTCGGTATTCCAGAGTTTTAGTTTATTTCCCACAGAGGCTGAATACCAAAAATCCTGGGAAACAGGAAAGCTGGCTTCGGTTCCTACGAATTTTGTAAGAGATAATTTTGGTCCGGTAGTTGTTCCCGCGGGACATTATATGATGCTTGGCGACAACAGGGATTATTCTTTTGACTCGCGTTTCTGGGGACCTTTGCCCGACAAATATATTAAAGGCAAAGCATTGATTATATATTGGCCGGTAAAAAGGATAAGAATTATATAACGGATGATGAGAAGATGGGATGATGGGAAGATGAGTAAAGACAAAGTTGTTGCTCAACCTCTCAACATCTACTCATCTCACCTTCTAAACAGGGAGGATTCAAATGACTTGGTTAGCGTGGGTGGTAGTTGCTATTATTCTTGTAATTCTTGAAATAGTTACTTTTTCCGTGTTCTTTTTCACATGTCTGGCAGTAGGCGCTCTTTTTGCCGCAGTACTTACTTATTTCAATGTTTCAATTTGGATTTCTGTCGGCGTTTTTGTAGTAATATCGGTATTGTCTATATACACAATAAGACCGATATTTAAAAAGATGCTTAAAAAAGCCGAAACGGTAGAATCAAACGTTGACGCTTTAATAGGCGCGGAGGCCATAGTTACGGGTACAATAACTCCTTTGAAAGACGGATTTGTTAAAGTTTTTAGCGAAATATGGCTTGCCAGTGCGGATGAGGAAATAAAAGAAGGGGAAAAAGTTAAAATAATTTCCATAAGCGGAACAAAGCTGTTTGTAAAAAAAGTATGATGATGAGAAGGCGAGAGGGTGGGAAGATGAGTAAAAACAAAGACTTGTTGTTGCTCAACCTCTCAACATCTACTCATCTCATCTTCTAATTAAAGGGGGCTCAAGATGTCTACACTTATTGTTGTTTTAGTATTATTTGCCGTAATTTTTATTGCCAATTCCGTAAAAATTATCCGCCAGTATGAAAAAGGGCTTGTTGAAACATTAGGAAAATATACGGGTACAAAGTCTTCCGGGGCTAACATAATTGTTCCTATGTTTCAGAGAATGCTCAGGGTAGATATGAGAGAGCGCGTTATAGACGTTCCTCCTCAGAGCGTTATCA
>WRFE01000094.1 GCA_009778965.1 Candidatus Endomicrobium labiotermitis
CCGGTATTCATTGCCTGAAGCATATCAAAGGCTTCTCCCGAGCGGCACTCGCCTACTATAATTCTGTCCGGTCTCATTCTCAATGCATTGATAACCAGACGTTTTATGCTTATTTCGCCCGTTCCCTCTGTTGATTTCGGACGGCCTTCAAGCCTGACTACATGTTTTTGCTGAAGCTGCAGTTCCGCAGAATCTTCAATTGTTACAAGCCTTTCATTTTCCGGTATAAAAGATGAAACCGCGTTTAACAAAGTGGTTTTTCCCGTGCCTGTTCCGCCGGAAATTATAATATTTTTCTTTAAAATCACGGCAGTTTTCAAAAAATCAGCCATTTCTTTGCTTATACTGCCCGCAGATATTAAAGATTCAACCGAAAGTTTATTTTTTAAAAATTTTCTTATGGTTAAAACAGAACCATTTAAAGCTATAGGTCTTATGACTGCGTTAACGCGCGAACCGTCTTTAAGCCTTGCGTCAACAATAGGTGAAGCCTCGTCTATATGTCTCCCGGTCTGCGCGACAATTCTGTCTATAACAATTCTTAACTGTTTTTCATCAGGAAACGCGGCATGAACTTTAGAAAGCTGCCCTGCTTTTTCAATATAGATACTGTTGCATCCATTAACCATTATTTCGGTAACTGAAGGATCTTTTATAAAATCCTCAATAACGCTAAGCCCTGCCACATCGTCACACAGCTCCTTAAAAACTCTTTCGGAAATTTGTTCAGGCAGGCTTAACTCAAGTTTTTTTATTATAGCTCCGATTTTTTCTCTCGCGATTTCTTTTAAACGTATTTCATCGGTCTCATCTGCAAAAGACTTCATTTCTTCAATAAGTTCACCGTAAATCTTGATTTTCAGACTTTTATAAACACTTTCATCTGTAAAATATTTTTCAAAACTACTTTCGGCTGAAACGGCTTTTTTAGAGCCGTGATCATAATACTCTAAAACTTTTTCTAAAACCGCGGTAATTTCAACTGATTTGTCTCTGTATGAATATTTCGGAGAAAGAATCTGACGTTCAATATCGGAGCTAAATCCGGCAGACAAACCATTCTTAAAAATTTCATTGGAATTTAAAATTTTGTCCGAATGGAATTCGTAGTCCAGATTAAGTTTTAAAGACAAAACGTTGAAACCTGAAGAGATATTAGAGTTGTAAAAACTTGCAAGCATTATAGCGTTTTGAACGGAAACCGTATCGGAAGTAAAAGGCATCAAAACATATTGCGATTTTTTTATGATTTCACAAGAATGACCGCTGTTGGCGTCGGGTAAAACCACAAAAACGCGTTTATAGTTTTCTCCGAGTATTTCCAAAAGGTATTCTATGTTTGTTAAAGGTATTTCGGATAGTTTTTTGCTTTTCAGCCCTAAAACCGAATTTGATAAAAAGCTTTTAAGCATTTTAGGATTAATGCCGGGCAAAACGTCAAGAATGTCCTCAACGTATTTCATGCCGCCTTTATATAATGACCAAAACGCTTCCGTAGCGGGAACGGAAAAATCAACAATTATATTTTCTTCACCGCGGTTAGATGATATAGAAGATAAAGCATTAGCGATTAAAGCTCTTTTCAGACAATCGCAGCTCGGGGCAACAGTAAGCATTATTCACCTTTTACGTATTTGTTTATCATTTCCAGAGCTTCTTTCTGGCTTTGGCTTATAGCTTTTTCAGCGGCTGATTTTTTAATATCGGGCTGCTGTGAACTTTTTGAAATATCCTTGACAATATCGGACATTTTTAAAGGTTTTATATCGGTTATTGTTTCGTCGCCTGCGGGACGGATTATATATTTCAAGTTTCCTTTTTCCCCGGCAAGAAGTATTGCCTGCGCTTCCTGAACGCTTACAGCCAAAGTAAGTATTCCTCTGCCTGAAGATGATTCTTCGTTTCTTCTTTTTGCTGAGCCTAAATAATCGTTCCCGACAGCCAAAACAAGTATATTTTGAGCAACGGGAAAAACTGAATAATGGAACTCTCTGTTCTTATCGGAATATTCTATTATGCTCAAAACGTCTATTCTGCTTCCGGGCGTTATAACAAGAGAGCTGTCTGCGTCAAAATTTACCGCTAAAGCTTTCAGACCGTCCGGAATAATGTTTGAAATTCCGGTTTCCTGCCCTGATTTTGAAACTTTTGTAGAAAGTACTTGTTCGCCGGGTTCAATGGTGTTTAGCGCTATATAAACCGGGGACCAGTCTTTTGCAAAAAGATTTCCTATTGCTCCAAATACTTTAGGCTGAGCATATTCTTTAGGAACATTTTTTTCGGCAAGCATATTTTTCTGTATGACTGTCCCTTGCGTTATTCTCTGCGCCGCAACAACAACATTTACAGGCTCGGACATTTGTTTATAAGTCGTTTCCAAACCTGAAAGATACACATAAGCAAAAAACGCCGCGATAACGGCAAAAATGACTGACAATAATATTGTTTTTTTCATAATTATAGTTTTTCTGTTGTCGCCGATTCATTTGAGATGCTCTTATTAGCATCTTGAAATTTCTGTTTCACTGTACCACCCATAAGTTTATACGCTCCAAACACTATCCCTATAACAACCGCAACTATCAAAATATACTCAACCATCCCCTGTCCTTTGTTTCTTTTAAGCCAGCCGAAATTCAACATATTCCTCTCCTTTTTAGAAGATGAGATGTTGAGAGGGTGAGATGCTGAGAAAAACCCAAGCCTTTAAAGCCTTTGCAGTTTCCCAACCTCCCATCATCTCACCTTCTCATCATCCATTTTTTATCTTTTCCTGCGTTTTTTATATCTCGCGCTTGCGTCTCCCGATAATACTTCGCTTCGGGCTTTTATTGTAATGTGATCGTTCCCGGTTATCCTCAAAATTCTTGGAATTTTGTATTCATACGTTATTTCAACATAAGACGGCACTGCTCCTACAAAAGGAACCAAATCTTTTATGTTTTTGGCAATATTTAAAGGATTAAACTTTGAAATATTGCCGATATTCAAAGTATAGTCAGTCGCCGCCGCGTCATTAGCCTTAACTTTTATATCTAATACTTTAGGGTCGCGGTCTAAAGTCCTGCCGATATTATTTCCATGGCACAAATAATTTCTTACATCTTTTTTTATAAAATCTTCGCTATAAGGCGTATATACTATAAGATCCGTTCCGTATCTTGCCGCGCCCGTAATTTGCTGCCATGTAAGCATAACGCGCGCGAACCAAATAACGGTAAAAAGAAAAAAAATTATGAGAGGAGCTATTAACGCTGCCTCAACCAAAGCCTGCCCGCTTGATTTTTTGAATTTATTTAGTAAGAGCATTTTTTATCTGTCATCAACCCACTTAAAAAGTTGATATAAAAACAGTTAAGCGCTGGTAAAAGAAGTTTTCAAATAAAAATCTTTACAAACATTGTTAATAATAATCAGAAGTTTACGCATAACAGCAACA
>WRFE01000095.1 GCA_009778965.1 Candidatus Endomicrobium labiotermitis
AAAAACTAAACGTAAGCTTGTTGTGATGATATTTTCTGAATACCGGATTAACTTTCATATAGCTTAAAACGTCGTTCATCCAGCCCATATTCCATTTATATCCGAACCCCAAACCGCCCAGATACGTAGGTTTGGAAACCATTGGCCAGGACGTGGATTCTTCCGCGTAAGTTTGAACGCCGTCATAATTTTCATAAACAACGTGGTTAAATCTTTTCAAAAACTGTATTGCTTCAATATTTTCTTTCCCGCCGTATTTATTCGGAATCCATTCGCCCTCTTTTCTTGAATAATCAAGATAAAGCATCGACGCGACTGCGTCAACTCTTATTCCGTCTATATGGTATTTGTCCAGCCAAAAAAGAGCGCTTGAAATAAGAAAATTTCGCACTTCGTTTCTTCCGTAATTGAAAATCGCGCTTTTCCAGTCCGGATGAAACCCTAAGCGGCTGTCCGCGTGTTCGTAAAGACAAGTCCCGTCAAAAAAAGCAAGCCCGTGCAAATCCGTAGGAAAATGCGACGGGACCCAATCTAAAATTACGGCTATACCGGCCTTGTGAAGAACGTCTATCATATACATAAAATCCTGCGGAGTTCCGAATCTGCTTGTAGGCGCGAAATAACCCAAACTCTGATATCCCCACGAAGCTCCGAAAGGATGCTCCATAACGGGCAAAAGCTCTACGTGCGTAAATCCCATTTCTTTGCAGTAAGAGGCAAGCTCGCCGGCAATTTCGCGGTAAGAAAGCCATCTGTTGTTTTCCTCAGGATTTCTTTTCCACGAACCTAAATGAACTTCATATATTGAAATCGGCGCGTTAACCAGACTTTTGGATTTTCTGGAATTCATCCATTCGGCGTCATTCCATTTATAATCTAAATCCCAGACTTTTGAACCGGTTTTTTGGGGAGTTTCGGCATGATAAGCATAAGGGTCTGCTTTTTCGACGCAGTAATTATTATGATTTGAAACTATAAAATATTTATACGTATCTCCCTTTTTAATACCGGGAATAAACCCTTCCCAAATACCTGAATTATCGCCTCTTTCGAACAAAGGATGCGAACCTTTGTCCCAATAATTAAAATCCCCAATTACGGAAACGCTCTTTGCGTTTGGCGCCCATACAGAAAAATAGGCTCCGTTAACGCCGTCTTTTGAGACAAGCTTAGAACCCATTTTTTCATAAAGCCTGAAATGGCTGCCCTCGCGGAATAAATGAACGTCGTCTTTGGTCAAAACGGAAAAACCCTGAACTTTGTTATCCATAGCGGTTTCCTTTAAAAAGCATTTTTATATTTTTTTACAAGCATAAAGAAAACAGTTTTAATTATAGCGGTAACCGGCACGGCAAAAACGACTCCTAAAAAACCGAAAACAGAACCGCCGGCAAGCATTACAAACATCATAGTCACAGGACTTAAATCCACTGTAGTCCCGACTACAAGCGGATTGACGACATTATTATCTAAAAACTGAATTATTATAAACGCGGGTATAATTTTAAACAGAATATAGATACTTTGATACTGGACAAGAGCCACTATGCTTGCGATTAAAACTCCGGTAACCGGACCCGCGTAAGGAATCAGGTTTGCAATACCGGCGGTTAAGCCTATAAGCAGCGCGAAATTCACGTTAAAAATACTCAACGCGATAACGGACATTATGCCTACAAAAGACGCCTCTATGAGCTGCCCTCTTATAAATTTTCCTAGAACAGAACTTATCTGATAAATTACTGATAAAACGGTTTCAACATAAGCCGACGGAACAATTTCAACAATTGTGTTTATGCTCCTGTTTCCGCCTAAAAGCATAAAGAAAACTATTGTCGGAACCAAAATTATAAACGTAAAAATGGAAAAAATATTCATTAAATACGCGGGTATTTTTTGTGTTCCGGAAACGGCAAAAGTCCGCATTTTTTCCATAGCCAAATCTATAAAATTATAATCTTTAACTATCGGAAAAGTTACATGAATTTTATCTTTTACGAGCTCGAGAAAATTCGAAACATATCTGTAATACGCCGGAATATTAACCTGAAGCTTGTCTATTTCCTCAAGAATAAGAGGAATAAAAATAACCAGCAAAGAGGCTAAAACAGCTATAATGATAACGGAAACAACGGCAACGCCGACCCATCTTTTGAAACCATACGACTGGATTTTTAAGATTAACGGAGATAACAGATACGATATAAAAGCCGCTATTATAAACGGCGCAAGAATCCCTCTCGCAAAATACAAGAACAGACATACCGCAAGAAAAACTATTATACCTATTATAAAGACTCTTGTTTTTGACGATTCCGTCATCATAATTTTATATCTCGGAACATTTTGCCCTTACTGCGAGAATTTGAGAAAGATTTCTCATTATCTGTAAACCCGCTTTGGCGTCAAGATCAACCAAGTCGTCAAATTTAACTCTGTATATAAGAAACAATTCACTGTTTTTCAATGCGATTGCCGATGAACCGTGCTTTTTATCGCCTATCAGTGACATTTCACCGAAAAAATCGCCGCTTTCGACAATTTTTTCGCCTAAAGAATTGTTCACTTTTACCTGCCCTTTTTTGATTATGTACAAAACATCGGCATCCTGATTAGCTTTATATACGGTTTCACCCGCGACATAATTTTTCTTAAAAACTATTAAAGCTATTTTTGCCAAAACCCTGTCGGAAAGTCCGTTAAAAAGCGTGATTTTTTTCAAAAAAGCTATATCGGATTTTAAAGCTTTGTCTATAAACAAAAATCTGAAGATTTTTTTAATCATAGTATTCCCCGTTTTGCGTATTAAAAACTGTATATGATTATATATAATTTTTACGTTTTAAAAAAGAACAATAAGGAAGCTTGGAGAGCTTTGACGGTTAGAAGCTTTGTAACATAATTCTCTCTATAATTTCTGTTAAACTTCCAAACTTCTAAGCTTCTAAAGATCTGTCTTTTGTATTTTTCTCATAAAAACGCTTACAGCAGGGCGTTTTATGTAATTGGTAAGATAATTTTCTACATAATTCCATGTTTTATTATCGTCAAAACCGGATATATCATCCGCTTCATCTCCTGAACAGCGCGAAAGCTTCATAACCGCGGCTTCCGTGTCTTTATCCGCGGACGCAGCATGATTTTTAATATAATCGCCTAAAGAATAGCCCGAAAGTTTCAAAAATCTTAAAACAAAAGCAGTTAAAATCCTTTTAGGATTTTTACAATCCGAGAGTAATTTCCACGCTCTGGATATAAGCTCGTATTTTTCCGAGCTTTCCATATTAAACGGCGTAAACTTATCTCCGATTTCCGAAACGTACAAGGCATGCAGATTTTTATTAAAATCCGTTTTTACAACGGAATTATTTTTTATTATTACAGCTCCGGTAATTTTAGGACGTATCGAAGTATGGCTTTGAAAAACCATA
>WRFE01000096.1 GCA_009778965.1 Candidatus Endomicrobium labiotermitis
GGTCTTACCGCTAATTCCGAAGACGCGTACGGCGTATATCTCTCCAAGGCGGCTATTGATATATCCCAATTCTTTTCGTCCTGTCCGTAAACCTCGACAAAAATTGGAAAGAACCAGGTAAAACCGTCCAGCCAGGTACCGTAGTTCATTACCACTTTATCAATAATGCCGATGGCTGTTTTATAATCTGCCGGCAGATATTTTCCTAAGTTCCCGCTTATCTTGTAAATCCTGTCTTTCAGTTCTAAATCATCCCAGGTTTTGTCCATTATCGATTTTAGAAACTCATCGGCTTTAAATGATTTATAATTTGATTGAATATCCAAGGCGAGTTCGCTAAGGAGTTTGCGGGTTAACAAATTTTTTAATAAGTCCGGCATATGTTCCTCATTTTTGTATCAAGTTGTCACTCTGTGCGGGGCATGCCCTGAGCGAAGTCGAATGGGTCGCAGAGTCTATGGAATTTATAGATTCTGCGATTGCTTTGCAAAGCAGAATGACATCTTTCCTATTTATGTACCGCAGTATTTGCAAACTTTATTTCTTCCGGATTCTTTCGCGTTGTAAAGCGCTTTGTCGGCTTTTGCCAGCGCGTCAGTAATCGAGGCGCCTTTTTCAGGGATTTGTGTATTAATTCCTATACTGACAGTTACGCGTATAACAGAGCCGTCTTTACAATGAAATTCCGCCTGTTCTATTTTTGAGCGCATTTTTTCTGCGACAATTAAAGCCCCTTCTACATTTGTTTCCGGCAACAATACTGCAAATTCTTCGCCTCCGTAACGGGCGACAATATCGGTCGAACGGGAAACAACTTGCCGTAAAATTTCCGCAACTGCTTTCAGCACCAAATCTCCCTGCAGATGCCCGTAAGCATCGTTAAGAATTTTAAATTTATCGATGTCAACCAGCAAAATGTTTATAAAAGTCTTATTCCTGACGGCTCTCCCCCATTCTACATTTAACCGGTTGTCAAAACACCGCCTGTTTGGTATATTGGTTAACTTGTCCGTATTGCTCAGAGCCTCTATTGTCCGCAATTGGTTAACTATTTGAATTTGGTTTCTGACTCTTAATTTCACAATATCTACGCTAAACGGTTTAGTTATATAATCGGCGGCTTTTAAAGCCAGCCCTTTTCTTTCATCTCTGGAACTGTCGAGTCCTGATATAAAAATTACCGGTATGTCCTGTGTAACTTCGGACTTTTTCAATTCGGCAAGAACTTCAAAACCGTTCAATTCCGGCATAATTATATCAAGCAAAATGAGGTCTGGTCTGTGTTCCAAAGCCATTTCAAGAGCCATACGCCCGTCTGAAGCCGTGTAAACCGTATATTCCGGACTTAAAATTCCGGACAAAATCTTACGGTTCATATCCTCGTCATCTGCCACAAGTACGCTGTTTATTTTTTTCATGTCCATTTTTACCCCTTTTGTAAAACAGCCGTCAAATTTTTACTTAAAATTGAAAGTTTTTCTTTAAAGCCGGGAAACATTTTTACGCAGTATTCAAGATTTTGTTCTTTTGAAGCTTTTTCCAGTTTTGCAGCCTCTTCAGACAATTCCGTAGCGCCGATTGTCCCGAGCGAAGACTTAATTGTATGAACGGTAATTGTGAACTTTGCGATATCTTTATTTTGTATAAAAGCGGACATATCTTCGGATTGCGTTAAAACTTTTTCGTTAAATCCTTCAGTAGCTTCGCGGTATAAGTCTTCCATATCGGCAAAACGATTCATCGCAAGCTTTGTGTCCAGCCCGATTTTATTAAGACCGTCCAAAAAATCTATAGGTTTTTTCTCATTATTGCCTGCAGATACATCTACATCCGGCGCGCCTGCACTTTGAGTTATTTTTTCAGCCGGCAGCCATTCGCTGAGAGTTTTATTTAATTCCTGCACGCTTATCGGTTTTCCCAGAAATTCGCTGAAACCGTTTTCCAAAAACATTTCTCTGGCGCCTGAAACTACGTTTGCTGTTAAAGCGATAATCGGCAGTTTCTCATATTTTCCGCCGAGAGCCCTTATTTTTAGGGTTGTTTCAACGCCATCCATTTCCGGCATCATATGATCCATAAAAACCAAGTCAAAATTATGGTTTTTTACAGCTTCAATGGCTTCTTTGCCGGAAGAGACCGCTTTTGCCTTAATTTGGAATAAGCCTAACAGATTTTTCGCGACTTTCAGATTAAGTTCATTATCGTCAACAATTAAAATATCGGCGTTCGGCGCGCAAATGATATGCTGGTTCTTTTTCGTTTCCTTATATTTAACTTTATTCTTATCGCCGGAGACAAACGGTATTGTAACCGTGAAAATGCTTCCAAACTCATATTCGCTCATTAAAGAGATTTGACCGCCCATCATTTCCGCGAAAGATTTGCTTATGGCAAGCCCTAAGCCCGTTCCCACGGCGCCGCGGCTTTTCATCTTGTCAACCTGCTCAAAAGCCTTAAACAAGTTCGGCATATCTTCTTTACGTATTCCTATGCCGGTATCTTTAATTTCGAAACTGAGGAAATCGCCGTTGGCGGTTATTCTCAGCCTTACATATCCTTTTTCGGTAAATTTGACGGCATTTCCGCAAATATTGGTAAGTATCTGCCTGAGTCTTATGTCGTCGCCATATAGATAGTCGGGAAGTTTTCCCTCGCTTTCAAAATGGAATTCAAGATTCTTTTTTTGAGCGACATATGTAAACATTGAAATTATATGATCTATAAACAATTTAAAATCATAATCGACAGGATTAAGAGTCAGTTTTCCGGATTCAATTTTGGAAAAATCCAATACGTCGTTTATAATATCCAAAAGCGAATGCGCGGATACGTTTATGCCGCGTATATATTCTGTCTGGCGTTCTGTGAGCTTTTCATGCCCCAGAAGCTCCGACATGCCTATTATCGCGTTCATAGGAGTTCTGATTTCATGAGACATAAGAGAGAGAAACTCGCTTTTAGCTTTATTTGCCGCTGTTGCTTCTTTTAGCGCGCTTTCCATTTGTTCGGTAGTAAATTGCAATTGCCTAAGCATATCGTTGCGCAGCAGCGCGTTTGCGATTAAAAGACCCGCGGAACGCAAAATATTTATCTCGTCTTTAGTAAAAGTGCGTTCATTACGGCAATCGTCAAGGCTGAAAAATCCAATAAACTTATGATGTAAAAATAACGGAATTATTACAATAGATTTTATGTCATAAGCGCTTAAAAATTTTTGGTCATCCGGAGGTAATTCTGAAAAAGGAGCATTTATATACTCGCCGCGCAGGAATTTTTTTTCCCATTCCGGTTTATCACGGTAAGGAAATTTCAAACCTACCGGAACCGGCTTTCTTTGCTGTCCCGTACCGCTAAC
>WRFE01000097.1 GCA_009778965.1 Candidatus Endomicrobium labiotermitis
CACCCGGCTTTTGTCAAAACCGCGGTTTTGACATTGCCGGCAATCCCCTCAGAAATGAAAAAAGACACTTGTCTTTTTTCATTTCTGAGGTCGCTTTCCCTTTTCTCCAACCATGAAAAAATCGACTTACTTTATTTTCAGTATGCCGATTTTTTTGTTTTTGTTTTTTGGTTAGTTTTAATTTTTTTGGTTATTATTTTTCCCTATTTCTCCGCTAATTTTTTTCTTAATTTACGCTCACCCCTTAAAATGCTTTTCTTTCAATTCCAAAACTTTTTCAAGCGAAAGTTTTGTTTTTTTCGCAATCGTCTCAACATCAAGAACATCAAATAAGCCTATTGCGATTTCAATAGCCCTGTTTTCAACTTTTTCTTCCGCTTGCTCTAATTGTCTTCGCATATTTTCGTCAATAAGAGTCCTAACCATATTTTTCACCTCACTATTTAATTTTTCGTCCCCGCTGTAACGATTGTTTAAATGCGTAAATAACTCCTGTAATGCAAGTAATACCCTGTCAGCATCATAAAAAGATATTTTGTTTTTCCTATGGACCTTTATAATCTCGTTCGCTATTTCGCGGGTTAAATTCCTCGCTTTCAGTGTAGCCCCTTGCAATGCCTCTTTGTCCCCTTTTTTGGTCATGCGGTCAAGCTCATCGCGTAGCATAAATACCTGCAGGGGTAAAAGCGTATAGAGTTTCTCTTTGATTAGTCGGTCTTTATCGTATTCCCAGTACCGCATTATTTTGGCTGTATAATTTATACTTTTACCGTCCGCCATATTTAATTTTACGCTGTGGTGCTTCTGCGGAATACTGCCGCCGCCCTCGATATGGATTACCACCGATTTTGGCATAAATAACTCGGGAGTACCCGTTGTATTGCCTTCTAACCGCCAGTTGCTTATAGCCTTCATGACGTCGTACTCAAATACCCTAACCGCTATATCGTTGCTCGGCTCGGTTTCCACCTCGACATGAAAATGGTGCGGTTTATGCTCCGTGATTTTTATAAATATATCTGCCCGCAACATCGAAAAGTCATTTTTCGGATATTCTGTCGCTGTTTTATCTATCGTCACGCTGTCAGCACTATACTTTTCGTTAAATAAGCTGTTTAAGGTTTGTACAAGTAGCTCTTTGGACACCTCGAACAACAGCTTGACCGTCTCATCAAGGTGAACGCTCTCCCTGCGTTTCTTCTCTTTGGATTCGCTCAATTTTTTCACCTGCCTTTTTTGTTTTCACACCCAGTATCTGGAATGCACTGGGTCGTTCTCCTCCGGGAATAATTCCGGAAACTCTTTTTTGAAAATGTTTTATTTTTACTTTTGGTTTTTAGCATATCACACACTCCTTAACTCTTAACTCGACTATATGCCGCTATTATTTTTTCGACTTCTTCGTCGGCGGTACTCTCGCCTCGACCGATGCGCCGTATGCGTTCCTTGTCCTCATCGGTACAGATGAATCCCTCGAATGCCATATCTGCGACCGTCTGAGAAACTAATTCTTCGACCTGTTCTTCGCTCATCTTTTTACTTTTCATAAAATCTTTTCTCCCTAACTTGCTTTTCTTATTCAGCCCGGCGCGTCAGCGCAAACGTGGTATGCCCCAATGGGTGACGAGGAAAATTTACGGCGATACCTGTATGGAACGAGGTACTCAGCTGTCCCGTAAATTGTTCCGAGGAAGCCCTTGCCTGCGACCCGCCCCGACTGATTACTCTGAGTTTTTACTGTTTTTCAGCTCAATTTTAATCAAAACTCCGTCTTTGTCGTACTTAAACGGAAAAAAATCCTCGTCGGGATCTACTCCGAAATGTTCTGCAAGCGTTGTTTTGATCAGCTCGGAAACATTACCGCCGTTTTCCTTAAAATCCTCTAAAATATAGTTTAATTTTTTATCTAAACCAATCGAAAACTCATACCGACGGTACGCGCTATTGTTATACTTGCGCTTTGCTGATGATGATGTTTTACCCATGAAATCACGCTCCCCAAAATGATATAAAAATAGAGTAACATACTCTCGGTAGTATGCTATGAGATATTTTGCTCGAAATACTCACCTTTTTTTAGTGGCAATGAAACATCCCCTAAACTTCCTGAAAATGCTTATAATGCGGTGTTAATCATTTCTTGTGTTTCTTCAATTACAGCTTCTAAATTATCTTTTCCTAAAATAAAGCATACCTCGTCATAAGTTTGTGTTTTTATGATTTCTATATATTTTTCTTTGCCGAATTTATTAAGCAGATTTTGGGCAAAAACAACCGCTGTTGAATATGTTATCCCTGATGATAATATGAAAAAGTTTTGCCATAATGCTTTTATATCTACTGCTGTAACATTGTTTTTTTCCATCATTAATTTTGCAAATTTTATGTTATCCCGTTCAGGTGACTGGTCAAATAAAACCGCCGCACCTTCGCAAATTAAAGAAGTTATGGATTTTGCTCCGTCTATATAGTGAGTAATTATATGGGTTATTTCGTGACCGATAGATTGGTCTGCCGCATTATGAATCAAATAATATTGTCCAATCGCAAAACCTAAATGACGCTGTAAAACTGAAAAGGCTTCTTCCCTTGAATCCCATAAATAAAAATCAATTTTTCTGTGAATTTTGCTGTCAAAGAAACTTTGTATTTTGATAAACGCATTTTCTCTTGATAAAACAAATGCGTCAATATCAGTCTTGCTATTTTTATCTTTTCTGTAATGAAAAATTATATTTTCAGTTTCAAAAATATTCCAATCATTATAAAATTCGTGAAAGCCAAACATTACTGCAAATTTTTCTTTTAGTTTCTTTTGTTCGTCATTTAAAAATAAATTATCACAAAAGTTTAAAGATTTTTTCGCCTCGTCATGATAACCTGCAAAATAATTAATGCTTACAAGCCATAAATGATACCACGATAAAAATGATTGCGGTATATCATTTAAAAATATTATTTCATTAATTCGATTTAACAAATATATTCCGTCTTCTTTTGTTTTTACATTTTGATTATACGAATATTCAATTTCGGCTGTTGTATCATCGTTTATACTTTCTATTACAGATTTTATAGTTAAATCAATATGTTCCATTTTAGTCGAGTAGACAGCTCGACACTCCTTTCAAAATAATAAAAAGATTTACGTGAAAGGCGTGCCAAGAGCCCCTCACAGAACCGTACGTGCGGATTTCCCGCATACGGCTCTTCTGAAACACATG
>WRFE01000098.1 GCA_009778965.1 Candidatus Endomicrobium labiotermitis
ACAGCTGAGCCCAACAAAATGAAGCGTTTTCAAAAGCTTTTATATGCTGGGGGACAAGAGTCCAAAAAAATTCATCGCCTGCCGGGTTTTTGCCGTCCGCGTAGTTTTCTCCTGAACCGTCGGCAATATCAAAACGGATGAAAGGATTGCCGTTTAAGTCATAAGTTATCAGCTCTTGTCTGGCGTATATGCAGACAGAGAAAAAAAGCATGAATAAAAATGATAAAAGGATTCGTTTTTTCATTGTTTCTATTATAGTCTTTGCGGGCTTAACCGGCAATCTGTTTTTTATGCCTTTTGTCGTTGATTCGTAATCCGTAATTTGTAATTCGTAATTTTAAATTCTAATCCTTATAACCGTATTTTCCGGACAAAGAGAGCCTTGCTCCTTTTCTATGGGAATTATTACGGACTGATTAGTTTTTCCTGGAGCGATTTCTTCTACTATTCTGTTATCTTCCGCATCAAACATTTTCTCAAGTTTTATTTTTACAGGCTCAAAACGCAAAGGCGGCAGAATTTCTATTTCGTCTCCTTTTTTAAGTTTGTGGCGGAGCGCCACGGTTAAAAAACCGTCTTTATTTTCTTTTACTACTCCGGCATTGCGCCACTCGCTTCTGCTTGTAGTGTCTTTATAGTCCTGAGCATCCTGTCCTGGAATGCCGTCAAAAAAACCTAAAGTATAGCCCCGGTTTTGCAGGGTTAAAAGCTCTTTCATATAAATGTCAGGAGTCCAGGTTTCGGGGCTGTTGAAATAATCGTCAATAGCTTTTCTGTACGCTCTTGCCGTTTGTGCGACATAATATTCGGTTTTTGTTCTTCCTTCAATTTTTAAAGAATCCAGGCCGATAGACAAAATTTTATCAAGTTTAGGCATAAGGCATAAATCTTTTGAATTAAGAATATACGAGCCATGCTCGTCTTCTTCAAGCTCCATATATTCCCCGGGACGAAGCTCCTCTTCCAAAAGCATTTTGCTCTTATACTTCCATCTGCACGAATGCGCGCACGCGCCGCGGTTTGCGCTGCGGGAAGCCATAAATGCGGACATTAAACATCTGCCCGAATAACTTATACACATAGCGCCGTGAATAAAAATTTCAAGACGGATGTCTCCGCATTTTTTTCTGATTTCACATGCTTCGATAAAACTTACTTCCCTGCCTAAAACGCACAAGTCCGCACCCATATTTTTCCAAAAATCCACGGTGAGCCATGAACAAACATTTGCCTGTGTAGAAATATGTATTGATATTTCGGGGATTTCTTTTTTAACGTATTGGAAAATTCCCGGGTCGGAAATAATTACGCCGTCAGGATTTAAATTTTTTATGGTTTTAGTAAAGTTTTCAATTCGGGTAATATCAGCGTTATGCGAAAATAAATTTAACGCAAAATAAATTTTTTTGCCTGCTTTGCGTATAAGCGAAACTCCTTCTTCTACTTCTTCCAAAGGAAATTTCGATTTCGCGCGCAAAGATATTTCGGGAAGACCGGCATATACAGCGTCCGCGCCGTACAAAAGCGCGGTTTTAAGCCCCGACAAAGATCCCGCGGGAAGCAAAAGCTCTGGTTTTATTAAATTCAATTTATTCATACAAATATTTAAGCATTTTTTAGCACGATATCAAAATAAAAAAGAAGCGGACTGATATTCGCTATCAGTCCGCTTCTTTTTTTGTCTATTTCTCTTACGCCGATTGAGCTACTGCTCTTGCCATCAACGGCGACATTGCTATTCCTCTCTTGCCTTTCTTTATCTCTTCTCTTGCGTCAAACGCAGGCAATGCATCATCTATTATTCGCTGGCTTGTGAAATAGTCCACAAACTTCTCTTTCATAGTCTGCTTCTTCTCAACTGCATTTTTAAAGTCTGACAACGCTTCTGCCAAACTTCTTTCTTCTTTCACTTTTGTTTCACTTACTACAGGTGATATATACTGTGCTAACCCTTCTATCATTACATTCATATTTACAGCTTTGCTTATTATTAACTGCGATGATATTACTCCTATATCATTCGCGCTTAATTCTTCCTGATTAAACATATCTACAAGCTTGCCTTTGAACTCACTCGTAGCTACCGTTATCAGTACATCTCTTTCCATTCCCAACAACTCTATTTCTGCTCCCATTTCTGCTTCGTTTATTATTCCTTTCGCACCGGCATCAACTATAACGCTTAAACGCTTCTGATAAGCATTCATTATTCCTTCTTTTCCAATTGTTCCCGATTTCACACCTTCCGCATCAACTCCGACTGCTTCCGCTATCGCATTGAAATCTTTACGTACAAGCAGCATATACAACAACGCATTCTTTATTTCTCCAGGCTTCATCTGTCCAAATATTGCTTTTTCTGTAAATTCTTCGCCAAAAATATCGCTAAGTCCTGAAGATTCTATCTTCCTGTCCTGTATCATTAATCTGTTATCAGATATGGTTTTTCCATCCAGCGCCGTTATTCCCTCAAAACCTTCTTTTCTAAACTCGTCTACTGATACTGTCTGTTTCTTTCCTTCGCTTACATACGTTACTTTTCCTTCAGATATATTCGTTACTGCTACCGCATGTCCAATGTCTGTTCCTTTGTTCAGATATGCTACAAATCCTTCCGTATTAAGCTTCATATCAGCAAGTTTTTCCACATCTATTACTCTTATTTCATAACCCGCTTCATTTAATACTCTCAACGGTAATGCCTGTTCTTCTTTTGAACCCGCGGCAAGCAATGACTCAACTGCAGTTTTAGGCTCGCTTGCATTCTTTATTGTGCTTACAGGCGACAGTGTTTTTCCTAATACCTCAACCGCGTTTACAAGACATTTCTTACTTGTTGGAAGTTCTATTACATTTGATTCGCCGCTTATTGCTTTTACTGCTCCTTCAGCTATCGCTCCCACAGGAGACTGGAGAACTCCATTCACCGCTTTTGCAGGTGTGGATGCTTCTGTTTGTACCGCAACAGATTTGCTCGCAAGGTTAGTCAGATTTTGCTCTATCGCAGGTATTTTGTCTGCTATTGAGGCATCAATATATATTTCATTTATTACCTGCACTGCATTCGTCTGGTTAAGCATTTCTGCACTTAATTTCAATATATTATTATCATTGAGCGCAACTATGCTTAATGCATCAAAACCTTGAGGATTTGCAAGACCTTCTTTTACCGTCAATGATTCATAATTAGTTACAACATCTGCATAA
>WRFE01000099.1 GCA_009778965.1 Candidatus Endomicrobium labiotermitis
TACAGGCGAGTCGTTTATAAAGGCTTTACTTTTGCCGGTATTTTCAATGGTTCTGCGGATTAAAACAGTATTATCGTTTGAAGGAATTGAAATATTATCTAAAAAATCGGCAATTCTTTTATCTTTATACTCAAAAGACGCCGCTATTGAGCACATTGAAGCTCCGGAGCGTATTGCCGAAGAATCCGCCCGTGCTCCTGTCAGAAGTTCTATGGATTTTACAAGTATGGATTTTCCGGCTCCTGTTTCGCCGGATATAACGGTAAATCCCGGAGCGAATTCTATGTTTAAGTCTTCAATTAAGGCATAATTTTTGATAGTTAAATTTAATAACATAGATTGTTAGTCATTTGCCGTTTTAAACGCTCCAGTGCAGTTTTTTCTTAAGCGTTTCAAAATAAGATTTACTTCCGTTTTTTATAAGTTTCAGCGGTTTTTTATATAAAGAGAATTTAACCTTGCTTGCATTGATAAGCGAGTAATTTTCTTGTCCGTCAATAGATAATAAAATTTTTCCGTTATTATGTTTATTTTTCGCTGATACCACAATGTTGTTTTTGTCAGAAAGTATCATCGGTCTTTGCGTCAGCGTGTGCGGTGATATAGGGGTAATTATAAAAACCGGCAGATTCGGATAAACTATAGGACCGGATGCCGCAAGAGAATACGCGGTAGAACCTGTAGGAGTTGCTATTATCATTCCGTCGCATTTATACTCGGCTGTAAATTGTTTGTCCGTGCTTACGTCAATGGTTATAAGTTTTCCACCCGACAAAGACCGGACAACACAGTCATTTGCTGCTATAGTTTTAATTTTTTTGCCGTTATATGTAAATTCCGCTGAAAGCAAAACTCTTTTTTCAAATTTTATTCCGATTTTAAATATATTATTGAGCAATGCGAATATTTCGTTTGTAGCCGTATCTGTTAAAAAACCTAAAGAACCCAAGTTTATACCTTTTACGGGAACGCCCAAAGGCGAAAAAGTTCGTATAACCTTAAGCATTGTTCCGTCTCCGCCTATAGATAAAACAAAGTCTGCTTTTTTAGGTTTTGCCGAATGAGAATCACTTACAAAAGCTCTGCATTTATTGTTTTTCAGCCAAGCGGCAACGGTAAATGCAAGTTTTTTTGCATTCGGTTTGTTTTTATTGTAAATAATGCCGGCGCTGTATTTCATAGGTTTTTCCAATTTTGCTATAATTTGCAATATTCATAATTATATAAAATTTTAAACAAAAAGTTTTTTGTTTTATTTGCTTTGGCATTTGGAATGGTGATAAAAAATGAAAAAGATTATTTTTGCGGTTAGTTTCGCATGTATTTCGGCTATAGCGTTTGCGGACGCTATAAAAAACTGGTCTGACTATGAAAACGAACTTAGAAAAGGAAACCTTACTTCGGCGGAAGCAAAGTTTAAATCCGAAAGGCTTGTTCCTAAACTTAACGAAGAAATAAAAGACAAAGATATAACCGAAAATCTGGAATGGATATTTCCTGTGTCCGGTTTTACTAAACGCGATGTTAAAAATTTCAAAAAACTTACTTCATTCATAAATTTATCTTTCAGAGATCCTAAATTTTTTGAAGGAGACGAATTTCTTTCCCAGCCGTATTTAAAGTTTTTTATAGTTCCGGAAAATTTGAAAAAGAATACTGTTTTGGAAGAGGCAGTTGTTGTTGCCGCTAATAACGGTATAGTGGTTTATGTTAAAAAAGGAGCTTTAAATTCTATCGGAGGAAATGCAGTCTGGATTTATAATCCGGGGCAAAATTATTTTATATATTACGGGATGTTGAGGACTGTTGACGTAAATATTGGAGATATAGTTTCCGCGGGTGATAAAATCGGCAGTATTAAACCTTCAAAAAAGGGTTATGATTTAAATTTCGCGGTATTGATGTACGGCGATGACACTTTTACGCTGTTTAATTATTTTGACGAAATGAAATAGTAATATCTTTGTCTTTCAAATCATTTTCAATTCTGTTTTTATCAAAGCCGATCGCTGTTACGCCGGCTTTTTTTATTCCTGAAAAATCCAAAAACTGTTTAAACGAATTTATAAAAGACCGATCATAATATTTAGAATTGTTATAAATTTCAAACAAATTTTCCTTCCTGTACTTCATATGCAAAACCGTTATGTTGTTTCCTTCATAAGTCTGCGAAGATATTGTATTTCTTTCTAGAAATTGTGGGATGAAAAGATAACATAAGTACGCAAACAATAAAACCGCTGTAATAATAAAACGCTTTTTACCTTTATAATAACACGCGGCGAAAATAAAAGCAAAAAAGAAAAATAATTTGGTAATAGACGGTTTTGCTACAAAAAACGAAGCGTATTTAAGCGTTCCGAAAAATACGGCCGCCGATATCATAAAATATAATAACGCGGATATCACGTAGGAAATTATTAAAGCACCAAATGAAGAAATAAACGTCATAAAATAAAATATCATTCCTGAAAACAAAATTATGCTTATAAGAGGAACGACAACTAAATTCGCGACAAACGATATTATTGAAACTTTTCCGAAATAATACATGCAAATAGGAATAAGCGGAATTTGCGCTGAAACTGTAACCGAAAAAACTTCGCAGAAAAATTTCAGTATGCGGTTTTTAATATTTCCGAAAATACTGAAAACGCCGCGGTAAAAGCAGATTATTCCTAGCGTCGCTCCGTAAGACATTTGAAATGAAGCCGTAAAAAGCTGCTGAGGCTGGAAAAGCAAAATTAAAACTGCTGACAGCGCCATTGCGTTATACACAAGAGATTCTCTGTTAAGCGATAGAGAAACCAAAACGCATGAAAATGTTATTGCCGCGCGTATTGCCGGCGGATTTGCGCCTGTCGCAACGGCATATAAAAAAATGAAAGGTATGGTTAAAAGAGCGGCTTTTTTCAGCGGCAAACCGCAAAGCTTGAATAATCCTAAAATCATAGCGCCGATAAAACCGACATGCAGTCCGCTTACAATAAGCACGTGTACTACGCCGGCATCCGAAAAAGCGTTTTTTATATCGGGATCTAAAGTAGTCTTATCGCCGATAATTATAGGTTTTAATATGCCGGAATAAGGTTCTTTAAAATA
>WRFE01000100.1 GCA_009778965.1 Candidatus Endomicrobium labiotermitis
AAACCATAAATTCGCTTTCGGTTAAAGGCTCGATGGCTGCGGAAAGTTTCGCGGCAATTTTTTTTGCGCTGGGAACAATAGCCTGAATTTTTCCCCACTCATAAGAATAGATAGTGGCGATTTTATCGGCTTCCCCGTGTGTATTGGAATTTAAAACAAGCCCTTTTATTTGGTAATACACTTTGAACTCCAATTAACAACTTTCTGCATTTTGTCACACTGCGCGAAGTCGCAGTGTCTATGGATTTATAGATTCTGCGATTGCTCTGCAACGCAGAATAACATATGCGTGTACTTTATTCTTTGTTCTTTGTTATCTGCCGTAATATGATTCTGTTCACCATTTTTTCGTCAGCGTCCTGAATTTCTATTTCCAGATTTTGCCACTTAATTTTTTCTCCGGTATCTGGAATTTTGTCAAAAAGACTTATAACCCAGCCGTTAACAGTAGAATAATCCTCGTCTTCGGGAACATTCAAATCCAGCTCTGTGTTTAAATCTACCACCGATTCATGCGCCTGGACAAGATATGAATTATCTCCGTAAGGAACTATAGTTTTTTCTTTCATATCGTATTCGTCCCACACTTCGCCGACGATCTCTTCAAGCAAATCTTCAATAGACACAATACCCACAGTAGAGCCAAACTCATCGACAACTACAGCTATATGCTGATGTCCTGTTTTAAATTCTTTAAGCATTTTATCTACTCTGGCGCTGTCAGGAACATAATACGCCGGTCTTATTAAATCCTCCATGATTATTATGTCAGAATTACGCCACGCTATAGCCAAATCTTTGCTGTATATAACGCCTATAATATCGTTAAGAGTGCCTTTATAAACAGGAACCCGCGAATATTTTGTTTCTATAATTTTATTGATAACGTCTTCTTTTTTATCCTCAATATCCACAGCGAATATTTCCGCTCTGGGAACCATCACCTGCGATATTCTTCTTTGCGCAAAATCCATAATATTGCTTACAAGTTCTCTGCCTTCTTCGGAAAGCGGCGACGTAGTTTCATTTGAAAGAAGAAAATCTATTTCGTCGGCTTTTACCTCCTGCGTTTCTTTTTTCTTTTGGAATATTTTTATTATATTGTTGGATATGCCCGATAAAAACTTTATAACATGTTTAAAAACTTTAGAAAATATTATTATCAGCGGCAAAACAATAATACCTGCTTTTTCAGAGTTATAACGCGCGAAAGTTTTCGGAAAAATATTCCCGAAAATAAGGGCGACAACTATTGAAACAATCGGAAACAGCGCGTTTAAAAAATTATTTCTGATATCGAACACCGCGTTGAAATCATACGCCAAAGAAGCCGCGACAACGCCCATGCCTACAATAGACAAATTCATGCCTATAACCATGGCAGCTATCATCTCTTCAGTATGCGTTTCCCAATAAATTATCGCGCGCGATTTCTTAGCCCCTGATTCTTTCTGTTTTCTCAAATAAGCCTGAGATAAACTGGTAATAGCGGTTTCCGCGCCGTTGAAAAAGGCAAGAGATCCGGTAAGGATAAAAAAGATAATGATTTTAATTGCTATTATTATCATCCGTTATATTCGTATTCGTCGATAATTTCCCCGACGACTTCCTCCAAAATATCCTCAAGCGTAACCATACCCGTTATATTATCGTTTCTGTCTTTAACAAAAGCGATATGAGTTTTACCGCTTTGAAATTCTTTAAGCAAATCTTTTATTTTTTTGTCTTCGCTGACATAATAAGGAGGTTTAAGAAGAGATCTGACAAACTGCCCTTTATTTTCTTTCCAGCTCCACAAAATATCTTTTATATGCACATACCCAATTATGTTTTCCTTATTTTTTATGTAAACGGGAATACGGCTTCTTGAAGTTTCCACGGCTTTATCGAAAAAAGTTTCTTCTTCAAGCGATAAATCCACGGAATCTATATCTTCAAAACGCGTCATTATTCTTTTGACGGAAAGATCTCCAAAGCCCATGGTTCTTTTAAGCATGGAGTCGGTTTCTTTATCTATGGCGCCCGCCTGCCCGCCTTCGGAAAGCAAACCTTCAATTTCTTCTTTGCTAAGTTCGTTTGATAAATTGGGAGATGTTTTGGGAGATATGAATTCGGTAATTTTTATTACCGGATATAAAAAAGGTTTTAAAATTTTGGCGAATTTGTCCAGAATAGGCACGGAAAAAATCGTCATCTTTTCGGAATTGGCTCTCGCGTAAAATTTCGGGACTATTTCGCCGATAACAAGCAAAACAAAAGAAGTCATAACCCAGGCGACAGCTTCCATAACATGCCTGTTTACCATAGAAAAAACATCAGTCATAACCAATGTAGATAAAAAGCTTATAAGCATATCGGTTATAACGCTTACGGTTAAAAGCACGGTTAAAAGATAATAGGGAGATTTAAGCCATGAAGACAACGAGGCTGAAAGTTTAGGAACCTGGGCAATGAGTTTTTTGACTCTGTATTTTGAAAGGCTCGTTATACCGATTTCCGCTGCCGATGTCCACGCGGCTATGATTACGAGGAATACAAGAGCGATTAACTCTAAAAAGTTAAGCATTTAAATATTTTATCCTGTTTTGCAAACATTTTCGCTTTATTTTCCGGATCATAATCCGTGTACCCGCAAAGATGAAGCGTTCCGTGAATGACAAGATATGCAAGCTCCTGTTCCCATATATTTTTATATTTTTTAGCCTGTTTTTGGGAACGTCCTTTCGAAATGTATATGTCGCCCGCAAAAAGTTCGGGGACAACCAAAAAAGAAATAACATCTGTTATACGATGCGTTTTTCTGTATTTTATATTCAGTTTTTTAATCTGAACATCCGAAACCATAATAAAATTAATTTCGCATTTTTGTATTTTTTCGGATTTCAAAGTAAGTAATACCGCCTTTTTCAAAACGGACTCATACTTTTTAGGAAACTTAATAAAGTTTATGTTTTTCATGTTTTTTTAATTAATTGTCATCAACCCACTTAAAAAGTTGATATAAAAACAGTTAAGCGCTGGTAAAAGAAGTTTTCAAATAAAAATCTTTACAAACATTGTTAATAATAATCAGAAGTTTACGCATAACAGCAACA
>WRFE01000101.1 GCA_009778965.1 Candidatus Endomicrobium labiotermitis
ATTTTTCTTATTTCAGATGCCGTTCTGTTTTTATTATCGGTAGTAGCCTCTACTATCAAAGCAACGCCTGCCGGTCCATAGCCTTCATAAACCATTTCTTCGTAAATCGCACCCGGAATTTCACCGCTTCCTCTCTGAATGGCTTTTTTTATGTTGTCCTGCGGCATATTCGCTTCTTTAGCGTCATCTATGGCTTTTCTTAAACGGGCGTTATTTTCAATCAACGCGCCGCCTTCTTTAGTGGCAACTACGATTTCTCTTATAATTTTTGTAAAAGCTTTCCCTTTTTTCGCGTCAGTAATTGCTTTTTTGTGTTTAATACTTGCCCATTTATTATGACCTGACATAACGCTCTCCCGTAATAAAAAATTTAATAATTTAACGTAAAAATAAGCTCGCCTTTATTGCTAAACGCTTGTCTTTTAACCAATTTCCCCTTAACGTATGTATCTATGTAAATAGGTATTTCCGAATTATTATTACTGAATATTTTTGTTTCCCCGTGCTGGAGATTATTGGAAAAATTCATAATCGTCTGTATGCTGCCGTCTTCATAAAATTTTTTAGATATTCCTTCAAGTTTGTCTCTGGAATAGTTGAATTCCGCAAGAAGCACGCCGCTGGAATCAAACTCTCTTCTAAACCCTTCTCTTTTTCCGTTCATATATTCGATTTCAATCTTTGTCTTCCCGTTGACAAAAAACTCTTTAAATACTCCGTTAAGTTCGCCGTCTTTATATTCCGCTCTCGACAAAAGAGTACCCGTATCGGAATATTTACGGACAACTCCGGACAGCAAACCGTTAGCATAAGAAGCTTCTTCTTTAATAATTTTGTTAGGATAATACTCTTTTAAAGGACCGTGAAGCTCTCCGGCTTTATAATTCCTTACCGAAGCAACATTGTTATTCGGATAATATTCTTTAACTACTCCTTCAAACCTTCCCGCGTTATAATTATATTCCGCGGCTATATTTCCTTTATCATAATACTGAACAATCAAACCGTCGGGAATTTTGCCTTCAACAATCGTCTTTATCCCTTTACTGTCTATACTTTCCACTGCATAAACAGTATCTCCATCGGGAGAAACATATTTATAACCTTTCGGGGCTCCGTTTTCATACCTGCCTGTTTCGATTTTTTTCGCTGTTACAACAGCTTTTCCGGCTATTTGGTCATCAGGGCCTAAAACTCCGAAATTATCTTTTTTCCCCGTATTAGAACAGGAAAATAAAACAAATAAAAAAAATGACAAGAAAGCAAACTGCAACATTTTTTTCATTGTTTTTTCCTCTTCAATCCTACATTTGATTTTAGTTCAAACACCGCTTTTTTTAGTTCGTTTTCAACAGCGGACAAATCAACCATATTTTTTCTCTTGGCTTTCATTTCTTTTGCAAGATTCACAGCCTGCTCTACTTTATATTTATTTGATTCGTCAGACGGAATCGCAAATTCGGAAACAACATTGACGCGGTTTTCGGAAATCTCGATAAATCCGCCGGTAACGGAAATCTCTTTTTTTTCTTCGGGAGTTTCTATTAAAATATTACCCGCGACAAGTCTTGTAATAAGATTTGTATGCCCCGCCAAAACAGTAATCACGCCTGCCGCCGTCGGAAACATAACCGACGTTGCAAAACCTTTATACGCGCTGCCTTCGGGAGATAAAATTTCTATTTCAAATGTGTTCATAAAAATCCTTAAAACAACAAATTTCAAATAACAAAGAACAAAGTTAAAATTATGTATTTTCGTTTTACGAAAACCTATAATAAATTTCGGCAAAGCCGAAATACTATATTTGAACTTTGTACTCTGAACTTTGAACTTTTTATTTTGTCTTTCCTGCTTTTGCTACCGCTTCTTCAATTGTTCCCACCATATAAAAAGCCTGTTCCGGCAGAGAATCATATTTTCCTTCTATAATACCTTTAAAACCTTTTATTGTATCCGATGTTTTGACATATCTTCCCTCAAGCCCCGTAAAAGTTTCGGCAACATACATAGGCTGAGTCAAAAATCTCTGGACTTTTCTGGCTCTGGAAACGGTAAGCTTATCTTCATCCGAAAGCTCATCCATACCTAAAATCGCTATAATATCCTGCAAATCTTTATATTTCTGCAAAATCTTTTTAACTGCCATTGCCGTATTATAATGGTCTTCTCCGATAATATTCGGATCTAAAAGTCTCGACGCGGAAGTTAAAGGATTTACCGCCGGATAAAGCCCTTGTTCCATAATAGCTCTATCCAAAGTCAGCGTTGCGTCTAAATGAGCAAAAATCGCGACCGGCGCCGGATCGGTATAATCGTCGGCGGGAACATAAACAGCCTGAACGGAAGTAACAGAACCTTTATTGGTTGATGTTATTCTTTCCTGTAAATCGCCCATATCCAAAGCCAGATTCGGCTGATAACCTACGGCTGACGGCATTCTTCCGAGCAATGCCGAAACTTCGCTGCCTGCCTGCGCGAATCTGAAAATATTATCTATAAATAAAAGAACATCTTCGCCTTTTTGATCGCGGAAATATTCCGCCATGGTAAGACCTGTCAAAGCGACTCTCATTCTGTTTCCGGGAGGTTCGTTCATTTGTCCGAAAACCAAAACGGTTTTATCCATAACTTTTGACTCTACCATTTCCATCCATAAATCAGTTCCTTCTCTTGTTCTTTCCCCGACGCCGGCAAAAACAGAATGACCTTTATGAACAGCTGCAATATTTCTTATAAGTTCTTTAACAATAACTGTTTTTCCGACTCCCGCGCCGCCGAAAATTCCTATTTTTCCGCCTTTGGTAAATGGAGAAATCAAGTCTATGACTTTAAGTCCCGTTTCAAGCATTTCCGGAGTTGTTTTTTGTTCGGTAAAATCCGGAGATTTTCTGTGAATGGGATGTCTTTCAACAGACGCTTCAATTTCGCCTAAAGCATCTATGGGTTTGCCTAAAACATTAAAAATTCTGCCAAGCGTCTTTTCTCCTACGGGAACGCTTATCGGAGCATAAGTTCTCGACGCAAGCATTCCTCTCTTCATTCCGTCTGTGGAACCCATTGCGATGGTTCTCACTTCCGAATTATCCATTTCA
>WRFE01000102.1 GCA_009778965.1 Candidatus Endomicrobium labiotermitis
AAAATAAGCCCTTAGTCCTACAGCGTAGGAAAACGGGATAAAATCGGACAATGAATCTACAAAATCGACAAAAACGCTTGACGGAAGATCATATTCGTCAACTTTAGGCCCGATATTTTCAACCCCGCCGGAAAAATAAAATGTATAATCGGAAAAAAGATATGTTCCTGAAAAAGAAAACGCTATTCCGTCAATACTGCTGTCATCTATTTTTTGCCACACATATTTTGCCGAAGCTCCAAGCAAAATATTCTCTGTTATTTCTTTGCCTATGCCCACGCTTACAAAAGCGTCATCCGCGTTTACGGAGCCGTTATACTCATAATCTCCGTTTGACTCAATAAAAGAATCTATATGGCCGTAATTCATACCGCCGTAAGTAATGTTCATGCCGAATTTTTTGAAAGGATATGAAAAACTTAAGGAATTATAATTTACATTTTGAAAATGAAAGGCGTAAGCCGCTGAAAGCACGGGCTTTTCGGAAAAAGCTATTAGCGACGGATTTAAAGCGGCGGCGGAAACAAATATTGAAGATATACCCGCCATTGAGGCAACTTGTGCGTTTAAAGGCATTTTTAAGAAATTAAAAACCGTAGTGCCCCCGCCGTCAGCGAAGCACTGGGAAACAGAAAAAATCACAGCTAAAAAACTGATTAATATTTTTCTTTTCATTAGTTTGTTGTAATTATAGGCAAATTATTAACTATTGTCTACCTTTTTATACAGCTTCCCGGTTTTTAAAATGATTTATTTCATTTTATCATTTCTTTCAAAATCTTGTCGCTTTCTATCAGGTTTATCGCTTTTTCCAAAGAATCTTTTTCGCTTAATATTGTGTAATAATCGCTTTTTACTTTCGGGGCATATTCTATGGCTTTTATGAATGTTTGTTTGTCAAAAGGAGCTTTACCTACAAATCCTACAAATCCCGTGTTTTCAAGAAATGCGCCGATATTTCCGGTATTATTGTTTTGAAGACGCGCGCATAAATAAGCCGCTACGCCCGTTTGTATTCCATGAATTCTCGGAGATAATGAAATATAATCTAAAGCATGCGAAATCAGATGTTCGCTTCCGCTTGCCGGTCTTGACGAATCCGCCACTTCCATGGCTATCCCGCTGATAACCAGAGAATTTACTAATTTCGCGTAAAATTCTTTTGACTTGAAATTCGCGAAAGCTTCGGCATAGTATAAAGAATCCAGAGAATTTCCTGCAAGCAATGCCGCAAAATCACTATAATCACTTAGCTTTTTATTGAATGCTTCTTTCCAATCCCAAAGCGCGCTGACCTTTGCGATCATATCGCCGATACCGGAATAAAAAGTTTCTTCCGGAGCGTTGATAATAACATCTATATCTGCGACAACTCCGTAAGGAATACTTGATTTCACGCTTTTTCTTTTACCTTCAACCAAAAGAGAGGCATTCGGACTGCAAAAACCGTCGTTTGATACGGAAGTCGGCACGCTTATAAACGGAATTTTTAAAATATGCGCGCAATATTTGCTGTAATCTAAAGATTTTCCACCGCCTATGCCTATTAAAACATTTACAGTCGCAGGAATTTTAAAAGCCGTATGAATTATATTTTCTATATTTATATCGGATATTGAATCTTTATGCACAACTTCAATACCGAATTTTTTTAACCCGCCGTAAAGTTCTGTACCTACAACGTCTTCTATTCCGCTGCTGAAAAACAGCGCGGCTTTAAAGTACTGCCTGTCGTAAAGATATTTCCCTATTTTGGAAATTTTTCCCGAACCTATTTTTAAAAGGGATGGAATATTTATTGCTTTGTTTACAGACATGGTAGCCTCGTAGAAGATGAGAGGATGAGATGGTGGGAAGATGAGTAAAAACAAAGACAACGCCGTTACTCAACCTCTCAACATCCCATCTTCAGCTGTTTTATATATTTCGTAATATCCCTGAAATCGTTAAACTCTAAGGTTTTTATATTTTGTTTTCGGCACAATTCCAAAAGAACGCTTTTTGCAAATACTGTATCGGCAATTTTTGCCGCTTTAAGATCAGGAATACCGTCTCCGGCATATATCGTAAAAAAACCTTGATTCTTTAAATGCTCTACAAGCGCTTCTTTGGAAATACCTGTGTTTTTATTAAAAAACATATGGTCGCTTGGAGGAGGAGTCAACGTAAAGCCTATTTCTGGAGAATATTCTCCTTTATTTGAAAGAAGCGTTATATTATACTTTTCAATTTCGCGAGGTATTCTTTTCAAAATATAATAGTCCATACCGGCGCTGCATATATAAATTGGAATTTTTAAAGTTTTGCATACATCAAGCGTTTGCGTAAAATAAGGATCTATTTCTATGCTTTGTATAAATTGTTCAAGTTTGCTTTGAGAAATACGTATTTTGGAGAAAATTTCTCCGAGCGCCTGATAGTGAGTAATTTTTTTATCTAGATAATCCTGCCACGGTTTTAAATCGTCAGGCGTAAGCAGACGCTCTATAACCATATTAAAAAAATCTTCTTTTGTAATTGTACCGTCAAAATCGCTGATAAAAGCGATTTTCTTTTCTATCATCAGCTTTTATCCCCAAGGAGTATCCGGGTCTTTCTTTTTATTAGTGGAAAACAGCGGATCAAACAATTCCGCTTCATCACTGTTTCTCATTCCTTTCGCCATAAGATATACGTAAGGGACAAAAATTAAAGCCAGTATAAGAGCAAAAAATAAACCGCCTACAACCGCAATGGCCATAGGCTGATTGGTTGACGCTCCGCCGAATCCTATTGCAAGAGGAATAAGCGAGGCAACGGTTGTGAGCGTTGTCATGGATATCGGACGCACGTGATTTACGGTAGTTTCCAAAACTTTGTGCTTAAGAGTAAGTATATCCGGAATTTTCCCGTTATTGTTCTCTTTTTCGGTTTCAATCATAAGATTATACCTGTCCACAAGCAAAATAGATATGTTGGTAACGTTTCCTACAAGCATGATAAACCCTAACATTGATATGGAATTAATAGTCTGACCCGTTAGAAAAAGAGTATACAAAGAACCTACAACGCCCAAAGGAACCGCTAT
>WRFE01000103.1 GCA_009778965.1 Candidatus Endomicrobium labiotermitis
ATATAAAGCCTAATTCTAAATCAATGGCGTTATTTGAAAAATTAGTTATTGATAAATTCAACGAAAAGACTCAGGAAGAACAGGCGCAAAAAGAAACTGCTATGAGGAAAATTGAATCCTTTAAAAAGGAAAAGAGCGAAATCATAAGCCTTATGAGAAGAAACAAAATCACGGAAGATGACGGGACTGAAGAATTGAAAATAGTAAACGCTGAAATAGACAAGATAGAAATCCTGTTTGAGAACTCGGAAGATATAAATGTAAAGGAATGCTGGGACTTTACAAAGTTTATTTTAGGCAATGCCGTTAATCTATGGAAAGTATCTGATTTGAATACACGGCAGAGATTGCAGAGTTTGATTACGCCTTCCGGGTTCTATTTCAAAAAAATTTAATCAAACCCCTAAAAAATCCTTATTTATTAGGGGTTTTTCAGGCTGAGGACTTAAAAAAGGAAAGATGGAGCGGGTGATGGGAATCGAACCCACATCGGAGGTCTTTGAGTACATTTAACATGCTTGCGCTGCTAGAGATTTTTGAATGGAGCGGGCAATGGGAATCGAACCCACATCTAAAGCTTGGGAAGCTTTCATTCTACCACTGAACTATGCCCGCGACAGTTAATTTTTTAAATTTTGGCAAAAGCAATATCGGAAATATTGATAAGACAAAATTTAAAAAATTATCAAAAAAATCGTGCAGCCCAAAGGGTTAGCGCAAAAATAGCACACTGTTTTGTTGGACTTCCTAGCAATAGTCTCACTATTGTTTCGTCAGTCCGCCTCACATTGTATCTATTTTTGCGCTAACGTAAGCAGGCTAAATGTATTCAAAGACCTCACGCTTGGGAAGCTTCCATTCTACCATTGAACTACACCCGCAAATAAATAAGAACTTGGGTCCTCCCATAGAAACACTCGGGGACAAATTATAAATTTTTTATAGTTTGATTTTATACTTTTTTTTGATTTGTGTCAATTTTGACGATATAAGGCTTAAAGCTGCTTTTTGATCGGATATTTCCCCTTCCTGCTGCTTCTCAACAACCAATTTCATAAGGTTGCCAATCCAGGGGCCCGGCTTTAGACCAAATTTCTTCATTATAATATTACCGTCAATTATTTTAGGCAGCGGTTTAGCATTTTTAAGTTCGTAATAATAATCCATCATTTTATTAACGGACTTTTCCTGCGCTTTTAATTCTTTCCTGGAAAATTTTTTGAGATTTTTATAAGAATGCCAGTCGGCCATTGAAAGAATAAGCAAATCGGGAGTATTTTCACCTATGTCCCTGAAAAATTTCAAAGAAGCTTTTTGAGTAACAACATTTTTTCTTGTAAGAGTAGAAGGACGCATATGATTTTTTACTAAAAACACAGCGGCAGAAATATCTTTTTTGCTCATTTTAAGGGATTTCATAATTTCTTCAATCTTTTTCGCGCCTATTTCATCGTGCCCGAGAAAACGCATTTTATCGCCGTCTTTTTTTGCTGTTTCAGGCTTGGCGCTGTCATGAAACAAAGCGGCAAATTTCAAAAGATTAATTCTGTTAACATTTTCCGAATAAACTTCTGCATTTGAAAAATGTTCCTGCATATACTTAAAACTAACAGGAAAATACTTATCAATATTATTCGTTATATTTTCAACGCTCGACATAGTTTCTAAAGAATGCTGAAAAAGCCCGCCCGGATGGTAATAATATTTTTTAGGAGCTTTTTTCATATTTTTAATTTCGGGAAAAACTTCACCAAGCAAACCGCAGTTATCCATAATCAATATAATTTTTGACGCGGACTTTGAGTTAAGTGTTCTGAAAAATTCGTTTTTTATTCTTTCGCCGGCGGATTTCTTTATAAGAGCAGCGTTTTTCTTTATTTGTTTTAATGTATTTTCAGATATTTTGAATCCGAGCTCGGCAGAAAACCTAAAAGCCCTGAGCATTCTTAAAGGATCGCTTATAAAAGCTTCTTTGGAAACCATATTAATAGTTTTGGATTTCAAATCTTTTAAAGCGGTTTTATTCGGAGATATCAGATGTTTTTTATAAGAATCAAAATATTTTAACTCAAAAGCAAAAGCGTTAAGCGTAAAATCCCTGCGCGACAAATCTTCTTCAATATTTTTTCCGTCAAGAAGCGATATATCTATATTTGAAACAGCTTCGTTTTTGAGCATTATTCTGTATATTTTATTTGACTCGTCAAGCGTTACAACTTTTGATTTAAACTTCTTAGCAATAGCCGAGGCGAATTTTGAAGCATTTTTATCAACAGCCAAATCTATATCGACTGGTTTGCGGTTTATAAGCAAATCCCTTACAAATCCGCCTACGCCGTAAACTTTATAACCTATGGATAAATCGTTAATAGTTTTAATAATATTTTTCATAATATTTTAGTTTTTCTTCCTCTCCCTCATCAGGGAGAGGGCGGGGTGAAGGTGCAATACTATTTTTCCGCCCTCACCTTAATCCTCTCCCGGACACTGGAGAGGAAAATTTTATAATTCCATTGACGCCAATAAATTAGTTATATAAGTATTTTCTTTTTCTTTAAAAATATTTTCAGCCAAACCGTCTTTTATTATTTTCCCCTCATTCATAATTATCATTCTATCCGTGAATTTTGCGGCAGCGGCAATATCATGCGTTATAAGAATAATCGAAACTCCGGTATTTTTTCTTATATTTGTAAAAATTTCGGTTATAAGATTTTGCGAATAAATATCAAGAGACGCAAAAGGCTCATCCGCAACAATAAGTTTAGGCTTTTTAATTAAAGCTCTGGCTACGGCTATTCTCTGCCTTTGCCCTCCAGAAAACTGATGCGGAAATTTTCCGAGGATTTCTTTTTCAAGCCCGACATTTTTGAGAGTTTCTTCAAGAATATCATCTGCATTTACGGGTTTTACAGAGCCGAAAGCCTCAAGCAAAGACGATTTTATTCTAAGCTTCGGATTTAATGATGCGTAAGGGTTTTGAAAAATCATCTGTACAATTGTGGAAAACTCATCTATATCATAATCTTTTATGTCTTTGCCGAAATATTTAACGCTGCC
>WRFE01000104.1 GCA_009778965.1 Candidatus Endomicrobium labiotermitis
TGAGGACAAAACCGGATTGAAGAAAAATTCTCTTTTCGGAACCGATGTGCTTCAAACGCAGGACACTATTGAAGATTTTTGCGTAAAAATAAAAGCCGGAAAAAACGCTCAGATTACTAAAGATTTTATGATCATTGCCCGTATAGAAAGCCTGATATGCGGACAACCTGTAACCGATGCGCTTACCCGCGCACACGCATACGTAAATGCAGGAGCAGACGGAATTATGATTCACAGCAAGGATAAAACCGGCGATGATATTAAAGAGTTTTGTTTGCAGTATCGAAGCGTTGATAAAAATACTCCGATAGTGGTTGTTCCCACCACCTATCACCATGTTACGGAAGACGAACTGAAGCAATGGGGCGTCAATATTGTCATTTATGCCAATCACATGTTAAGAGCCTCGTATCCTGCAATGCTCAAAGTAGCGACAACCATTCTCGAATATCAGCGGGCAAGCGAAGCCGACAAACTGTGTATGCCAATAAAGGAAATTCTTGAACTTATTCCCGGAACAAAATGAAATTTTTACCACTCTAACATAGACCCGGGTACCGGAAGCGCACTTTTTGCTATATTAGTTAGTATAGTGGCAGCGGGTTATTTTTTAATCCGCACCATTTTACTCAAAATTAGAGTTTTTCTTTTTCGTGAGAAAAAAACAGATCAAACACAAAATAAATACGTAATTTACGCAGAAGACAAACGTTATTGGGTATTTTTCAAAATTGTTCTTGAAGAATTTGAATCGCGTAAAATTGACGTTCTTTACCTTACATCATCTGTTGATGATCCTGTTTTTGCTTCTGATTTTAAATATGTTAAAGGAAAATACATTGGAAAAGGGAATAAAGCAATCGCATATCTCAATTTTTTGTCTGCCGACGTCGTCTTGGCTACCACGCCGGATCTTGATGTATTGCAATGGAAACGTTCAAAAAACGTTAGGCATTATTGCCATATTCAACATGCTCCCGCTGGTTCTTCTATGACGTATCGCATGTTTGCACTGGACTATTATGATTCCGTTCTTCTTTCCAGCGATATGGAAATAAACGAAATTCGTTATTTGGAAAGCATAAGAAATCTTCCTGAAAAACAATTGGTTGTTGTTGGAAATACATTTTTTGATTTGAACAGCGAGAAAATAAAAAATCTTCCTGTCGAAGAAGAACGCCTGTTTACCGTTCTTGTTTCGCCATCTTGGGGGGATTCGGCTTTACTTAAATTATACGGCGAAAAACTTCTTGAGCCGCTCGCAAAAACAGGCTGGCGAATCATTGTTCGACCTCACCCTCAGTCTGCGATTGTTGAAAAAGCAATAATTGAAAGGCTTACAGAACAATACAAAAAAAATCCGAATGTCGAATGGGACTATCATCATGACAATATACATTCGCTTTCAAAGGCAGACGTTATGATTTCCGATTTCTCTGGAATTATTTATGATTATGTTTTCCTGTTTGATAAACCTGTAATCATAAGTTTACGCGGATTGGATTTACGACCTTATGATGCGCACTTTCTGAAAGAAGAACCATTCTATATTCAAACTTTGAGGAATATAGGTCTGGAACTTGACGCAGCAAATCTTGATTCCATAAAAGAAACCATACAAAATCTTTCGCAAAACGAAGAGTTGAAAAATAACCGTCGGGAAGCAAAAAAGATGATGTGGCAATACCGGGGAGAATCGGGAAAACGTATTGTTGATTTTTTGACGAAGGTTGGAAACATTTAAAAAAAATAAGATAAAATTATGATGGATATTTTATACAACGTGTTTATATTCCCTATTGAACAAATAATAGGGCTATGTTACGTTTTTGCTTTTAGGATTTTTAAAGATCCGGCTTTGTCAATATTGGGCGTTTCTTTTGCGATTAGCGTTCTTTTGTTGCCGTTTTACTTTATGGCGGAGAAATATCAACTTGCAGAACAGGAAATAAAGAAAAAATTAAAACCAGTAGTTGATAACATTAAAGCTGTATTTTCAGGCAATGAGCGATTTATGCGTACTGCAATCTATTATCGGCAAAACGGTTATCACCCAATATATGCGCTCAGATCAAGTTTTTCCTTATTTATTCAAATTCCATTTTTTATTGCAGCATATCATTATCTTGCAAATCTTGAAGTCATTCATAACGTATCCTTTGGTCCTATAGCCGATCTTGCAAAACCAGATTCGCTGCTAACAATTCGCGGATTTACAATTAATATTTTGCCAATAGCCATGGCATTAATTAATTGCGTGTCAGCGGCTGTTTATGCAAAAGGTTTTGCCGCAAAAGATAAATTTCAACTTTATGGTATAGCGGCAATATTTCTCTTATTGCTCTATAATTCGCCTTCAGGGCTGGTAATTTACTGGACTTGCAATAACATTTTTTCGTTGTGTAAGAACGTAATACAAAAAACAAAATATCCAAAACGATTTGTTCATGTTCTAATTTCAGTAGCCTGTTTACTCTTGGTTGTTTTTGTGCTGTTTTTTCATGAAGGCATGTTTATGAAACGCATTTTTATTGCTGTAATTTTTACATGTATCCCTCTTTTCCCGTTTGTTTTCAAAATTTTATCTACCAGAATAAAACAAGTTTTCAGAAAGCAGGATAACAACAACTATACCGACATATTCATACTATCGCTGCTAACAATTCGCGGATTTACAATTAATATTTTGCCAATAGCCATGGCATTAATTAATTGCGTGTCAGCGGCTGTTTATGCAAAAGGTTTTGCCGCAA
>WRFE01000105.1 GCA_009778965.1 Candidatus Endomicrobium labiotermitis
AATTTTTGACGGAAGTCTTGAAGCTATAAATTTTTTATACGCTGAAAGTTCTACAACCATATCGTTTTTTGAAATTTTTTCTATTAAAGCAGTTTCAAGATTTAAGACAAGCTCCGAACCGTCGTCTGTGGAATAAATTATCTTTTTGCCTTTTTGTACAGTTTTGGCATTATCAAACTGTCTGTAAAAATCTCTGTTAAAAATCAATGCGGCAAAATCCATAAGTCCGGTCATTTCGGCGGGAATATATTCTTTCACGGCTTGCGGCACATAAGATACCTGACCGTTTTCTATATACACCATAGCGCCGCCCATTACAAATCTTCCGGGAATTTCTATACTTACGCCTTCATTTTTTACATAGTTAAAAGGAATATATGTTTTTATGCTAAAAACGCCGGAACTAATCTTTGAAACAAAACCCGCTTTAAATGAAAACAGCTTAAGAAAGTTACTTTCGCTTCTTAAAAGCATTTGTTTGTGAAGATCTTCTTTAGGAATTTTTGCCTGCACCATATCGAGTTTCTTTTTAACGTTCTTATCAGACTTTATATCAAATGATAATGCATATGCTATCCACGCTTCGCCTATTCTGCCAAGCTCTACATAAGCGTCGCCGAGATGATCATATACCAGCGGATCTCTTGTAAGGTTTGCCGCGGACAATAAAAGATTTGCGGCAGCTTCATAATTACCCTGCCTGTAATAGAGCCACCCGAGAGAATCCTGAAACGCACCGTTTTGCGGTTCAAGGTTTATTGCCCTAATCAAATATTGTTCGGCTTCCCGAAGTTTTATGTTTCTGTCCGCGTACATATATCCAAGATAATTTAATGCTCTTGTATGATCCGGATTCATTTCTAACGTTCTTAAAAACATTTTTTCGGCATTGTCGTAATCTTTACTTTTTTCATAAGCTGAGCCTAAAAAGAAATAAGCGTCAATCAAATCAGGCTTTTGTTCAACTGTTTTTATAAGATATTGTATAGATTTATCGTATTTTTCCCAGTCCATATAATTTAAAGCCGTTAAATACAAAAGTTCGTGATTATAAGGTTCTTGTTCCAAAGCAGATTTAAATCGTTTTTCTGCTTTAGCGTAATCTTTAAGTATCGAGTAATAATAACCTAAACGGGCAAGTATCGCCACGCTCTTTTCTTTTTCATAAACTTTTTCAAATTCTGCGGCGGATTTGTCTATTTGTCCCATTCTTTCATATACAATGCCAAGCCAATAATTTGGAGTAACGTCACCGGGAAGCCCTTTTTTTGCTTTTATAAATATATCTCTGGCTTTTTCCACATTCCCAGCTTCAAAATAAGATTTCCCTAGATACATTAAAACGTACATATTGTCGGGAAAAACTTTCATGTAATCTTCGTATTCGGCAATAGCCAAATCGTATTGTTTATTGGCTTCGTATATTCTTGCTTTTGAAAGATAGGCTTCCATTGCTTCGGGTTTTAACGATATTACTTTATCGTAAGACGCCAAAGCGTCTTCAAATTTACCGAGCTTTTCCTGAACCATAGCAAGCTGCAGATAACCTGCCGCTGAATCCGGCTGCTGGTCTAAAAATTTGTTCCAGTATTCGGCAGATTCGCTAAGTTTGTTGTCAGAATAATAATACGCCGCGAGATAAACAGTGGCTGTTTCATTTTCAGGATCAAGCTCTAAAGTTTTTTCCCAGTATTTTTTTGCATTGGCGGGCTCGTTTGCGACAAGATAAAATGTACCCAAAAAAATCGCCGTCTGGGCATTGTTTCCGTCAAGTTCTTCTATGCGTTCCGCTATTTTAAAAGCTTTGTCTTTATTGCCTGCCTGCCAGTACAAATAAATCAAATCTTTATACACGATTAATGCCTGCGGATCCAAAGAAATAACTCTTTCATACTCTTTTCTGGCATCTTCAATTTTTCCCGCTTTTAAAGCCAGCACGCCTTTAAGATAAGCTCTGTAAGCGTTGTAGTTAACTGCAGTCGACGCAAAAACCGAACTTTGCATAAAAAAGACAAAACCTAAAGCCAAAAGTATACTTTTTTTCATTTTAATTTTTTCCTTAAAATTAAAGCGTCTTCTTTTCCGGATATACCGGTATAATATTTTTTTCTGATGCCTGTTTTTTCAAAACCAAACGATTCATAAAGTGAGATTGCCGCCGAATTGCCTGCCCTGACATCAAGAAAAACACATTCCGTGTCTTTTTCTTTTGAACATTCAATTATATATTGCAACATTTGTTTCGCAAAAGAACGGCGACGGAAATCCGGAGAAACGGCAATATTTAATATTTCCGCCTGTCCTTCCAAAATCCAAAACAAACAATATCCGGCAACTTTTTCGTTTTCAACAATAACTTTAAAGCTGACTAATTCATTAGCCGCGGAATCAAGAAACATTTTTTCTTTCCATGGATGCAGGAAAGATTGTTCTTCTATGGCTATTATATCATTTAAAAAGTCCGGTAAAAAATCAACAAGCTTCATAGATAAATTTATACCACAAAACAAACGAAATTTCAATGATTTTTTGAAGATTGGCGGTTTGATTTTGTTTTTGAATTATTACTTCTTGAGTTGCCACTCCAGAATCTATTAAATTTATAAATTCTGCGATTGCTTTGCAACACAGAATTGTTCCTTAAAAAGAATATATAATTAAGCGTATAAGGGCGTTGGAAGAACGACGCAGAATAGGGCTAAAAGCCCGCCGTCATCAGGTTCTCCAACGCCAATAGGTAAAAGCT
>WRFE01000106.1 GCA_009778965.1 Candidatus Endomicrobium labiotermitis
AACACCCAACAAAGAACCTGCCGCAGCAATATGATATTCAGGAGTTTGCTCACAAAAATATTTCAAAGCTGTTAGCGCTCTTTCACAAGCCTGTATTTCATCAAAAATTATAAGCGTCTTGTTGGGCATAATTCGTTTAGAATGTGCCGATTCCAAATATTGAATTAAACTTTTTGGAGTTAGATCATCCTCGAATTTTTCTCTTAATGCTTTGTCAATCTCAAGATTAAGAATAATATACTTGTCAAACTCCCTCTCTCCAAACTCTTTAAGAATATGACTTTTCCCAACCTGCCGAGCGCCATTTACAATAAGCGGCATTCTTTCAGGTTTATTTTTCCAGTTGACTAATTTGTCATAAATTTTCCGTCTCATCACAATAAAATTTTTTGCAAAAATACTTTTATCTATGGAAAAATAAAAATATTTGGGATTTTTTTATAGATAAAAAGAATTTCCCCACTCCTCCCTAAATGATTTTTTAGCAAATTTTTGCGAAGCTCGCTTTTTCCCATAAATTTTATTGCTTATAATTTTAGAGAAAAACGTTTTAACTGAGCCGTTTACAATATCTAATCGGTTTGACGAGCCAAACAGCCACGATATTCCCGAAAATATTACCTTTTCAGATACAGGTTGTCTTGTTGCTTCGATTGCTTCGCGTCTGTTTTCGAGGAGCAGTTTCGGTAAATTGATTTTTACGGGACAATTTTCGTAACACTTTCCGCATAAAGAACAGGCAAAACTTAAATGGTTAAATTCCTTAAAATTAGCAAGATGAGGCATAATAACCGCGCCTATCGGACCTGTATAAACAGTATTGTAGGTATATCCGCCAATATTTTTATAAATGGGGCAATTATTAAGACACGCTCCGCAGCGGATACAAGTTAAGGCTTCTGATTGAACGGGTTTTGCATAAAGATTTGTTCTTCCGTTATCGAGTAAAATTACTGTCATACGTCTAGGTCCGTTTTTCTCATCATTTTTTCGCGGTCCGAACACTATCGAATTGTAAACTGAAATCTGTTGTCCCGTTCCATGGCATCCTAATAATGGTAAAAAGAGGTCTAAATCTTCAATTGACGGGATTATCTTTTCAATACCTGCAATAACAACGTGAATTTTAGGGAATGACAGCGAAAATAATCCATTTCCTTCATTTTCAGTGAGGGAGATAGCCCCTTCTTTGGCAATCAGAAAATTAGCGCCTGTAACTCCCATTTCTGCCTCTTCAAAATCTTTCCGCAAATGTTTCCTTGCATAAGCAGCCAACTCATCAGCAGAGGCGTCTTTATGCGTGCCAAAATTTTGGTTGAAAAGTTCTGCAACTTCTTTTCGCGACTTGTGCATAGCGGGGGTTAATATGTGGTAAGGTTTTTCGCCTGCCGTCTGAACAATAAACTCTCCTAAATCTGTTTCTACCGATTTGACGCCAATTTTCTCAAACTCTTCATTAAAATCTATTTCCTCGGTTGTCATTGATTTACTTTTAACAACCGTTTTAACGTCTGCTTCAAGCGCTATATTTTTTAAATATTCAATTGCTTCTTTGCTATCTTTCGCCCATAAAACTTCAATCCCATTTTTAACAGCCGAATTTTCAAATGTTTCCAATAAAAAAGGGAGGTTGCGAATGGCATCCCTTTTTATTCTGGAAGCGTCATTCTTTGCGAAATCTAAACGTTGATAGCGTTTTTTCCCGATTTCAAAAGCGGCATCATATTTTGAAATATTATATCGGATAGTTTCCCGATGTTTTAAATCAAAAGCGATTTTTTCAGATTGTTTGAGGAATTTTTTCTTATTGTTCAATTTGAATCTTTTACATTAAGTTTTATTGCATCCATTCCGTCCAATCCTTTTTTGTCAACGGCTTCAACTGCAATATGATGTTCGCCGGGGTTTAGTTTACGCACCTGTTTCCCCTCTTTATCCATATAAACCTCTGCTTTGAATCCTTCATCAGGCTTGTGATTGAAGTCCCACGAAAAAAATTCTATACCTACGTCGCTTTTTGTTGCTGCATTAAAAGCATATTTATTACGTTCTATTTCATCTGCGGTTAACGATACTTCAGGCGGGTCGCCCACAGAGATTATTTCGTTGACCTTTTTTAGTTCGATTATGATACGCTGTTTGTTTTTAAGACGAGCAACCTCTTCAACCGCTGTCTTACTGAAAGAATAAGCAATAATATAGCCCACAGGTTTCCCATTTTCTATATTTTTATCAAACAATTTTTTGTCATAACGTTGAACGGCAGCAAAAAAATTATCAATCACATTGCGTCCGATATTATCGCTTCCTTTTACCTGTATTGGAGTGTTGTCGGGCATTTTACCGTCCAACCCAAAGTCATTTCGTTGTTTTATATTTGGAATACCTCCAAATTCTTTTATAATAAAGGTTTCAAATTCAAATGGGTTTTTATTGCGCAGGGAAATACTATTATAAGTATGAAGTTGTAAATCATAAGGTTCAGAATATAACCCCTGTTGATTTTTGAGACGTAAGTCAGAAACTTTGATTGCTGCGACCGATTGGTCAATTCCTATCCATTTTCTTTTGAGTTTGTCGGCTACAACAATGGTTGTTCCACCGCCGACAAAGGGGTCGAGGACTATGTCTCCTTCTTTGCTGGCGCATTTAATAATTCGTTCTAACAATTTTGTTGGCTTTTGAGTTGGATAACCAATATTATTATCGCTATTTTTTGGATATCTTGCGCCTATTGCAATA
>WRFE01000107.1 GCA_009778965.1 Candidatus Endomicrobium labiotermitis
CTATCCAAAATTAAAATCAAATAGCGATGGCCATCTTGCACAATGTCAAGTTTATCCTTAATGCCTGCATCGGAAAAAGAAAAAGGAAACTCTTTTTCTATAAAATCTGCGTAAAACCAACGGGCGTTATCTAAGTAATACTCAACGGTATCGGCGCAAAGCAGCTCCAATTGTTGCATGGCTTTCGCTCTGTTGGGCTCTTCAAAGAACAACTTTTTTACCTGATTGTAAATTTTAGACCGTTCCGAGAGCCGGATGTAGTTCAGTTTCACCATTTCCCGATATTCGGGCGTGTGGTCGGCTTTTGTTTCATTAATAAAATCATAAAGTTCACTTGTGGGCACCGCAAAAAGTGCGGAATCTTTGCTTATTTTTTGCAGATAAGCGTTAATCAGCAGTTGCTCTTTGTATTGCGCTATTTGTGAAGAAAAATCCTGTTCCGCCGACGTCAACTTTTGCTTCGCCCGCGCCATTAATGTTTGTCGCAATATCCAATCTTCTACATATTGATCCATGAAAAGTAAAGAATCTTCTTTCGAGGCAAAATAGGGCGTTTTTTTCATTACCTCCGATAAATACAACTTATAGTGAAATGCCTCTGCGACAATGGAATTGCCGGAATTATCGAGGGACCGGCAACCTGTAATAAGCCACAAAGCAAGAAAACATAAACTTAATTTTCTCACTTGTTTTTCAGTATAGTTTGAAATAATTCTTCGTTGATCCATACCGGGTATCTTTCTCGCAATGCGCTCAACCATTCTCTTTCCAATTCATCCTGATATTCAGTAAGTACAGCCGATCTGATTTCCAAAAGCGGTTTGGGGTTTCCTTCTGCGTCTAAATGGCTAAACTTTATTTTTTCATAAAATAGTTCCAATGCTACACTATCTTTTAAAGATTCGCTCCAAACTCTTTCATTATTCATTTCAAACAAAATCATCCCGTGATGATATTCTCTGATAAGCTCTTTATATTCAGGATATTTGTTCTCTAAATTATCATATTCATATTTAAGCATGATATCTTTTATAAAATTCTCAAAGTGAGTATTTAAAAAAGTCTCAACTTGCTTATTGAGTTCTTTGCCATTAAAGCGATCTAAATAATGAATAAAATCCTGTATGGTAATAGTTTGGTTGGCAAAAGTAGCCATAGGTTTTAACTTCTTAATGCCCGACAAAGCCAATAAATCCGCTGCAGGAGGCATCGTGGTTTCCGTATTTAATTTTTTCAATAACAGATTGAATGCCGCACTTTTACCTTTATCAGAAAAATTATATTCTTTTTTTAGTTTTTCCAACAGCGATTCTACGCTTTTTGTAGAGCGCGAATCTCTTTGAATTTTCGTAACCACGGTATAGCGCATTTCTTCGTCTTTTATTTCCGGCGCAACCAACTCATGGAGTTTAATAATGTGCCATCCAATAACGGAGGGAAATGGTGGGGATATTTGATTTTCTTTCAGCGCAAGCACCTGTTTTACAAAGTCTCCCGGGCGGCGATTCGGAGGAAAAGCCTCCAGTCTTCCGCCTTTTTCTTTCGACATTGGGTCTTCGGTATATTTTTCGGCAAGCGCGGCAAAATCTTCTCCGTCTTTAAGCGCTTGTTCTATAAGTGTCAGTTTTTCTTGCACTTGCGGGCTTATGCGTCCAAAACGGGCAGCAGTATCCAATAATAAAATTTGAGAAATGTCAATTTTTGAAATTGCAGGTTGTCTATCTTGCACCCAAACGAGGTGGTAGCCAAATTGCGTGCGAACAGGCATGGAAATTCCGCCCACCGGCGTGTTATAAGCAACAGTTTCAAAAGGATAGATCAAATCGAAAGCAGAAAAATATCCCAAATCTCCTTGATCCCCGTATTGAGGTCTGCCGCCTCGCATTTCATCACGCGCGGAAGGATCTTCGGAAAACTGAACGGCTGCCTCAGGAAAAGTGATGGCACCGGAGAGTATTTTTTTTCTAATGTCAAGCGCTTTATTGTAAGCTATTAAAGTGTCTTTCGGCGAAGCATCTGCATCTACCATAATCAAAATATGCGAAGCGCGAAGCATCTGTTTACTTCTTTCAATGGCTTCTTTAATAAGCTGTTCCGTTACTTCTTTATCCACTAAATAGGATTGTGCGGATTGCGCTCTGTAAGATGCCAATTCTCTTCTAAAGTCCATTGCTGTATCTATTTGGGTATCAATTCCGTCCATCACTTTAAGTTTAAAGTTAATAAACAAGTCCAAATAGTCTCTCAATTCCTTTTCCGTAGCTTTCTCCAGCGCATTGTTTTTATTAAATGTATTGATAAATTCTGTAGCCGTAACGGATTCTTTTCCTACGGTAAACAAAACGGCGTTCATATTTTGCGCCGAAGCAACGTGCAAAAATGTTAATAAACAAATAGATAGGATGATTTTTTTCATGTGTTTAAAATTTATTGTGTTATTGAATTTTGATAATTATTTAATGTTTTTTATTGTTTCACTATTTTCTTCACTACTTCGCTTTGTTCGGTGGTTATCTTAACGAAATAAATACCCGAATTAATGTGTGAGATGTTAATTTTTTGA